>JANOJQ010000044.1:0-47086 GCA_031418815.1 Lysobacteraceae bacterium
CGCAGCCGGCCAGCAGCAGCGCGGCGGCGAGGGGAAGGATGCGATTCATGGGCGTTCTCCGGCGGGTGCATGGGCGGCATCGGGGCGGTAGGCGCGAAGCTCGGCGATCAATCGGGCCTTGTCTTCGGGCGACAGCTGTCCTGGAGCGTATCGCCAGCCGGCATAACGGCGGCTGAGCGATCGCAGGCGATCGCCGTGGCTGGGCAGCAGCCGCGCCAGTCGTTCGCCAAAGCTCAGCGGCGGCTCCGACGGCGGCTTGGCCAGCCCGGCGCGGCGCAGCCGGCGCGTGAACGCGTGCCAGGCGGCCTCGAGCGGGTCGCGCGGTTTGGGGCGCCCGCGCATCAGTACCCACAGCGTGAGGCCCAGGGCCAGGCCGGCCCCGACGGCGAAGGCGGCGCTGAGCTGGGCGCTGCTGGCCTCGTCGATGCCCAGCGGGCGCAGCAGGCTGGCCTGGCGGGCGGCGTTGAAGCCCAGCACCAGGTCGTTCCAGTTGCGTCGCGCCCAATCGCCCAGGTCCAGCAGCGGCGCGAAAGTGGAAGGCAGCAGCGATTCGCTGCGTACCAGGTCTTCCACGGTATCGAGCACCCGCTCGGGCGCCACGGCGGCGGTCGGGTCCACGCGCACCCAGCCCCGGCCGGGCAGCCAGACTTCCGCCCAGGCGTGCGCGTCCATCCGGCGCACCACCCAGTAGTCGCCGAACCGGTTGCGATAGCCGCCCGAATAGCCCAGCACCACGCGGCTGGGGATGCCGGCGCCGCGCATCAGGTTGACGAACGCCGAACTGAAGTGCTGGCAGAAACCGACCTGGGTGTCGAACAGGAAATCGTCCACGGCGTTGCGGCCGCTGGGCGGCACGTCGAGGCTGTAGCTGAATTCCGCGCTGACCCAGGCCAGGGCGCGCCGCACGACCGCGGTATCGTCGCCGCCGGCCTCGGCGCGCCATTCCTGGGCCAGGGCGCGCATGCGCGGATTGAGGTCGCGGGGCAGCGACAGCGCCATGCGCGACTCTTCGGGCGACAGGATGGATCCTTCGCGGGCGTTCACCGACGACACCGCGCTGTACTTGAGCAGCTGGGTGACCGGCTCGTTCGCCAGCACCGTGTAGTCGCTGTGCAGTTGTGACGGCGCAGGCACCTGCATCGGCAGGTCGAGCGTGACCAGGTAGCGGCGATCGGTGGGCTCCATGGACACTTCGTAGCGGATCGGCGCGGACCGCGACGCCAGCGCAGGCGACGGCATCGGCAGGGGCGCCGGGCCACGGCTCCAGGTCCGGCCGTCGAAGTCCCAGAGCACTTGCCCGCGCCAGTAGAGATCCTGTTGGCGCGGCTCGGCGCCGTCGAACCGCACCCGCAGCGCCGGGCTGTCGTCGGCGAACAGGTCCACCCATTCGTCAGGCGTCATGCGGTCGCCCAGGCCGCTGCGGCCCAGCGCGTTCTCCGGCAGGCCCCAGAGCGGGCTGGACAGGCGCGGGAACAGCCAGAAGCCCGCCAGCGCCAAGGGCAGCGCCATCGCCACCGCCATGCCGATGGTGCCGGCGCGACGGCGATCCACACGCGCCACCGCGGCGCCGGGGCGCTGTTCGGCCAGCAGCGCCAGTGCCAGCAGCAGCAGTGCAGCGGCCGGCAGGGAAAGCGCGAGGGCCAGCGGTCCCTGGTCCTGCAGGAATGCGGCGAAGGGCGCGAACATCGAGAAGCCCAGCAGGCTGCGCGCATCGCGCAAGCGGTGCGTCTCGAACGGCTTGAGCGCCAGCAGCGCCGCCAGCAGGGCACAGCCGGCGTCCCGGCCCAGGCTGAACCCGAAGCTCACCATCACGTAGCCCATCAGCGCGACCAGCATGGAAAGACGCACGAACATCGGCCACGGCTTCGCCACCGCCACACCCACGGCGGCGACCACGCCCAGCCCGATCGCCAGCAGCGGCGGAACCTGCAGCAGCAGGGGCAACAGGCAGGCCATCGCGGCCGCCATGCACCAGGCGCGCAGCCGCGGCGGCAAGGGTTCGGTCAGCGGCTCAGGCATCGGGCATCAGCGCCAGTGCGCGCAGGCAGGCATGGCGGTGCTCGGGGCCGGTGGCCGGCCCGATGACCGCCAAAGGCAGGCGCAGCCGGTAGCGCCGGCCCTGGCGCTCGGCCTCCAGCACCCAGCGCGCCAGGCGGCGGATGCGCGCTTCATGGTCCAGCTTGCCCAGGGTGAACCAATCCAGCTCCAGTTCACGGTGGGCGGTGGCTTCGTACTCGCGCACGAGCAGGCGGTCGGCGCGCGCCGATGACTTCCATGCGATCTGGCGCAAACCGTCGCCGGCGCGGTAGTCGCGCAGGTGGTGCGGCTGTTCGCCATGGTTGCGCGTGCGCTGCGTCTGGCCGTCGCCGCCCAGGTCGGGCAGCGGCACCGCTTCGGCCTCCGGCGCCGGATAGACCAGCATGCGGGTGTCGGGCCGCAGCCAGGACCAGGCGCGCGCCAGGCCGAACGGACGGATCGTCGACAGGCGCAGCCGGCCCAGCGGCAGCCAGCCGCGGCGCTGCGTCGGCAGCGCGATGACGAGTTCACCGCGCTCGCCGGGTGCCAGGTCGAGGAAGGCCTCCTCGTCGCCGGCGCGCAGCTCCAGCCCGGAACGGACGCGGTTGCCGCTGGCCTCGAACGCCAGCCTCAGCAGCAGCGGCCGGCCGGCTGGCACCGGCTCGGCGTGCAGGGCGATGAGGCGCAGCCCCGACAGCGTCAGGTGCGCATGCACCAGGCTGTTGTGCGCGACCGCGATCAGGATGAAGGCCAGCAGCAGCGCCGGGTTGTTGTTGTAGTTCAGGCCGCCCAGCAGCATCGCCAGCAGCATCAGCGACAGGAACAGGCCGAAGCCGGTCGGCATCACGTACACGCGGCGCCGGTCGATAACGACCGGCAGTGATTCCAGCGTCCGCGGACGGACCAGCGGCAGTCCCGCCAGGCGGTCGCTGAAGCGCTCGATCAGGTCGCGCGGCCGGGCCAAGGACGTCAGTCCACCGCCACCGCGCGCAGGATGCTTTCCGCCAGCGCGTCGCGGCCCTCGGATTCCGATTCGGGCACCAGGCGGTGCGCGGCCACCTGGCTGAAGAGGGCCTGCACGTCTTCGGGCTGCACGTGGCTGCGGCCGTCGAGCAGGGCGTGGGCGCGCGCGCCGCGCAGCAGGCCCAGGCCCGCCCGCGGCGACAGCCCTACCTGCACGCCGGGATGGCGGCGGCTCTCCTGCAGCAGCGCCTGCACGTAGTTCACCAGCGCCGGGCTGGCGTGCAGGCGTTCGACCGCGGCGCGCAGCGCGATGACGTCCTCGCTGCCCAGGCGCGGCATGCTCTGCGCAATCAGGTCGCGGCGGTCTTCACCGGCCAGCATCTCGCGTTCGGCGGCCGCATCGGGATACCCCAGCTTCAGGCGCAGCAGGAAGCGATCCATCTGCGAATCGGGCAGCGGGAAGGTGCCGGCCAGGTCCACCGGGTTCTGGGTCGCGACCACGAAGAAGGGCTGGGGCAGCGTGTGGCAGGTGCCGTCCACGGTCACCTGGTGCTCGGCCATCGCCTCGAGCAGCGCGCTTTGGGTGCGCGGCGGTGCGATTGATCTCGTCGGCAAGCAGCAGCTGGGTGAACACCGGGCCGGCATGGAAGCGGAACTCGCGCGCGGTCTGGTCGTAGATCGAGACGCCGATGATGTCGGACGGCAGCAGGTCGGACGTGAACTGCATGCGCTGGAAATCCATCCCCAGGCTGGCGGCCATCGCGCGCGCCAGCGTGGTCTTGCCCAGGCCCGGCAGGTCTTCGATCAGCAGGTGGCCGCCGGCCAGCAGCGTGGTGAACGCCAGCCGCACTTCGCGCGGCTTTCCAAGCACCAGGCGGTTGACCTGACCCACGGCGTCTTCCAATGCCTGTCGCGTGCGGTCGGTTAGGATGTCGGCGGTGATGGCCTGCGCGTGCATGGCGTGCGTCCGGGCAATGGTCGAAGGAAAGGATACTCCGCGGATGCTGGCATGGACCCAAGTTCTTTGCGCGTGAAGTTCATCGCGGCCTGGGCCGCGCTGCTGCTGGCCAAGCTGTGGCTGGCGGGGGCTGTGCCGCTGTTTGGCGACGAGGCTTTCTATGCGCTCGAGAGCCGCCGCCTCGACTGGGCCTATTCGGACCTGCCCGGATTGACCGCTTGGCTGATCCGCCTGGGCACCGAGTTCGGTGGTCAGCAGGTGCTGGCGATTCGGGCGCCTTTCCTGCTGATCGGCGCCGCGGTGCCGTGGCTGGTGGTTCGCATCGCGCGGCGCTGGGGTGGCGCGGAGGCCGGCTGGCAGGCTGGGCTGCTGGCCCTGCTGATGCCGCTGTCGGGCATGGCCGGGCTGCTGGCACTGCCCGATGCGCCGATGCTGCTGGCGGCTTTGCTGTGCCTGGATGCGTTCGCGGCGATGCTGCAGCGGTTCAGCGCCGCCGCTGCCCTGCAGCTGGCGCTGGCGCTGGCGCTGGGTGCGTTCTCGCACTATCGCTTCGCGCTGGTGGTGCTGGCGGGGGCCGCCGGCCTGCTGTGCGCCGCGCGCGGCCGGGCGCTGCTGCGCGAGCCGGGGCTCTGGTTGGCCCTGGGCGTCGGCGCCGCCGCGTGGCTGCCGCTGCTGGCCTGGAACCTCGGGCACCACGGCGCGGGCATCGCCTTCCAGTTCGTGGATCGCCATCCGTGGCAGTTCCAGCGCGAAGGCGCCTGGTGGCCGCTGGTGCAGGTGCTGGTGGTGACCCCGGCGCTGTTCGTGCTGCTGCTGGCGACGCTGCGGCAGGCGTGGCGGCGCGACGAGGCGGCGCACGGCGCGCACTGGCCGATGCTGCTGGGCCTGGGCTCGGTGTCGGTGCTCGGCTATTTCGCGATGGCCTTCGTCGCGGACAGCCAGCGCGTCAGTTTCCATTGGCCGCTGCCGGGGTGGCTGGCCCTGGCTTGCGCAGCGCCGGTGGTGCTGGTGGCATGGCCGCGCTGGGCGCGCGCGGCGGTGTACGGCATCTCTGCCGCCGGGCTGGGGCTGGTGCTCGGCTACCTGGCGATGGTGGCGCAGCCCGCGGGGCGGCTGGCGCTGGCCGCGGGACCGCTCTACGCCGACAACTTTTCGGGCTGGGACATTGCTGCCGCGCAGGTCCGCCGCGAGCTGGCGGCGATGCCGGCCGGAACGCGGCTGGTGGCCGACAATTTCATGCTGGGCGCGCAGCTGGCCTTCGCGCTCGATCGCGGCGACGTCGCCGTTTTGCCGCACCCCCTCAACGACAAGCACGGACGTGCGGTGCAGCTGGCCGACTGGGGCCTGCTGTCGCCCGGTCGCACGGCGTGGGGCGGCTCACCGGTGCTGCTGGTGGTGGAGGACACGTCGCGGCCCCTGAAGCTTCGCCTCGACGGCTACCGCGACCTTTGCCAGCGCACGGGCGGACTGCCGCCGCCGCGCGTGGTCAACGTCGACCATGGCCGCAAGCGGTTCCTGCTGTTCCGGCTGCCGTCGGCGTCAACGTCCTGTTCGACGCCCGCACTGGCGTGGCTGGACGCGCCGGCCGTGGATGCCGCTGCGGCAGGACACGTCGAAGTGACCGGCTGGGCGCTGAAGGAGGGCGTCGGCGTGGATCGAGTGCAGCTCACGCTGGACGGTCGCGTGGTCGGCGCTGCCGTGTACGGCCAGTCGCGGCCGGACGTGATTGCGTACTGGGGCGTCGCTGATGGTGACGACGCCGTGGGCTTCCGGGCCCGCATCGATGTCTCGGACCGCCGCGGCGGCGATGCCTGGTTGGGCCTGGTGGTGCACGGTCGCGACGGCAGCGTCGAGGCGTGGCCGGAGCAGCGGCTCCGGATCGAAGCTCAGGGCAACCGGTAGCCCGCGTCGCGCAGCGCGCGCGACAGCGCGATCAGCGGTAACCCCACCAGTGCGGTCGGGTCCTGGCTGTGGATGGCCTCGAACAGGGTGATGCCGAGACCCTCGCACTTGAAGCTGCCGGCGCAGTCATACGGCTGCTCGGCGTCCAGGTAGCGCAGGATCTCGCCGCGCCCGAGCGTCCGGAACACCACTTCGGTCCGGTCCAGGGCGGTTCGCGCCGCCTCGCCGGCGCGCAGCAGGCAAAACGCCGTCTGGAATACGACGCGCTGGCCGGAACAGGCCTCCAGCTGGGCCAGGGCCGGGTCGCGGGCGCCGGCCTTGCCCAGCGCCCGGCCGTCGAGGTCGGCGACCTGGTCCGACCCGATCACCCAGGCGCCGGGGTGGCGCTCCGCCACCGCCCGGGCCTTGGCCAGCGCCAGGCGCACAGCCGTGCCGGCGGGGGGTTCGCCGGGCAGCGGGGTTTCGTCCACGTCCGGCCGGTCCACTTCGAAGGGCAGGCCCAGCCGGGCCAGCAGCTCGCGCCGGTAGCGCGAGGTGGACGCCAACACCAGCGCCGTCATGGCGTACCGGGGTCGCGGCGCAGCGCAGGCGGTTCACGGCGGGCGGCCTCGGCGCTGGCCTCGGTGGCGCTGGCCAGTTCGGCGCCGGCCCGCTCGAGCTCCCCGAGCTGGCTCGAAAGCTTGCCGCGGGCCCGGTCCAGGGCGGCGCAGGCAGTGTCCAGTTCGGACTGGCTGGCGCTGCTGCCATGCTTCTGGATCCACAGCCGGTGCTGCAGCACGTCGCGCTTGGCTTCGCGGATGGACTGGGTGCTGTCCAGCGAGGCGTGGGCCACGGCGGCGATGTCCGACGGCACCCGGCCGACGACCGCCTGCATGGCCTGCATGCGCTCCTGGCTGCGGTCGAGCAGCCCCTGGACCTCGTCGGCCAGGTCCAGCAGGCGCACCAGGCTGCGGTCCCGGCGTCGGCTCCGGACCAGCCACCAGAGCAGGGGCAGGGCCAGCAGCAGGGCGGCAGCGCCGGCCAGTACAATGAACGTGGGCATGGATCTTGGGTCCGCGAGGGCAGCGGGCAGTCTGCACCAGCGCCGGCGAGGGCGGCAAACCCTTGCGGCCGCAACGAGTTAGGTTTGACACGGGGGCGCCTGCCGCCTATTATTTCGCGCTTATGTCCGCCTCCTTGCCTCCTGTGCTCGATGCCTGGCGCATGGTTGCGGCCAAGCGGCGGTTCGAGGGTGTGTTGCCTTTGTCGGGGATGACCCGCCTGGCCGATGCCCTCGTTGACGCCGAAGGTGACTGCCGATTCGAGATGGAATTCGGGCGTGACGGCGTGCTGGACCTGCCGTACGTCGAGATCCGCATCGAGGCTGCGTTGCCGCTGCTGTGCCAAAGGACGCTGGAACGTTTCCTGCATCCGGTTTCGCTGTTCCAGCGCCTCGGCCTGATCACCGACGAAGCGCAGGAAGCGGCGCTGCCGGAAGGCATGGAGCCGGTCCTGCTCGACGGCGACGGCGTGCTGCACCCGGCCGAGCTGGTCGAGGACGAACTGATCCTCGCCATCCCGGTGGTACCCATAGATCCGCGCTCGACGGAGGTCACGGCCGAATGGCCCGCCGACGTCGAGGTAGAAGAAAAACCGAACCCTTTCGCCGCGCTCGCCGCGTTGAAGGCACACAAGAAGTAGTTGGAGATAGACCATGGCCGTCCAGAAATCCCGCGTCACCCCGTCCCGCCGCGGCCAGCGCCGCTCGCACGACGCCCTCACCGCGAAGCAGCTGTCCACCGACCCGACCTCGGGCGAGACGCACATCCGCCACCACGTGACCAAGGACGGCTACTACCGTGGCAAGAAGGTCATCGACGTGAAGTCCTCGGCGGTGTCCGAAGACTGAGTCCACCGCCTGCCCCCCGGGCAGGCCTGGCTCCTGCGGTTCGCCCCCGGGCGTTCGCGTCATGATGTCCAACGCGGCGGGCCTGGTCCCGCCGCGCGCGTTTCCGACTGTCGCCTCCCGCCGGCACCCGCCGCCGCGGCCTGCGGCAGGTGCCAGGCAAGGGGATGAGGATGGCTGTTTTCTCGCGTATCGCCGGCACCGGCAGTGGCCTGCCGGAAAAGATCCTCACCAACAAGGATCTCGAACAATTCGTTGACACCACCGACGAATGGATCGCCAGCCGCACCGGCATCCGCCAGCGCCACGTCGTGGTCGAGGGCGAGACCACCTGCGACCTGGCCGAGCGCGCCGCCATTGCAGCGATGGAAGCTGCCGGCGTCACCGCCGCCGAGCTCGACCTGATCATCGTCGGCACCACCACGCCCGACCTCATCTTCCCGTCCACCGCCTGCCTGCTGCAGCACCGCATCGGTGCCAACGGCTGCGCCGCGTTCGACGTCAACGCCGCCTGCTCGGGCTTCATCTTTGCCCTGAGCGTGGCCGACCAGTTCATCCGCGCGGGCAACGCGAAAACCGTGCTGGTGGTGGGCGCCGAAACGCTGACCCGCATGCTCGACTGGTCCGACCGCAACACCTGCGTGCTGTTCGGCGACGGCGCCGGCGCGGTGGTGCTCAAGGCTTCCGACGAAGCCGGCATCCTGTCCACGCACCTGCACGCCGACGGCGGCAAGAAGGAGCTGCTGTACAACCCGGTCGGTGTTTCCGTGGGCTTCAAGCCCGAGGAGAAGAACGCCGGCGTGCGCGTGCTGATGAGCGGCAACGAAGTCTTCAAGCACGCGGTCAAGGCGCTCGATTCGGTGGTTGACGAGGCGCTGCACGCCAACGGGCTCACCAAGGCCGACCTCGACTGGCTGATCCCGCACCAGGCCAATCTGCGCATCATCGAAGCCACCGCCAGGCGGCTTGAGCTGTCGATGGACCAGGTGATCGTGACCGTGCACAAGCACGGCAACACGTCGGCCGGTTCGGTGCCGCTGGCGCTGGACGAGGCCGTGCGCTCGGGCAAGGTGCAGCGTGGCCAGCTGCTGCTGCTGGAAGCCTTCGGCGGCGGCTTCACCTGGGGCTCGGCGCTCATCCGCTACTGAGCCGGCGCGGCGCTCCGGCGCCGCGATGCCGTCCACCCTACGCGCCGGTACAGACGACTTGGCCGGTGCCTCGCTTATCATTCCCGGACCCAAACCCGCGGAACCCCGATGAGCCAGATGCTTGCCTTCGTTTTCCCCGGCCAGGGCTCCCAGTCGCTGGGCATGCTGGCCGATCTCGCCGCAGCGCAGCCGCGGGTGCGCGAGACCTTCGATGAGGCGTCCGAAGGCGCCGGCGTCGACCTCTGGGCGCTGTCCCAGCACGGGCCCGAGGAACAGCTCAACCAGACCGAGTTCACCCAGCCGGCGCTGCTGGCGGCCGGCGTCGCCGTGTGGCGCACGTGGCTGTCGCAGGGCGGCGCCTGCCCCGCGGTGCTGGCCGGCCACAGCCTGGGCGAGTACGCCGCGCTGGTCGCCGCCGGGTCGATCACGCTGGCCGACGGCGCGCGCCTGGTGCGCGAACGCGGCCGCCTGATGCAGCTCGCCGTGCCGGCCGGCACCGGCGCGATGGCGGCGGTGCTGGGCGCCGAGGACGCGATGGTGGAGGAAGTCTGCGCCGCCGCCTCCGGAGATGGCGTGGTGGTGCCGGCGAACTACAACTCGCCCGGCCAGATCGTCATCGGCGGCGACGCCGCCGCCGTTGATCGTGCGCTGGCCGAACTCGCCGCGCGCGGCGTGCGCAAGGCCGTGAAGCTTGCCGTTTCGGTGCCTTCGCATACGCCGCTGATGCGCGAAGCCGCCGATCGCCTCGGCGAAGTGATGGCCGGCATGCGCTGGCAGGACGCTTCGATCCCGGTGGTGCAGAACGTCGACGCACGCATCCACTCCAGCGTGGCCGACGTGCGCGCCGCGCTGGTGCGCCAGCTCTACCTGCCGGTGCTGTGGACGCAGTGCATGCAGACGCTGGTGGCGCGCGGCGCCAACGTCATCGGCGAATGCGGCCCGGGCAAGGTGCTGTCGGGCCTGGCCAAGCGCATCGACAAGTCGGTCGAGGCGCGCGCCCTGGGCACCGCTTCGGAATTCGAGGCTGCACTGGAGGCCTGGAAATAGTTTTTTTTTGCCACGGATCTACGCGGATGAACGCGGATCAGAAGCGGATTCTGGTTGAAAGTCATCAAGTCCCTGGCCTGCTTTCGCTTGATCCGCATCCGCTTTTTTATCCGCGTCCATCCGCGTTAATCCGTGGCCAAACGCACTTAGACAGGACCCGCCATGAGCGAAGTGTTGAAAGGTGAAATCGCGCTGGTCACCGGCGCCAGCCGCGGCATCGGCGCCGCCATCGCCGACGAACTGGCCTCGCTGGGCGCGCGCGTCATCGGCACCGCCACCACGCAGGCCGGCGCCGAAGCCATCCACGTGCGCCTGGCCGCCAGCGGCGGGGCAGGGCGCCTGCTCAACGTTACCGACAGCGCTTCGGTCGACGCGCTCGTGGACGAGATCGGCAAGGAATTCGGCCCGGTCTCGATCCTGGTCAACAACGCCGGCATCACCCGCGACAACCTGCTGATGCGCATGAAGGAAGAGGACTGGCAGGCCATCCTCGACACCAACCTCAGCTCGGTGTTCCGCACGTCCAAGGCGGTGATGCGCGGCATGATGAAGGCGCGCAAGGGCCGCATCATCAACATCGCATCCGTCATTGGCGTCACCGGCAACGCCGGCCAGGCCAACTACGCGGCGGCCAAGGCCGGCATCATCGCCTTCAGCAAGTCGCTGGCCAAGGAAATCGGCAGCCGCGGCGTCACCGTCAACGTGGTCGCGCCCGGCTTCATCCAGACCGACATGACCAAGGACCTGCCCGAGGCCTCGCGCGAGGCCCTGGTGGGCCAGATCGCGCTGGGGCGGCTGGGCGAGCCGGCCGACATCGCCCGCGCCGTGGCCTTCCTGGCCGGCCCGGCGGCGGCCTACATCACCGGCGAGACCCTGCACGTCAACGGCGGCATGTACATGCCCTAAGCCCTTGCATTGGCTGGATTTGCGCTAGAATCCCGCCACCCCATCCAGGCCGCGGCGCGACCGGCGCCCGCCGCGGCTGTCATTTGATTACAATGCGCCCGAAAACAAAAAGCTCCGGGAGGAGACGATCCATGAGCACCATCGAAGAACGCGTCAAGAAAATCGTCATCGAGCAGTTGGGCGTGAAGGAAGACGAAGTCACCGTGAACGCCTCGTTCGTGGACGACCTCGGCGCCGACTCGCTGGACACCGTCGAGCTGGTGATGGCCCTCGAGGAAGAGTTCGAGTGCGAGATCCCGGACGAAGAGGCTGAGAAGATCACCTCGGTGCAGCAGGCCATCGATTACATCAAGGCCCACGTCAAGGCCTGATCGCCCGACGTGGTCACGCCAGGGCCGCGCTTGCGCGGCCCTGCGCGTTTCAGGCGTCCGCCAGATACGCCGGCGCATGCAGCAAGGCCGCACGTCGCCCGCAACACGCACCAAGCACCACGACCTGGAACCCGGAGTCCGCCATGAGCCATCGTCGCGTCGTCGTCACCGGAATGGGCATCGTCTCGCCCATCGGCAACACCCTGGCCGCGGCCTGGGACAGCATCCAGGCCGGCCGCTGCGGCATCGGCCCGATCACCCATTTCGACGCCTCCGCCTACGCCACCCGCATCGCCGGTGAAGTTCGCGACTTCGACGCCAAGTCCTTCCTGCCGCCGAAAGACGTCAAGAAGATGGACACCTTCATCCACTACGGCCTGGCCGCCAGTTTCCAGGCGATGGACGACGCCGGGCTGGAAGTGACCGAAGCCAACGCCGAGCGCATCGGCGCCATCATCGGCGCCGGCATCGGCGGCGTGCGCGGCATCGAAGACACGGCCATCGCCCTGCACGAGGGCGGCCCGCGCAAGGTGTCGCCGTTCTACGTGCCCAGCACCATCATCAACATGCTGCCGGGCCAGCTGACGATCATCAAGGGCATCAAGGGCCCGAACTTCTCGGCCGTCTCGGCCTGCGCCACGTCCAACCACTCCATCGGCATGGCCATGCGCATGATCCAGTACGGCGACGCCGACATCATGGTGGCGGGCGGCGCCGAGCACGGCGCCACGCCCACCTCGGTCGGCGGCTTCTGTTCGATGAAAGCCATGTCGACCCGCAACGACGAGCCGCTGCGCGCCTCGCGCCCCTGGGACAAGGACCGCGACGGCTTCGTGCTCGGCGACGGCGCCGGCATCCTGATCCTGGAAGAGTACGAGCACGCCAAGGCGCGCGGCGCCCGCATCTACTGCGAACTCGCCGGCTTCGGCGCCAGCTCCGACGCGTACCACATGACCGCACCGAGCGAAAACGGCGAAGGCCCGGCGCGCTGCATGCGCATGGCGCTCAAGGACGCCGGCGTGAACCCCGACCAGGTCGGCTACCTCAACGCCCACGGCACTTCCACGCCCCTGGGCGACCTGGCGGAAACCCTGGCGGTGAAGCGCGCCTTCGGCGACCACGCCTACGAGACGATGGTCAGCTCCACCAAGTCCATGACCGGCCACCTGCTGGGCGCCGCCGGCGGCGTCGAGGCCATCTTCACCGTGATGGCGCTGCACACCGGCGTGATACCGCCCACCATCAACCTCGACGAACCCGGCGAAGGTTGCGACCTGGACTACGTGCCCAACGTGGCGCGCCAGGCCAAGGTGGACGTGGCGGTGTCGAATGGCTTTGGCTTCGGCGGCACCAACGGCACGCTGGTGTTCCGGAAAATCTGATTACCCTTCCGGTCCCGCCGCCATGCTGACCCGCGCGCTGGCCGACGGCACCGACCTGCTGCGACTGCAGTCGTCCGACCCCGCGCGCTACCCGCTGCTGCTGGAAAGCGTGGCGGGCGGCAATGCGCTTTCGCGCTGGGACCTGCTGCTGGTGGCCGACGGCGACGGGCTGCGGCTGGACCCCGACGGCCACACCCGGCGCCTGGATGGTCGTGCCGTGGCGGGCGATTTCCTCGATGCGCTGGACGCCGACTGGCGTTCGCTCAAGACCCCGCTCGCCGAGCCCGGGCTGCCGTTCCGCGGCGGCTGGGCGCTGTTCCTGGCCTACGAACTGGCCGCCCAGGTCGAACCCAGCCTGGCCTTGCCGCCCGCACCGGGCCCGCTGCCCGTGGCGCTGGCGCTGCGCTGCCCGGCCGCCGTGCTGCGCGACCGCGACAGCGGCCGCTGCGTGGCGGTGGCCGAGGCAGGCGCGGCCTCGCTGCTGGACGCCATCGCGCCCGTCCCGGCGTCGGGCGACTGGCCGGCCTTCGCGCCGCCCGTGCTGGCCGAGGACGATCCGCAGGCTTTCCTCGACGGCGTCGCGCGCATCCACGACTACCTGGGCGCCGGCGATGTGTTCCAGGTGAACCTGTCGCGCGCGTGGCGCGCCGAGTTCGACCGCGCGCCCGACCCGGCGGCGGTCTACTCGCAGCTGCGCCGCGCCAATCCGGCGCCGTTCGCCGGCCTGCTGCGGCTGGCCGACGCGGCGCTGTTGAGTTCATCGCCCGAGCGGCTGGTGTCGGTGCGCGGCACGCGCGTCGAGACGCGGCCGATCGCCGGCACGCGGCCGCGCTTCCCGGGCGACGACGAGGCCGCGCGCATCCGCGACCTGGTGGGCAACCCGAAGGAGCGCGCCGAGCACGTGATGCTGATCGACCTCGAGCGCAACGACCTGGGCCGCGTGTGCGTGCCCGGCAGCGTGCACGTGGACGAACTGATGACGGTCGAAAGCTACGCCCACGTGCACCACATCGTCAGCAACGTCGGCGGCCAACTGCGGCCCGGCACGACGCCCGGCGCGGTCATCCGCGCGGTGTTCCCGGGCGGCACCATCACCGGTGCGCCCAAGGTGCGCTGCATGCAGATCATCGCCGAGCTCGAGGGCGTCGGCCGCGGCGCCTACACCGGTGCGCTGGGTTACCTGGGCCGCGACGGCGACCTCGACCTGAACATCCTGATCCGCAGCGCCTGGCTGGCGGGCCGCGAGCTGCAGTTCCGCACCGGCGCCGGCATCGTGGTGGACTCGGATGCCGCGCGCGAGCTCGACGAAACCCGCGACAAGGCGCGCGGCCTGCTGCGCGCGCTGGGAGTGGCCGGGTGAGCGCGCTGGCGTCGCTGCTGTTCCGTGGCACGCAGCGCATCCCTGCGCTGGACGCGGGCGACCGCGGCCTGGCCTACGGTGACGGCCTGTTCGAGACCGCGCTGGTGCACGAGGGCCTGGTGGTCTGGTGGCCGGCGCACCTGGCGCGACTCTCCGAGGGCGCGGCCCGCCTGCGCATCCCGATGCCCGATGTCGCCTGGCTCACCACCCAGCTGGCTGTTTTCGTCGCGCAGGCACCCGCGCGCGCCGTGCTCAAGCTGGTGCTCACCCGCGGCGTGGGTGGTCGCGGCTATGCGGCGCCCGAAAAGGTCGAGCCCACGCTCGCGCTGTCGCTGCATGCGGCGCCCGCGCCCGCCGCCGCGCCGATCACGCTGCGCTGGTGCGACACGCGCATGGCGATCCAGCCCGCGCTGGCGGGCATCAAGCACCTCAATCGCCTCGAACAGGTGCTGGCCCGCGCGGAATGGCGCGATCCGGATATCCACGAGGGGCTGATGCTGGACACGGACGGGCAGGTCGGCTGCGCCACGGCCGCCAACGTATTCGCCCTGGTCGACGGCCGTTGGCTCACGCCGCCGGTGCGCCGGCGCGGCGTGGCCGGGGTGGCGCGGGCATGGGTGCTGGGCCATGCGCCGGCGGCCGCCGAAGCTGAACTGTCGCCGGCTCAGGTCGAATCGGCCGACGCGCTTTTCCTGTGCAATGCGGTGCGGGGTATCCTGCCCGTCGGGCGGCTCGGTGATCGAAGCTGGGCTGCGAATGCGGCGCTGGCGGAACTCCAGCGGCAACTGGGCCGGTCCGAACCGGCGTTCGATCCAGGGAGCTAGGTTTTGGCGAAGACATCCTCGCATCGCGTGCTCAAGGCGCTGGTCGCGCTGACGCTGCTGGTCGTGGTCGCGTTCGGCGGCTGGGCCTGGCAGCGCTACCACGGCTTCGCCGACACGCCGATCGCGCTGGCCGGCACCGAACGCATCGTCGCGGTTGAACGCGGCGACGGCTTCCAGGACATCCTGGACAAGCTTCGCGCCGCCGGCATCCGCGAAGGCCACGACCTGGAGTGGAAGCTGCTGGCGCAGGAGATGCAGGTGGTGTCGCGGCTGCAGGTGGGCGACTACGCCATCCGCCACGGCATCACCCCGCGCGAACTGCTGGCCAAGCTCGAGAGCGGCCAGGTGATCCAGCACCGCTTCACCGTCGTCGAGGGCTGGAGCCTGCGCGAGCTGCGCGCGGCGCTGGCCAGGGACGAGGTGCTGGTGCAGCAGGCCGCCGGGCTCGATGACCGCGCACTGATGGCCGCGCTGGAACGCCCGGGCCAGCACCCGGAGGGCCGCTTCCTGCCCGAGACCTACCACTACACCCGCGGCATGACCGACCTGGACCTGCTGCACCGCGCGGCGCTGGCGATGGACAAGGCGGTGGCCGACGCCTGGGAGTCACGCGCCGCGGGCATCCCGATCCAGACGCCCGCGGAGTTGCTGGTCCTGGCCTCGATCATCGAGAAGGAAACCGGCAAGGCGGCCGAGCGCCCCGAGATCGCCGGCGTGTTCGCGAGGCGGCTCAAGCTGGGCATGCGCCTGCAGACCGACCCCACGGTGATCTACGGCATGGGCAGCGCCTACGACGGCAACATCCGCCGCAGCGACCTCACCACCGACACGCCCTACAACACCTACACGCGCGCCGGCCTGCCGCCCACGCCGATCGCCATGCCGGGCCGCGCCGCGCTGTTCGCGGCCGCCAACCCGGCCGAAGGCGACACGCTTTACTTCGTCGCGCGCGGCGACGGTAGCCACGTGTTCTCGGCCACGCTGGCCGAGCACAACCGCGCGGTATCCTGCCACCAGCTCAAGCGCTGCCGATGAGCCGGCGCGGGCTGTTCATCAGCATCGAAGGCGGCGAGGGCGCCGGCAAGTCCACCGTGATGGCCGCGCTGGGCCAGGCGCTGGCCGCCAGTGGCCGCGAGGTGGTGTCCACCCGCGAACCCGGCGGCACGCCCGAGGGCGAAGCCATCCGCCGCCTGCTGCTCGATCCGGGCAACCACCTGCTGCCCGAGACCGAACTGCTGCTGATGTTCGCGTCGCGCGCGCAGCTGGTGCGCCAGATCGTGCTGCCGGCGTTGGCGCGCGGCGCGGCGGTGGTGGCCGATCGATTCACCGACGCCAGCTTCGCCTACCAGGGCGGCGGCCGCGGCCTGGACCGGGGCCACATCGCCGAACTCGAGCGCTGGGCGGCGGGCATCAAGCCCGACCTCACCTTCCTGCTCGACGTGGGCGTGTCCGAGGGCATGGCGCGGGCGCGCTCGCGCGGCGGCGAGCCCGACCGCATCGAGCGCGAGCGCGGCGATTTCTTCGAGCGCGTGCGCGCGACCTACCTCGCGCGTGCGGCGGCCGAACCCGCTCGCTTCCGCGTCATCGACGCCGGCCGGCCGGTGGAACAGGTGCGCCGCGCCGTGCTCGACGCACTCACGGCCTGGCTGGAGGCGAACGCGTGAGCGATCTCGCACCCTGGCAGCAGCGCGTGCTCGACGGCGCCCTGGCCGCGCTGGCCGAGGGCCGGCTGGGGCATGCGCTGCTGTTCTCGGGCGCGGCGAAGATGGGCAAGGGCGAGGTGGCGATGCGCCTGGCGCAGCGCCTGCTGTGCCCGGCGCCCGGCGCCGACGGCCTGGCCTGCGGCCACTGCCGCGCCTGCCAGCTGTTCACCGCCGGCACGCATCCGGACTTCAGGTTCACCAGCTTCATCCCCAACGACAAGGGCGACAAGCTGCGCAGCGAAATCATCGTCGACCAGATGCGCGAGCTGGGCCATTGGTTCTCGCTGACGCCACAGCGGGGCGGGGCGCAGGTGGCGATGATCACGCCCGCCAACGCCATGAACGCCAATGCCGCCAACGCGCTGCTCAAGACGCTCGAGGAACCGTCGCGCGACCGCTACCTGGTGCTGGTCACCGATCGCCCCGGCCGGCTGCCGGCGACCATCCGCAGCCGCTGCCAGCGGCTCGACTTCCGTCCGCCGGGCAAGCTCGAGGCGATGGCATGGCTGCGCGGCCAGGGGCACGGCGAAGCCGCGCTGGCCCCGGCCCTGCACGCTGCGCGCGGCCATCCCGGCCTGGCGTCGGACTGGCTGGCCACCGGCGGCCTGGAACTGCGCCGGCAGGTGCTGTCCGAACTCAACGCCTTGTCCGACGGACGCCAGTCGCCGATCGAACTGGCGCAGCGCTGGCTCAGCGACGACCACGCGGCGCTGCGCCTGCGTTTCGCCGCGGAGCTCGCCCTGGACGCCGCGGCGCAGCGCCTGGGCGCCGGACCGGCCGCGGGCTTGACCGTGCCGGGCGATTTCCAGATGCTCTCGGCGTGGTTCGACGGCATCAACCGGACCCGCGAACAGCTGTCGATCCCGGCCCTGCGGCACGACCTGGCCTTGGCCGGTCTGCTGCTCGAATGGCGTAGCATGTCCAAGGCAACCGCGATGCAGGGAGCAAGGCGATGATGGGTGGCGCAGGCGCAAGGCAGGGCATCCTGTCACTGGCGATCAAGGACAAGGCGGCGCTTTACAACGCCTACATGCCGTTCATCAAGGGCGGCGGCATCTTCGTGCCGACCGCCAAGCGCTACGCGCTGGGCGACGAGGTGTTCATCCTGCTGTCGCTGATGGAAGAAAAGGACCGCCTGCCGGTCGCCGGCAAGGTCGTCTGGATCACTCCGGCCGGCGCACAGGGCAACCGCGCCGCAGGCATTGGCGTGCAGTTCGCCGAGACGGCCGAGGCCGAACAGGTCAAGGGCAAGATCGAGACGCTGCTCGCCGGCACGCTGGAAGCCGACAAGCCCACGCACACCATGTAGCCGGTGGCGGCGCGGGTTTCACGCCACCCGCGGCAGCAGCCACCAGAACCCCAGGCCCACCGATGCGCCGGCAATTGCGCCGGCCAGCAGCTCGCGCCGGCGGTGCCGGCCCAGCACCCAGCGCGACCAGGCCACCGTCGTGGCGAAGGCCAGCCCGAGGGCCAACGGCGCCCAGCCCAGCGCCCACAGCAGTGCCGCCGAGAACACCGCGAACGACGCGTGCAGGGACAGCTTTTGCCACGGCGCCAGAAGCATGCCCGCCGCGACCATCGTGGCGGCGCAGGCCAATCCCAGCGCCAAGGGCGGCTGTGGCGACACCAGCGCGAAGCAAGCGGCCGCACCCGCGAGCAACACCAGCAGGAACCGGTTGAGCCCTTTGCGCTCGTGCCGCTGGCTGGCGTCCACGTGCTGCCAGCGCCCGCGTCCAACCTGCCACCACGACCAGCCTTGGATGGCCACGGCCAACATCGCCAGCGCGCCGGCCGTGATCCAAAGCTGTCGAGGTTGGCCACCGCTGGCGAACGCGACCACCAGTGCCGTCACCGGCAGCAGCAACAGCGGGTGGCCGGCGATGGACAGTGCGCGGGCGATTGCGATCTTCATCCCATGCGTCCGCTGTACCACAGGCCGAGTAGGACGCCAGCGGTGGCGAGGCCCAGGCCGGCGCCGGCGCCGATCCAGCCCAACACCCGTCCGCGGCGCTGGCGCTTGGCCGCACCCACCGGGTCCACGCTCAGTTCATGCGCGCTGCGCCGGGCGATGATGCGCGGCAGCCACCCAATGCTGGCGAACACGATGCCCAGCGCGAACCCCATCGAGGCCGCCAGATGCGGGATCCAGCCGGGCACTTGGGCCAACAGCGTGATGCCGACGCTGAAGGCGACGGTGAGCGCGCTGGTGACCAGGCCGTAGGCGATCACGCCGCGCCGCTCGCGGTCGTCGAACGGCTGCGCCAGCAGCTTGCGGATGCCAAACCAGACGCCCAGCAGGCCACCCGCCACGCCGGCTGCCGCGCCACCCAGTGCGCCGATGCCCAGCTTGGCCGCGCCGTTCGCTGCGCCCAGCGCGCCCATGCCCAGCGTGGCCGCCGCGGCCGCCGGCGGGGCGCTGGTCATCAGCAGTGTGGCCACGGCGGCCGTGAAGCCGGCGCCGGGCGCCGTGGCCTTGGCGAATTCGCCCAATCGCTGCAGCAGTTCGTCGCGCACCAGTTGGCGCGCGCGCGACAGCCGCTTGCGCACCGCGGCGTCCTGCAGGCCCAGCAGGCTGGCGACCTGGCGCGAGCTTTGGCCTTCGCGGTAGTACAGCAGCAGCACTTCGCGCGACTCCTCCGGCAGCCGGTCGATCACGTCGGCGGCCGCCGCCTCCTCCTGCGCGTGCGCGAGACGTTCTAGCGGACCAGCATGCGGATCGGCGACGGCGGCCAGCACCGCCTCGATGTCGCCGGCCGATGTGCGCTGACGCAGGCGGCCGCGCAGGTGGTCGTGGGCGAGGTTGCGGGTGATCTGGCGCAGCCACGGCAGGAAGCTCGCGGGGTTGTGCAGCTTGCGCAGGTTTTGCCAGGCCGAAAGGAAGGCTTCCTGGGCGATGTCCTCGCTGGCGTGCACGTCGCGCACGATCGCCAGCGCGATGCTGGTGACCGTACTTTGGCAGCCGGCAACGATCCGGCCGTACGCGTCCTGGTCGCCGCGGGCGGCGGCGGGATAGTGGGCGTCGATCAGGGATTCAAGGACTTGCGTGCTCATGGCGTTCTCCGCGGGAGGGTATCCACAAAGACGCCGGGGCGCGCGGGATGTGACGCCGGTGCCGCCGCCCGACCGGCCGGCGGCGACCTCAGAGGCAATTCTTCCGGGCCGAGAGCAGGGCGGTGGCGCGCGACTGGCTCCAGGATCCCGACATCGGCGCCAGCAGCGGCGCAGTGACGTTGATCTGGGTCAGGCCGCGCTTGCCGTCGGTGTTGGTGCCCAGCGTGCGCGTGAGCGTGCCGGTGAGAGTGGACGTGGTGGCCGCCAGGCCGCAGGTCGGGCAGCTGCCCAGCAGCTGTTCCAGGTTCACCTGGTTGACGCTTTCATTCCACGGTTTGGCGCCAATCAGCCAGCGCGCCACGCCGGCGGCGTCGTAGAGGTAGGCGGCGTAGATTTCCTGGGTGGGCTCGTACTGCGCGCTGTAGCCAAAGCCGCTCTGGCTGGGCGAGAACCAGTGGCCAGTGGCGTCCAGCGGCGCACCCTGCGAGGTCGGGCAGCCGCTGCCGCCGCCCAGGCGAACCATCTTCTCGCTGCCGCTGTCGCCGTCGAGGTTGTACGAGAACACCATCGCCGCGTCCGCGGTGGGCGTGACCAGCATCTGGCCCACTTCCGTCGCCGTCGTGGCGCTGCCGTTCCAGCCGACGCGGAACAGCGGTGCGGTCCAGGCGCCGCTGCCGCCGGCCGCCGGGGCCGGTGCCTCGGAGTAGTACCAGGTGGGCGTGCCGTCCTCGAGGTAGGTGTACCAGACGGCAACCCACTGGCTGCCGGCGAAATCAACGAACACGCCATGGCCCGAGCGGTCGGGGTTGAAGTACTGGCCGCTGCGGAAGGCCGGCGCCGCGACCTGGGTCTGCACGCGGGCGGTGACCGTGGCCGGCTGGTACGTGAGGGAGCTCGACGACGGCCGCGCCAGCGTCACCATGATGCGCGACGGGGTGCCATCGGTGGGCGTCGGCACGTCGATTTCCTTGGTCAGCGTGGCGCCGGTGTTGAAGGCGCTCGGTGCGGTGCGGGCGTTGCCGGCGCCGACCTGCGGATAGACGGCCGAGGCGTCGACGATGAGGGTGGCATACACGTCCACGTCCACCGCCGACGATACCTGGACGCGCACGGAGCGCGCGTGCGGCGGCACGGCGAAATAAAGCCGGCTCTCCTCGACGACCCGATTCCACGCGGGCACCGCCACGGTCGTGGCGACGCCGTCGGCCAGTGCGCGCGCGCCCGGCAGCCAGTCGCGGCGGAACAACTGCAGGTCGCGGGTGGCGACGATGACGCCGGGCGAAGACTCCACCACCAGGCGCGCGGCCAGCGGCGTGGTCGGCGTGCCCGGCAGCGCGTCCCAGCTGACCTTGGCCTTCAGCGTGGCGCCCGCGGGCGCGAGGGTGGGGCCGGTGGCGAACAGGCGGCCGCTGCCGGTGTATTCGACGCGCCAGCGTGCATTGGTCAGCGCCGGCAGGCCCGACAGCGTGACCTCGAAGTGGCCGCGCGTGCTGGCGATGTCACGCACCGCTTCGTCGGCGGGGCGGAACCACGCGGCCGCGCCGGGCAGGGTGATGTTGAGGCTGCGGGCAACGTCGGCGTCCACCAGGCCGCAGGGTTCGTTGGCGCAGTCCGCGCGCGTCACGTTGGGGTTGGAGAAGGTCAGCGCCGGGACCTGGCTGCCGTCGCGGTAGGCCATCACCGTGTAGAAGCCGGTCTTGCCCGCCGGCGTCACGCGGTAGCCGTGGGAATAGGTGTGGGCGCCGTCGCGTGCGTTGTCGTTGGTGACGATGTCGTGGTTCTGGCCCAGGTTGTGGCCAATTTCATGGCCGATGGTGCGTTCCGAACAGAACGAGCCATCGCTGGTGCCGTGGCTGGCGGTGAAGTAGCCGAAGTCGACCGAGCCCGAGATGTTGCTGCCCTGGAAGCCGCCTATCCAGCCATTGCCGCAGCTGACCGATTCGGTCTTGATGAAGCGGCGCACCAGGCCGACGATGTCGGCGCCGTGGCGGTGGCGCAGCGTGGCCAGCTGCAGCGCCACCGGCGGCGCGGTGTCGCGGCGCCAGTAGGTGATCTGGTTGAGGGCCTCGCTGTTGGTGCCGGCGTTGGTGTAGTCCACGCGCGGCGTCGCCACCAGGCGGAAGCGGCCGGTCACGTTGCCGTTGGCCAGCGCCGTGTTGCCGACGTCGATGCGGTTCTGCAGCAGCGTGCGCACCGCGGCGTCGCTGCCGACATACGTGGCCAGTTCGCCGTTGTAGGCCAGCATCACGTCCAGCAGGTTCGGGTCGGCCTGGGTGGTGTCGGGGGCCAGCGCGGCGGTGCTGCGCGACTTGGCGGCCGCCTCCAGCAGCGCCAGCGGCGGCTTGCTGGCGTCGTCCACCTGCACTTCGGAGGCTTCGCCGCGTGCGGCGCCGCCGTCCACCATCACGCGCGTGCGGCCGCCAACGGTTTCGATCTGCAGCACGCTGCCGTCGGGACGCGGCAGCCGGCCGAAGACGGCGTCGGGGCCGATGGTGACCACGGCTTCCTGGCCCAGCGCGGCGCCTTCGGCGCGACCGACCCAGGTGAGGTCGCCGCTGGCGTGTTCGGAATGCGAGACGTAGTCGTAACTCAGCTGCCCGCCGTCGGGATTGGGCAGCACCAGCAGCCCGCCGGGGACGGCGGCGTCCTGCAGCGATCGCATGGCCACCGCGGCCGGATGGAAGCGCAGCAGGCCGTCGCGCTGCACGCCCGCCTCCAGCTTGAGCAGCGTGACCGGCGCCGGCGGCTTGGCGGCGGCGTTTGCGGCGAAGGCGGGGGCCGTGCCGGCGCAGGCCAGCACGAGAAGAGTGAAGTGCAGGAACGGGGAGGGACGCATGGACGCGTGCTCCTGAGGTTGGATGTCAGGATACTGGCACGCGTCCGGGTGCGCCTCAACCCGCCGACCGGGGATCTTCACGCCGTGTTTCCATTCACCTTTGCGACGGCTCGGATGGGGCGCCGGGGCGCCGGCGGCACGCCGCCCGTGATCAGCCCAGCGCGGCCCGGAAGACCAGCCCCGCCGCCACCAACGCCACGATGAACAGCAGCGCCATCCTCAGCTTCGATACCTTGGCCAGCGGATCGCTCTTGCGGTCCTGGCCAAACTGCAGGTGCTCGGGCAGATAAGAGGCGTCGCGCGTGGCTTCCAGCAGGCCGCCGTCGTGCAGGATTTCGCGCGCCTTCTTGAAATCCCCGGGGCTGATCACCCACAGCGACGGCTGCTGGCTGGGGTCGTGGTTCCTGTTGCTGTAGCTGAACTCGCGCCGGCTCACGCCCTTCCAGCTGCGGCCCTGGTTGATCTTGGTGGCGATGCCGGCGTCGTTGAGCATCTTCTCGACGCGCTCGACGTTTTCCAACCGCACCGAAGTGAAGACCTGGCGCATCAGTGGGCTCCCTTGTCTTCGGGAAGGACGCGGATCAGGCCTTCCTGCGCGGTGGACGCCACCAGCTTGCCCTCGCGCGTGAAGATCTGCCCGCGCGACAGGCCGCGCGCGCCCTGGGCGCTGGGGCTGTCGATCGAATAGAGCAGCCATTGGTCGGCGCGGAACGGGCGGTGGAACCACATCGCGTGGTCGAGCGAGGCCATCTGCACGTTGGGCTGGTAGTAGCTGATGCCGTGCGGAAAGGTGGCGGTGCCCAGCAGGTGGAAGTCCGAAGCATAGGCCAGCAGCGCCTGGTGCAGCACCGGCGAATCGCCGACGTGGCCGTTGAGCTTGAACCACACCTGCTGGAACGGCGGGCGCTTGGGCGGCTTCATCTCGTCGCGCGGGTACACCGGCCGGATCTCGAACGGCCCCATGCGCGACAGCCAGCGCTGCGCCTTGGCCGGCAGCTGCGCCAACTGCTCGGCCGAAGGCGCGGCCACCGGCTCGATGTCCTCGGGGCGCGGCACTTCGGGCATGGTGAGCTGGTGTTCGTTGCCGGGCTCGTCGTCCTGGAACGAGGACGCGAACACGAAGATCGGCTTGCCGTGCTGGATGGCGGTGACGCGCCGCACCGAAAAACTGTTGCCGTCGCGCGAGCGGTCCACGTCGTAGACGATCGGATGCTCGACGTCGCCGGCGCGCAGGAAGTAGGCGTGGATGGAGTGCACGTGGCGCGCGGGGTCAACGGTCTGCTGGGCCGCCGACAGCGCCTGGCCCAGCACCTGGCCGCCGAACACGTACTTGGTGCCGATGTCGCGGCTTTGGCCGCGGAACAGGTTTTCCTCGAGGCGCTCGAGGGTCAGCAGGTCCACCAGTTCGGCGGCGACGGATGCGGTCATGGGAACTCCGGGATTCAGCCCCGGATTATAGACCGGGCCACGGGCCGGCCCCGGCGCTCCGGTTCAGGGACGGATGCGGGCCAGCGGCGCTTCGTCGAGCACGCGCGACCAGGGGAAGCGCGGGCCGGGATCGCGCTTGCGCGACACCTGCCGGTCGGGGTCGTTGCTGGCGGGCACCGTGTCCCGGTCGAGGTCCTCGTGCCCGGCGATGAATTCCAGGGTCGGGATGTCCCGGCGCAGCGCGTTCAGCAGGGCCACCAGCGCCTCCACCTGGGCGTCGGTGTAGGGCTCGTCCATCGCTTGCCGGCGGGTGTCGAGCCAGTCGGGGTAGCGGCCGGTGTTCACCAGTTCGATGCCGATGGAACGCTCGTTGTAGCCGCGGGTGTGGTGGGCGACGCGCCCGGGTTTGACGAAGACGTGGATGCCGCCGTCGCGGTCGATGTAGAAGTGGCCACTGTTGCCGGTGCCGCTGGCGTGGATCTCGCGTTCGCCGAACTCGCGCGCCATCGCCAGGTCGGGCAGTTCGGTGCAGTGGACCACCACCAGGTCGATGCGGGCCGTGGGCCGCGCCTCCAGGCGCGCCTCGTAGGGCAGGGGCCAGTCGTGCATCGCGGGGTCGGGCGGAAGGTCGGCGATCATGGCCGCATGCTAACATCGCGACCATTCCGGAGCCCCGAAGATGCCCTTTCCCGCCGACTCCGCGCTTGGCGCCCTGATGGCCACCTTGCCGCGCGCCGGGCAGGTCCAATGGATCGGCCTGCGCACCGCCCGCGACGTCCCCATGGTGGCCGTCGGCCAGGCCCAGGTCGTGGCCGGCAAGGGGCTGGTGGGCGACCGCTATGGCAGCGGCAGCGGCAAGCGCGGCATCACCCTGATCCAGGCCGAGCACCTGCCGGCCATCGCCGCGCTCAGTGGCCACGGCGAAGTGGCGCCGGCCTTGCTTCGCCGCAACGTCGTGGTGTCCGGCATTCCGCTGGTGGCGCTCAAGGGCCGGCGCTTCCGCATCGGCCAGGCGGTGTTCGAGGGTACGCAGCCCTGCGACCCGTGCTCGCGGATGGAGGCGGCGCTGGGTCCGGGCGGCTACAACGCCATGCGCGGCCACGGCGGCCTGTGCGCGCGCGTGATCACCGATGGCGTCATCGCGGTGGGTGACGAACTGGTGGCGCTGGCGGACGACGCGGCATGAGCGGCCACGTCATCATCTCGCACGGGCTGGAAAGTGGCCCCGACGCGACCAAGGCCGCGGCGCTGGCGCGGGTCGCCGGTCGGCTGGGCTGGACCCACGAGCGCCCCGACTACCGCGACCTCGACGTGCTCGGCCCGCTGGGCGACGTGCCCGGCCGCATCCTGCGCCTCGGCGCCCGCGCCCACCTGTGCGAGCGCCGGCCGCTGGTGCTGGCCGGCTCGAGCATGGGCGCCTTCGTTTCCGCCCACGTCTCGCGCGAACTGCACGTGGACGGCCTGTTCCTGATGGCGCCGCCGATCGCGCTCGACGCCGAACCGCGCTACCTCAAGGCCGCGATGGTGCCCACGCGCATCATCCATGGCTGGGAAGACGAACTGATCCCGGCGCTGGACGTGGTGCGCTGGGCCCAGCGCCGGCAGGACACGCTGGTGCTGGTGCCCGACAGCCATCGCCTCGCCGCGCACGTGGAGTTCTGCGCCGAAGAGTTTGGCCGCTTCCTGCAGCTGCTGGCGCCATGAAGTTCTTCGTTGCCTGCGCCAAGGGCCTGGAGTACCTGCTGGCCGACGAACTGGTGGCGCTGGGCGCCGCCAAGGCCACCGCGGCGCTGGCCGGTGCCAACGCCGATGGCGAACCGGAGGCGGCCTACCGCGCCGTCATGCATTCGCGCCTGGCCAGCCGCGTGCTGTGGCCGCTGGCCGAGTTCGACTGCGCCAACGAGAACGACCTCTACCAGGGCGTGCACGCCATCGACTGGAACGAGCACCTGGCGCCGGAAGGCACGCTGTCGGTGGACGCCCACGTGTCCGGGCCGGCGCTCACCCATGAGCTCTACGCCGCCCAGCGCACCAAGGACGCGGTCGTCGACCGCATGCGCGCGGCCAACGGCATGCGCCCGTCGGTGGACACCGAGGCGCCCGACCTGCGCATCAGCCTGGTGGTGCGCAAGGGCCGGGCCATCGTCTCGATCGACATCGGCGGCGGCTCGCTGCACCGCCGCGGCTGGCGCCAGTCGCAGGGCGAGGCGCCGCTGAAGGAAAACCTCGCCGCGGCGATGCTGGTGCGCGGCGGCTGGCAAAAGATTTACGCCGATGGCGGCGCGCTGCTCGACCCGATGTGCGGCAGCGGCACGCTGCTGATCGAAGGCGCGCTGATGGCCGCCGACGTGGCGCCCGGCCTGCACCGGCTCAAGGGCACGCTGCCCACCCGCTGGAAGCCGTTCGACGAAGACCTGTGGAACCGCATCGAAGCCGATGCGCGCCAGCGCGCCGACGCCGGGCGCGCCGCGCTCAGGCCGGTGTTCTTCGGCGCCGACGTTGACCCGGCCGCGCTGCATTCGGCCGTGGCCAACGCCGACCGCGCCGGCATCGCCGACATCATCCGCTTCGACCGCGCGCCGGTGCCGGCGCTGAAGGCGCCCGGCGCCGCGCGCGGCCTGGTGGTCTGCAACCCGCCCTACAACGCGCGGCTGGCCGCCGACGCCGCGCTTTACCGCGACCTGGGCGACGCGCTCAAGCGCGCCGTGCCGGAATGGCGCGCGGTGCTGCTGTGCGGCTCCGACGAACTGGCTCACGCCTCGGGGCTGCGCATCGCCAAGCGCTACGCCTTCTTCAACGGCGCGCTCGAATGCGCGCTGGTGGTCTGTGACCCGGTGCAGCCGCCCGCGCGCGAGCCGCGCGAGGCCAAGCCGCTGTCCGAAGGCGCGCAGATGGTGGCCAACCGGCTGCGCAAGAACCTCAAGCGCTTCAAGTCGTGGCGCGAGCGCGAGGGCGTGTCCGCCTGGCGTGCCTACGATGCCGACCTGCCGGAGTATTCGGCCGCGGTGGACGTGTACGTCGAGGATGGCGGCGAAGCCCGCACCTTCGTGCACGTGCAGGAATACGAGGCGCCGGCGACCATCCCCGAAGCCGACAGCCGGCGCCGGTTCGGCGAGCTGCTGGACGCCGTGCGCGACGTGTTCGCGGTGGCGCCCGGCCAGGTATCCATCAAGACCCGCGCCCGCGGCAAGGGCGGCAGCAAGTATGGCCAGATGGACAAGCGCGGCGAGCTGGTGGCCGTGCGCGAAGGCCAGGCCAGGCTGCTGGTGAACCTGTTCGACTACCTCGACACGGGCCTGTTCCTGGACCACCGGCCGATCCGCCTGCGGATCGGCCTAGAGGCCCGCGGCAAGCGCGTGCTGAACCTGTTCGCCTACACCGGCGCTGCCAGCGTGCATGCCGCCGTGGGCGGCGCGGCGTCCACCACCAGCGTCGACCTCTCCGGCACCTACCTGGAGTGGGCCGGCAAGAACCTGGCGCTCAACGGCGCCTCGGGCCGCGCGCACCAGCTCGTGCAGGCCGACGCGATGTCGTGGCTGGCGGCCGACCGCGGCCAGTACGACCTCATCTTCTGCGATCCGCCCACGTTCTCCAATTCGGCCCGCGCCCAGGACTTCGACACCCAGGCCGACCACGTGCGCCTGCTGCGCGCCTGCTGTTCACGGCTGGCCCCGGACGGGTTGCTGCTGTTCTCGAACAACTTCCGCCGCTTCAAGCTCGACGAAGCCGCGATCGCCGAGTTCGCCACCTGCACCGAGATCAGCCCGCGCACCATCGACCCGGATTTCGAGCGCAACCCGCGCATCCACCGCTGCTGGGAACTGCGCCGGGCCTGAACGGCGAGGGTCGGGCGGCAAGGCGGCCCATCGGGCCGGGGCGATTAACCTGCCCGAAACACCGGCTGGGGCATTATGCTGGGGCCATGAGTCGAAACGGACACACCACCACGCAAACCTGGACCTTCTTCCGCCAGTGGCTGAAGAACCCGCTGGGCATGGCGGCCATTTCGCCGTCCAGCCCGCAGCTGGCGCGGCAGATGATGTCCGAACTGCCGCGCGGCGCCAGGCGCGTGATCGAACTGGGCGGCGGCACGGGCGTCTTCACCCAGGCCCTGCTCGACCACGGCATCGCCCCGGCCGACCTGCTGGTGCTCGAACTCAACGAAGAGTTGCACCAGCACCTGCAGCGGCATTTCCCGCAGGTGCAGGTCGCCTGCGCCGACGCCCGCGACCTGGCCGACCTGGCGCTGGCGCGCGGTTTCGGCCCCGAGGCCCCGGCCGACGCGGTGATCTCGGGGCTGGGCCTGCTTTCGATGCCCAAGGCCACCCAGCAGGCCATCCTCAGCGCCGCCTTCGAGTGCATGCAGCCGCAGGGCCGGTTCGTGCAGTTCACCTACGGCCCGGCCAATCCGGTGGCCAAGGAAGTGATCGAAGCGCTGGACCTCAACGCGCGCCGCGGCAGCTTCACCTGGTGGAACGTGCCGCCGGCCACGGTGTACGTCTACTCACGGCGCGTCTCGCGCGCCATCGCCCCGCGCTCGATGCGCTGAGCTTGCCGCGCCGTCAGCGGCCGGTCTTGATGGTGGTCCAGGCGCGCACGCGCTCGCGGGTCACTTCCGGCGCGAAAGTCTTCGGGTCCACCAGTTTGGCCAGCACGTCCGCCGGCGGGTAGATGGCCGGGTCGCCGGCGATCGCCGGATCCAGCAGCGGCACCGCGGCCGTGTTCGGGCTGGCGTAGGCGACGTAGTTGCTGATGCTGGCGGCCACCTCGGGCTTGAGCAGGTAGTCGATGAACGCGTGCGCGTTGGCTTTGTGCGGCGCATCGGCGGGGATCGCGATCAGGTCGAACCAGCGCAGCGCGCCTTCCTTGGGAATGATGTAGCGGATGTCGACGCCGCTCTCGGCCTCCTCGGCGCGGTCGCCGGCCTGGAACACGTCGCCCGAGTAGCCCATCACCAGGCACAGGTCGCCATTGGCGAGGTCGTCGATGTACTTGGACGAACTGAAGTAGCGGATGTGTTTGCGCACCGCCGCGTAGGTGTCGGTGACCACCTGGGTTTCGTCGCCGGCGGTGCCGTTGGGATCGCGGCCGCGGTAGAGGAGCGCGGCGCCGAAGGTTTCCTGCTCGTCGTCGAGCACGCTGATGCCGCAGGCGGCCAGCTTGGCCGCGTTGGCCGGGTCGAACAGCAGCGCCCAGGAATCGAGCGGCACGTCGGGACCCAGCGCCTCGCGCACCTTCGCCACGTTGATGCCCAGCCCCGTGGTGCCCCACATGTAGGGCACCGTGTGGGTGTTGCCCGGGTCGACATCCAGCAGGCCCTCGAGCAGCGCCGGGTCGAGGTTGCCGTAGTTGGCCAGCGCGGTCTTGTCGATCGGGGCGTAAACGCCGGCCTGGATGTGGCGCTGGGCGAACGGGCGCGCGGACGGGAACACCACGTCGTAGCCCGACGCGCCCGCCAACAGCTTGGTTTCCAGCATCTCGTTGCCGTCGTAGGTGTCGTAGACGACCTTGATGCCGGTGCTGGCCTCGAAGTTGGCCAGCGTATCCTCGGCCACGTAGTCCGACCAGTTGAAGACATAGACGAGCCGGTCGCCTCTGTCCTGGGTGGCCGGATCGGCGGGGGCCGCAGTGGGCTGCACCGGCTCGGACGAACCGCTGCAGGCGGCGAGCAGCGCAGCGGCAGCGATCAGGCTCAGGCGCAGGGTCATGGGTGGCTCCGTGGCTTCGAATGAGCCATGTTCGGCGCGCTGCCCGGGGCTGTCAACGCGACGCCAGCGCGCGCTGCGCCCTCAGCGGGTGTCCTGCCAATCACTCGCAAGCAGGCCCATCAATACGCTGTCCTGCAATTCGCCGGCCACCCGCCAGCGCTGGCGAAGGTAGCCTTCGCGGCGGAAGCCCAGCGTCTCGAGCGTGCGCAGCGACGGCAGGTTGCGCGGGTCCACGTCGGCTTCCACGCGCCGTAGCGCCAGGGCGTCGAAGGCGTGGTCGAGCAGCACGGTCAGCGCTTCCTGCCCGTAGCGGTGGCCCCAGTGCTCGCGCGCGAGCGCAAAGCCGATCTCGGCGCGCCCCTGGGTGTGGTCGATGGCGTAGAGCGTGGCGGTGCCGATCACCCGGTCGTCGCCACGCCGGGCGATGCCCCACTGGAAAATAGTGCCGGCCTGGAAGCCGCTCTCGATGGCCTCGAGATAGATGCTGGCCTCGTCGCGGTGGGGCCAGGCGGTGTGGCTCCAGTACCGCACCACCTCGGGATCGGAATAGACCGTGTAAAGGTCCTCCAGGTCGCCGCCCTCCATCCATCGCAGCTGGACGCGGGGGGCGACCAGGGTCGGCAGGCGGCTGGCCGGGACCTGCGGCGTGGCGGACGTCGGGGCAGGCCGGCTGCGGCGGGCGGTGGACATCAGGCTGAGGGCCATGTCGATGGTCGGGGGGAGTTACAGCATCCAACGCGGTTCGGCGGCGGGTCAGGACGCCCGCCGCGCCCTGCGTGGCCGAGCCGTGCAACCCTGCGTTGCGAGCCGGGAGCTGTGGTCTGCCGCGGCCGGCCATAGATTGTGGCTATCCCACCGCCAACGGAGTCCCCTCATGGCCACCCTGCGTCCCGTGCTCCGCAAGCTGCGCGGCATGCCAGCCTCCGACGGCGCCGGCGTGAAGCTGGTGCGCGTCATCGGCACGCCCCAGCTGCCCGACCTCGACCCCTTCCTGATGCTCGACGAGTTCGGCACCGACCGGCCGGAGGACTACCTGGCCGGTTTCCCCTCGCATCCGCACCGCGGCTTCGAAACGGTGACCTACATGCTCGACGGCCGCATGCGCCACCAGGACAACCACGGCAACGAAGGCGTGCTCGTGCCCGGCAGCGTGCAGTGGATGACCGCGGGCCGCGGCATCGTGCACTCGGAGATGCCCGAGCAGGAACAGGGCCGCATGCGCGGCTTCCAACTGTGGGTGAACCTGCCGGCCAGCGAGAAGATGACCGCCCCGCGTTACCAGGAATACGGCCCCGAACGATTCCCGGAAACCGAGGTTTCGCCGGGCGTGCGGGTGAAGGTGATTGCCGGCGAAGTCGCTGGCGTCACCGGCGCCATCGTCCAGCCCGCCACCGACCCGACCTACCTCGACATCCACCTGCAGGACGGCGCGCGCTTCGAGCAGGCGCTGCCCGCGGGCCATTCGGCCTTCGCTTACGTCTACGAAGGCGCGGCGCGCTTCGGCGAAGGCGACGCGCTGTCCGACGGCGCCAAGGGCGAACTGCTGGTCTTCGGCGCCGGCGACCGCATCGCTGTTCAGGGCCGCCGGGACGACACGCGGCTGATCCTGGTCGCGGGCCGGCCGCTGCGCGAGCCCGTCGCGCGCTATGGTCCGTTCGTGATGAATACGCAGGCCGAGCTTCGCCAGGCGTTCGAGGATTTCCAGGCCGGACGCTTCTGAGCCCACCCACCCTCTAGCAGGAGAACCCCATGGCCGCACGCACCGCCACCGCCCGCATCGGCAATACCTACGCCCCGTACGCCACGCAGCTCGTCGTCGGCACCCACCACGCGGTGGCCGATGAACCGGTGGACCTCGGCGGCGGCGACACCGGTCCGGCGCCTGATGAAATCCTGCTCAGCGCGCTGGGCGCCTGCACCGCCATCACCCTGCGCATGTACGCCGAGCGCAAGCAGTGGCCGCTGGAGGGCGTGGACGTGGAGCTGGGCTACGCCGAGCGCGGCAAGGAGAAAAACGTGATCCGCCGCACCGTGCACCTGCGCGGCCCGCTGGATGCCGGGCAGCGCGAGCGCCTGCTGCAGATCGCCAACGCCTGCCCGGTGCACCGCATCCTCACCGGCACGGTGGAAGTGCCCACCACGCTGGCCTGACGCCGTGTGCGGTCAGCGCTCGGGCAGGGGGATGAATTCGGTTTCGCCCGGGACCTGGCCGAAGCGGCCCTCGCGCCAGTCGGCCTTGGCCTGCTCGATGCGCTCGCGTGAGCTGGACACGAAGTTCCACCAGACGTGGCGCGGGCCGTCCAGTGGCGCGCCGCCGAGCAGCATCACGCGGGCGTCGGTCCGGGCCCGAAGCATGGGTTCTTCGCCTGGCTCGAGCACGGCGAGGTGTTCGAGCGGCAAGGCCTCGCCATCGAGTTCGAGCTCGCCAGCCACCGGGTAGAGCGCGCGTTCGCGATGTTCGGCAGGGATCGTCAGCGCGGCGCCGGCCTGCAGGTCGATCGAGACGTACAGCGTGTCCGACAGCACCGCCACCGGCGCGCGCTCTCCGAAGGCGTGCCCGGCGACGATGGTCAGGTGCGCGCCCGGCAGCTCGACCACGGGCAGGGTGGCGGCGGGGTGGTGCACGAAGGCCGGCTCCGCCTCTTCGTGCTCGCGCGGCAGCGCCACCCAGGTCTGCAGGCCGTGCATGCGGTGGGGTTTGCCGAGCAGTCGCTCCGGCGTGCGTTCGGAATGGGCGATGCCGCGGCCGGCGGTCATCCAGTTGACGTCGCCCGGGTTGATTTCCTGCAGCGAGCCCAGGCTGTCGCGGTGCATGATCGCCCCCTCCCACAGGTAGGTCACCGTGGCCAGGCCGATGTGCGGATGCGGCCGGACTTCCAGCGGGTGCGCGGCGTCGAGCAGGGCGGGCCCGATGTGGTCGAAGAAGACGAAGGGCCCCACGCTGCGCAGCTTTGCGTGCGGCAGCAGGCGCTTGACGGTGAAGCCGCCGCCGAGGTCGTGCACCCGCGGCGGGATCGACAGGGTCATGGCGTGCTCCTGGCGGAGGGAGAAGGCAGCATGCCACGCAGCCCGCGCGGATGGCCGCAACGCTGGGTTGTGCTCAGTAGGTCGAGACGAAGACACGCGCCTTGCCGTCGGCGTCGAGCACGACCACCGTGTAGCGGTCGTACTCGGTTTCGGGCATCTCCGGCGCGGGCTGGCCGCTGATGGCCGAAACGATGCCGGGCACGGTGTTGCTGTGGCCCACCACCAGGGCGGTGCTGCCCGGCGGAAGCGCGCGCAGGTCGCGGGCGAGGTCGGGGCCGTAGCTCGCGGCGCTGGCGGCATCTGCGGGCCGCACGGTGACCTCGATGCCGGCCTGCGCGGCGGCGGGCGCGGCGGTGAGCTGCGTGCGCCGGAACTGGGTGGCGTAAGCCGCGTCGAGGCCGGTGCCGTCCAGGCGCCGGGCCAGCGCGAGCGCCCGCGCCGTTCCCGCCTGGGTCAACGTGGGGTCGCGCGGATCGTCGGTGGCCTTTTCGGCGTGGCGCACCACCACGACCACGGTGGCCTCGGGCGCCGCGGCCGCCGACATCGCCATCGCGAGCAGCAGCGTCCAGGCCATCACGGCGCCCGCCCTGCGCGGGTTGGCGACGGCCCGGCGGTCATCGGTGCGTTGCTGGTCGCGTTCGGGTGCATTGGCCGGCCCTCGTGGTGGCGGCCAATGTAGCCCGCACGCGCGGCGCGGCCAAGCGCCGGATCAGCCTTTCGCGAGCAGGGCGAGCAAGCCGCGCGCGGTGCGCAGCCGCGATGCGGCGTCGGGCAATTCCATGCGGATGCGCAGCTTGTCCGGCCCGTCCATCGAGTACACCTTGGATTGTGACTGGATCAGGCGGATCACCGACATCGGGTCCAGCGTCGGCTGGGGCAGGAAGGTGACGCGACCGCCGGTGGGGCCCAGTTCGAGCTTTCGAATACCCAGCGGCGTCGCCGCCAGCTTGAGTTCGGCCACCGCGAACAGCTGCTTGGCCGGGTCGGGCAGCACGCCGAAGCGGTCCACCATCTCCACCTGCAGCTCCTTGAGCGCGTCGTCGTCGCGGGCGCCGGCGACGCGTTTATAAAGCGTCAGGCGCGCGTGCACGTCGGGCAGGTAGTCCTCGGGGATCAGCGCCGGGATGTGCAGCTCGACGTCGGCGCCGTGGCGCGTGGCCGGGTCGAAGTCGGGCAGCTTTCCGGACTTGATGGAGGCCACGGCGCGCGCCAGCAGTTCGGTGTAAAGCGAGAAACCGATTTCGGCCATCTGGCCGCTCTGGTCCTCGCCCAGCAGCTCGCCGGCGCCTCGGATCTCGAGGTCGTGCGTGGCCAGGGTGAAGCCCGCGCCCAGCTCCTCGAGCGAGGCCAGCGCCTCAAGGCGCTTCCCGGCATCGGCCGTGAGCGTCTTCTTGTCGGGCACGACCAGATAGGCGTAGGCGCGGTGGTGCGAGCGGCCGACGCGGCCGCGCAGCTGGTGCAGCTGCGCCAGCCCGAAGCGGTCGGCGCGGTGGATGATGATGGTGTTCGCGCTCGGGATGTCGATGCCCGATTCGATGATGGTGGTGCACACCAGCACGTTGAAGCGCTGGCGGTGGAAGTCGTGCATGGCCTGTTCGAGTTCGCGCTCGGGCATCTGGCCATGGGCGATGCGCAGGCGGGCTTCGGGCACCATTTCCTGCAGGTCGCGGGCCATCTTCTCGATGGTGTCCACTTCGTTGTGCAGGAAGTAGACCTGGCCGCCGCGCGCGAGTTCGCGCTGGAAGGCTTCCTTCAGCAGCACCGGGTCCCAGGGCGTGATCACCGTCTGCACCGCCAGGCGGTGCGCCGGCGGCGTGGCGATGATGGACAGCTCGCGCAGGCCGCTCATGGCCATGTTCAAGGTGCGCGGGATCGGCGTGGCGGTGAGCGTGAGCAGGTGCACCTCGGCGCGCAGGGCTTTCAGCGCTTCCTTCTGGCGCACGCCGAAGCGCTGCTCTTCGTCCACCACCACCAGGCCCAGGTCCTTGAACTTCACGTCGCCCTGCAGCAGGCGGTGGGTGCCGACGATCACGTCGATCTTTCCCTCTTCGAGCTGCACCAGCGCCGCCTTGATTTCCTTGGGCGACTTGAAGCGGCTGAGCACCTCCACGCGCAGCGGCCAGTCGGCGTAGCGGTCGCGGAAGTTGCGGTAGTGCTGTTCGGCCAGCAGGGTGGTGGGCACGAGGATCGCCACCTGCTTGCCGGCGGTGGCGGCGACGAAGGCGGCGCGCACCGCCACTTCGGTCTTGCCGAAGCCGACGTCGCCACAGACCACGCGGTCCATGGGCATGGGCTTGCCGAGGTCGGCGATGACGGCGTCGATGGCCGCCAGCTGGTCGGGCGTTTCCTCGAACGGGAAGGTGGCCGCGAACGGCTCGTACATCGCCCGGTCCACCTGCAGCGCCAGGCCGACGCGGGCGTGGCGGCGGGCCTGGATCTCCAGCAGTTCGGCGGCGACGTCGCGCACCTTCTCGGCGGCCTTGCGCTTGGCCTTGTCCCACTGTTCGCCGCCGAGCGAGTGCAGCGGCGCCAGGTCGGGCGACGCGCCGGAATAGCGGCTCACCAGCTGCAGCTGCGCCACCGGCACGTACAGCTTGTCGCCCTTGGCGTATTCGATCAGCAGGTACTCGCCGCTGACGCCGCCGCTTTCCAGCGTCACCAGGCCCTGGTAGCGGCCGACGCCGTGGTCCTCGTGCACGATCGGGGAACCCATCGTGATCTGGCTCAGGTCGCGCAGCACCGTGTCGGGGTCGCGGGCGGCGCCGCGCCTGCGGCGGCGGCTTTGTTCGGCGCGGTCCGGGAACAGCTGGCGCTCGGTCAGGATCGCCAGCGCGGGCGTGACCAGCGCGAAGCCGTCCTCGATGGCCGCCACCGTGATGGCGAAGCGCTCTTCGCCGGCGACGAAGCTTTCCCAACCCGGCACCTGCGCCGGACGCAGCTCGGCCGAGGCCAGCAGCTCCAGCAGCGCCTCGCGGCGGCCGGCGGAGTCGGCCGCCACCAGCACGCGCCCGGGATAGTTGCGCAGGAAGCCCAGCAGCGCCGCACCCGGCTCGCTGCCCTTGAGGCTCCAGGGCAGGGACGGCGCCGGCTGTTCGGCCATCGCCTGGGCCTTGTCGCGCTGCGGGTGCAGCGGGCCGCAGACCTCGATGCGCAGCGCCTGGTTCCAGGTGGCGCGCAGCTGCTCGGGCCGCAGGAAGATTTCCTCGGGCGCCAGGATCGGCCGATCGATGTCGTGGCGGCGCTGCTCCCAGCGATTCGTGGTCTGGGCCCAGAACGCCTCGGCCGCTTCCGGCGCACCTTCGCCGACCACCACCAGGGTGTCGCCCGAGAGGTGTTCGAACAGCGACGCGGTGTGGTCGAAGAACAGCGGCAGGTAGTACTCGATGCCGGCCGGCGCGCCGCCTTCCTTCAGGTCCTGGTAAAGCGGGCAGCGGCGCGGGTCGAACTCGAAGCGTTCGCGCAGGGTTTCGCGCACGCGCCTGGCGCTGTCGGCGTCGAGCGGGAATTCCCGGGCGGGCAGCAGCCGCACCGATTCCACCGGGTGGTCCGAGCGTTGGGTGTCGGGGTCGAAGGTGCGCAGCGAATCGATCTCGTCGTCGAACAGCTCGATGCGGTAGGGCAGGTCCGAGCCCATCGGGAACAGGTCGAGCAGGGCGCCGCGCACGGCGAAGTCGCCCGGGTCGAGCACCTGCGGCACGTTGCGGTAGCCGGCGGCTTCGAGGCGGCGCTTCTCGGCGTCCAGGTCGAGCTTCTGGCCCTTCTTCAGGTCGAGCGTGTTGCCAGCGATCCAGCTGGGCGGCGGCAGCCGCTGCATCAGCGACGCCACCGGCACCACCAGCACGCCCTTGCGCGCCGTCGGCAGCCGGTACAGCGCCGCCACGCGCTGGGACACGATGTCCGGGTGCGGGCTGAACAGGTCGTAGGGCAGGGTTTCCCAATCGGCGAAGTGCAGCACGGGCAGGTCGCCGGCCAGCACCTTGAGGTCGTGTTCGAGCGATTGGGCAGCGTGGCTGTCGCGGGTGATGGCCAGCACCAGGCCGTCGCGGCCGCGCGCCAGTTCGGCCAGGCCGAGCGCCAGCGCGCTGGCGCTGGCCGGCGCGCGCCAGAGGGCGCGCTGCTGGCCCGCCTTGGGCAAGGGCGCGGAGGGGAGGTGGGGTCGGGTCATGGGGCCGCGGAGTTTACCGCAGCCGGGGGTCGCGGTCGGGTCAACGCCGTGCGGCGCGTGGCGGCTCCAGGTCCAGGGTCACGTGCAGCAGGTTCGGCGACTCCTGGCTGGTTTCGCGCCGGAAGCCCAGGGATTGGGCCAGTTCGATCATGGCCGTGTTGTCGTCCATCACCTCGCCCCAGATCCGGCGGATGCCGTGGGCCTGGGCCCATTCCACCAGCCGGCGCATCAGGGCCTTGCCCAGGCCCTGGCCGGAGACGAAGCGCGAGACCAGGATGGCGAACTCCGCGCTGTCCTTGCCCGGGTCCCGCGTCAGGCGGGCCAGCGCGCCGACCAGCGCCTCGCCGGGCGGCAGCGGCTCGGCCGCGACCACGGCGAAGGATTCGCCGGGCACGATGTTCACCAGCTGGATCAGGTAGTCCACGCTGAGTGCTTTGACGGGATGCAGGTAGCGCCGGCGGATCTCGTCGTCGCCCAGCAGCTCGAAGCCGCCGGCGATCGGGCCGGCATCGGCCGGGTGCACCGGGCGCAGCCAGAGTTCGCGCCCGTCCGGAAGGCGCGTCACGTCGGTGCGTTCGGGCCGGTGCGAAGGCTTTTGGAAGGTACGGCGGGTGGCATTCATTGCAGCTAGGGTGTCAGGGGCGGGCTGGGTCCCTACTCTAATCCTGCGGCTTTGCGTTCATGTGGCGCCGCCAACGTCGCCCCGCTGGAACCTCCCACTTTCAGGGCGCCGCCGTCCCGGCTGCGCCCGGCGGACCTGTCCCCGGCCCGGGACCCTGCCAGGCCAACGCTTGTTGGCGGACTTTGCCGGGGAGTAGGCTGGTGCGACCTCTCTCACAGCGCAGGCAAGGCATGCAGGTGGACCGCGGCAACTGCACGAGAGGCCTGGCCGCTGGGCTGATTTTGGTCGTCGCGCTGCTTTTGCCCGCCGTCGCCATGGCGACGCCCGCCGCAGCCGCCAAACCCGCCGCCAAACCCGCTTCCATATCCACCGACCGCACCGACACCATCGAGCGCCACCCGCTGGAGCTGCGCGCGCTGATCGAGCCCGAGTCGGTGCTGCGCGAACTGTCCCCGGCCATCCTCGGTGCCAGGCTGGAAGGGGACCAGCACCAGGTGGCCCTGCTTTACCTGGCGCAGGCGAACGCCTGCCGCGTGGTGGCCGACTGGGACTGCCAGCGGGAGGCGGGCATCAATGCGCGGGCCGCCGCCCTGGAGGCGGGCCACCCGCATCTGGCCGTGCGCGGCATCATCGCCGAGAGCCGCGCGCGCCTGGCCATGCAGGACTACACCCGCGCCGCGCGCCTGCTGGGCGACGCCGAGCTGATGCTCAAGTCCGACCCGCAGGCCGAGCTGCTGGCCGACGTGATGCTCGCCTATTCGTCCATGAGCTATGCGCTGGGCAAGCACCCGCTTGCCGCCGAATACGCGCAGCGGGGCCTGGCGGTGCTGCGCGAGGACGAAGGCCTGACCATGCGCGCGCGGCTGCTGCGCAACCGGGCCCGCGCCGAAGCGCAGCTCGACCAGGTCGAGGCCGCCAACGAATCGCTGCGGCAGGCCACCCTGCTGGCCCAGCGGCTGAAGGACCCCAAGCTCGAGGCCGAGCTGTACCTCGAGGGCGCACGCGTGGCGCGCATCGTCGGCGACCTCGGCACCCAGCGCCGCAACGGTGATCGCGTGCTGGCCATGGCGGGCCAACTGCGCAACTCCCAGTTGGCGGGCCTGGGCCACGAGGTGCTGGGCCTGGCCGCCGCCGACGCCGGCGACGGCGACGGCGCCGCCCGCGAGCTGATGGCCGCGCAGCAGTCCTTCCGGATGCTTGAACTGCAGAGCGACGAACTACGGGTGGCGCGCGAGCTGGTGGCGGTGCTGCTGCGCTTCGATCCGGGCGGCCCGGACCTGGCGCCGCTGTTCCAGCGCTACCTGGTGCTCGACAACGCCATCGCCCAGAACGAGCGGCTGCAGGCCGCCGATGATTTCGACGCCCGCCTGAAGTACGCCGAGCGCGAGAACGAGCTGACCCGGCTGCAGGGCGAACAGGCGCTGGCGCGTGAGCGCGAGGCCGCCCTGGCCAGCGCCAATCGCCAGGGGCGCACCCTGATCGCGCTGGGGTTCGCGACGCTGCTGGCGTTGGCGGCCCTGTTCGTCGTCCAGCGGCGGCATTCCGCGAAGCTGCAGCAGCTGCTCGCGCGGCTGCGCGAGAAGGAGCTCAAGTACCGCACGCTGGCCGACAACGCCAGCGACCTGGTGATTCGCATGCGCGAGGACGGCACCCGCCTGTACGTATCGCCGTCGGCGCAGGAAATGCTGGGCCTGGACCCTGGCGAAATGCTGCTGCAATCATGGGAACAGGTCCATCCCGACGACCTGCCCGCGATGAAGGCGGCCATTTCGCACCTGGCCAGCGAGGGCGGCGCCACCACCATACTGCACCGCGCCCGCCATGCCATGGGCCACTACGTCTGGATCGAGGCGCTGGCGCGCCGCATCACCGGCCCCGACGGCGGCGTCGAGATCGTATTCGCCGGGCGCGACGTCAGCATCCGCGTGCGCGTAGAACAGGCGCTGGAGTCGGCGCGGGCCAGGCTTCGCGCCGTCACCGACAACATCCCCGCCCTGATCGCCCACATCGACAGCCAGGAGCGCTACAGCTTCCTCAACGCCCACGGCCACCGCCTGTTCGGCCTGCCCAGCCACGAGGCCATCGGCAAGACGGTCCGCGAGGTGCGCGGCGAGGCCATCTACAGCGATGCAAAGGAGCTCATCGCGGCCGCGCTGCGCGGCGAGCGCGTGACCTACGAGGGGCACTCGACGATCGGCGGGCGGGAGTACTACTACCAGACCAGCTACGTGCCCGACATCGGCCCGGATGGGAAGCAGAACGGTTTCTTCGCCTTCACCTTCGACATCACCCAGCGCAAGCAGGCCGAGAGCCGGCTCGAGCAGATGGCCCGCTTCGATGCGCTGACCGGGCTGGCCAACCGCCGCTACTTCGACGAGCGCCTGCTGGCGACCATCGCGCGCTGCCGGCGCCAGGGCTCGCCGCTGGCGGTGCTGTACCTGGACATCGACCGGTTCAAGCCGATCAACGATGCCCACGGCCACGAGGCGGGCGATCGGGTGCTGAAGGAATTCGCGAAGCGGCTCAAGTCCTGCGTGCGCGAAGGCGACCTGGCGGCGCGTATCGGCGGCGACGAGTTCGCGCTGCTGGCCGAAGGCGCCGACGGCCCGGGCGATGCCGAGAGCATCGCCGCGAAGGTGATCGCGACGATGGCCGAGCCGATGGCGCTTTCCGGGACACAGCTCACCGTCAGCACCAGCATCGGCATCGCCTTCAGCCACCGGTCGGTGGCGGCCGATCGCCTGCTCGCCACTGCCGACGCCGCGCTGTATGCCGCGAAGGCGGCGGGCCGCAATACCTGGCGGCTGTCGGAAATCGACTGAGCCATGCCAGCTCCGGCGCCTTTGACGCGAAGCGGCCGCATCACCTAGCCTGCGGCCTTGCCCACGCTGCAGGAAGCAGGCCCCGATGAAACCGACCTCCACCCGGATCCAGCCGCTGTTCCAGCGGCTGCCGACCATCCTTGCGTATCCGGCGGCGCCTTCGATGCTCTGGATGATCGCCGCGCTGTGCGCACTGCGGCTGTTGGCGCACCTGCCCAGCCTGCTGGGCCTGGTGTTCGAACTGGCGTTCTGGGTGGTGGGCTTCAAGCTGGCGGTGGAAGCGCTGGTGAACACCGCGCACGGCCGGCTCGAATCGCTGGGCCACAACGACGTGTCCGCCACCGACGGCGAAGCGGTGCAACAGATGGTGCTGCAGCTGTTCGTGTCCCTGTCCATCACCGCCGTCGCACTCTGGGTCGGCGCGGTGCCGGCGCTGGTGATGCTGGGGCTCGCGGTGTTGCTGCTGCCCGCCGCCATCATCCTGCTGGCGATCGACAAGAGCCTTCCTGGCGCGCTCAACCCGCTGGCCTGGGCCGCCCTGATCGGGCGCCTGGGCGCGCGCTACTTCGGTGCCGTCGCCGTGCTGGCGGCGCTGGTGGCGGTTTCGCTGCTGGCGCAGCTGGCGTTCGCCAAGCTGCTGCCCAACGACATGGGCAGCCTGCCGGGCGGGTTCGTCAGCCTGTATGCCCTGGTCGCGGGCTATCACCTGCTGGGCTACCTGATCTACGAGAACCATGCGGAGCTGGGGCTGGACGTGGCGCCCGCGGTGCCGCGCGCCACGCTGGCCAATCCGCAGGAAGACGATGCCGTCGCCAAGGCCGACGCGCTCGTGCGCGATGGCCAGCCCGCCGCGGCCGCCGACCTGCTGCAGCAGATGTTCCGCGGCCGCGGCGCTTCCGACCCGGTGCACGACCGCTACCGCCAGTGCGTGATCGCCGCCGGCGACACGCCCCGGCTGGTGAAGCACGCGCGTGAATACATCAGCAGCCTGCTGGCCACGGGCAAGGACAAGCGTGCACTGGCCGTCGTCAGCGAAACCCTGGCGCACGACCCGGCGTTCCGCCACGAATTGCCCGACGACGTCGCCCGACTGGTCGCACAGGCGGCGAAGACCGGCCAGGCGCAACTGGCGGTCACCCTGGCCGAGGATTTCGAAGGCCGCTTCCCGGGCAGTGAGCGCGCGCCGGACGTGGTGCTGGCCGCTGCGACCCTGATGGCCGAGCGCCTGGGGCAGGAGCAGGCCGCGCACGATCGCCTGCTGGCCTGCGCGCGCCACCATCCCGGCCATCCGCTGGAGCCGGCGCTGCGGGAGGCCGTGGCCGAGGTCCAGCGCCTGCTGGAGATCACCCGGCGCGCCAGCATCCGGGGGTGACCAAAGACAGGGAGTGACTTCCGGCCCATGGCGGCCGTGGTTAGGTGGTGTAGTTTACCAACACACCAACTCACGGAGAGCCACCATGAAGAACCTCAGCGATTTCTACCGCCTTTTCCCCTCCCGCCCGGCCCTGGTCGAACAGCCCGTCCCGGCCGCGACCGCCCCGGTCGTCGAGGTTCCCGCCGCCACCGTCGCGGTGCGCATGGCGTCCCGCTACCGCCAGCGCGATTTCGGCACCGGCTACGGCCGCAGCAGCGGTTACGCCATGGACAGCCGCTACACCGCCCAGCGCGACCACGCGCTGCTGCGCGTCTGCTGAACCGGGCCGCCTGCGGCTGGCGTTGCGCTCACCCGCCCAGCGGGGTGACGGTCGCGCGCAGCCGCCAGACGATCCCGCCGACGTCGTCGGCCACCAGCAGGGCGCCGGTCGCGTCCACGGCGACACCGACCGGACGGCCGCGGGCCTGGCCTTCAGCGTCGAGGAAGCCGCTGAGCACCGGCTCCATCACGCCGCTGGGCTTGCCGGCCGCGAACGGTACGAACACCACCTGGTAGCCGCTGCGCGGCTCGCGGTTCCACGAGCCGTGCTGGCCGATGAAGGCGCCGCCACGGTAGCGCGCGGGGAAAGCGTCGGCTGCGTAGAACACCAGCCCGAGCGAGGCGGTGTGGGCGCCGAGCGCGTAGTCGGGCGCCCGCGCGCGGGCCACGAGCTCGGGACGCTGTGGCGTGATGCGCGGGTCGAGGTGCTGGCCGAAATAGCTGTAGGGCCAGCCGAAGAAATCGCCTTCGCGCACCGACGTCAGGAAGTCGGGCACCAGGTCGTTGCCCAGTTCGTCGCGCTCGTTCACCACCGTCCACAGGGCGCCCGACTCCGGCTGCCACGCCATGCCGACCGGATTGCGCAGGCCCGAGGCGAATACGCGCGTGCGGCCGGTGGCGACGTCCACCGCGAGGATCGCGGCGCGGTCGGTTTCCTTGTCCATGCCGTTCTCGGCGATGTTGCTGTTCGAGCCCACGCCGACGAACAGCGTGCGGCCGTCGGCGCTGGCCACCAGGCTCTTGGTCCAGTGGTGGTTGATCGTGCCGGCAGGCAGTTCGGCAAGCACGGTGCCCGGGGAGTCAATGCGCACGTCGCCTTCTCGGTAGGGGAAGGCGACGATGGCATCGGAGTTCGCCACGAACAGCCGGTCGCCCACCAGCGCCATGCCGAACGGTGACGACAGGCGGTCGAGCAGGGTGACCTGCAGTTCGACGCGGCCATCGCGGTTGGCGTCGCGCAGCAGGGTGATGCGGTTGGCGCTGGGCACGGTGGCGCCGGCGCGCGCCATCACCTTGCCGGCGATCCAGCCCTTGAGGCCCTTGGCGTCGTCGGGGCGGTCGGGGGCATTGGTTTCCGCCACCAATACGTCGCCATTGGGCAGCGCGTACAGCCAGCGCGGGTGCTTGAGGTTGCGCGCATACGCGTCGACCTCGAAGCCCTCGGCGGCCAGCGGCACTTCGTGCGACTCCCAGCCAACCGCCTTGGCCGCATTCAACGTCGGCACCAGCGACTGCTCGGGAGGCGGCAGCGGCGGCGCACCGCCGACGCCCGACGGCAGCGCCTCGTGCGTGGCCTCCGAACACGCGGCCAGCGCGGCCATGTACAGGCAGGCAACCGCCAGCCCTCGCGCGTTCATGCGTCGATGAAGTCCAGCAGGTCGCCCGTGAGGCGGGCCTTGTGGGTGGCGAACAGGCCGTGTGGCGCGCCTTCGTATTCGATCAGCGTGCTGCCCGGCACCAGCGCCGCCGCGGGGCGGGACGAGGCATCGATGGGCACGGTGGCGTCTTCAGTGCCGTGGATGAACAGCGTGGGCAGGGTGAAGGCGGCCATGTCCGGCCGGAAGTCGGTGCCCGAGAAGGCCTTGAGTGCCTCCAGCGTCGCGCGCAGGCTTCCCTGCATCGCCACGCTGCGGGCCCAGGCCAGCAGTTCATCGCTCACCGGTGCGGCGCCCGTGCCGACGCCGAAGAACTTGTCGAAGAAGCCGGTGAAGAATTTCGCACGGTCCTCGTTCAGCGCCAGCGCCGTCTTGTCGAACGCCGCCTGCTCGGTGCCGTTGGGGTTGTCGTCGGTCTTCAGGCGGAACGGCAGCACGGACGACACCAGCACGGCCTTGCTGATGCCGGCGGCGCCGTGGCGTGACAGGTAGCGCGCCACTTCGCCGCCGCCCATCGAGAAGCCCACCAGCACGGCATCGCGCGCGCCGGTGTGCTCGAGCACGGCGGCCAGGTCGTCGGCCAGCGTGTCGTAGTCATGGCCGTCCCAGGGCTGCGATGACCGCCCGAAGCCGCGGCGGTCATAGGCGATGGCGCGATGGCCGGCGTTGGCGATCGCCATGGCCTGGTCGTCCCAGCTGTCGGCCGACAGCGGCCAGCCATGGATCAGCACCACCGGCGTACCGCTGCCCCAGTCCTTGAAGTAGAGCTGCGTGTTGTCGGCCGTGGTGACGTAGCTCATGGGCAATCCAGGGAAGTGGGGGAGCGGCCAGTGTCCGCCTGGACGATGAACGTGGTCTGTCAGGTGCCGCACATGAACGCGCGGGCGACGGAGTGCGATGGCGAACAGAAGTCCGGCCCCAGCGCCGCGCACTGTGCCCCGTGGCCGGCCGCCACGCGACATTCCCGTCGCCTGCCTGCACGCCGGCCCCGCTGCACGGAGAATCCACATGAATTACGAAGAGCGCGACACCCTGGGCATGTACCGCACCCATCGCAGCAACGGCGTCGACTCGATCGTGCACAAGGGCCCGGGCCCCGAGCTGATGGGCGCCAACACCCTGACCGGCAACGACGTCTACAACACGCAGGACGAAGACCTGGGCGACATCACCGAGATCATGATCGACATCCGCAGCGGCCGCGTCAGCTACGCGGTGCTGTCATTCGGCACGTTCCTGGGCATGGGCGGCAAGCTGTTCGCCGTGCCGTGGGAAGCGCTGCAGCTGGACACCAAGAACAAGCGCTTCGTGCTGGACGTGGACAAGGAAAGGCTGAAGGCCGCGCCGGGCTTCGACAAGGACGAATGGCCGGACATGGCCAATCCGAGCTGGAGCCAGGGCATCCATGGTTATTACGGCACCCAGCCGCACATGGATCCGCCGGCAAAGTAAGCAGGGACGAACGGCCGCGCGCATCGCCCGCCTCGAGCGGGGATGCGCGCGCCGTTTCGCGCCGCCTCAGCCGTGCAGCGTGCGGTTGAACAGGGCGATGGCCTCGCCCCAGGCCACCGACGCCGCGGCCTCGCTGTAGCGCGGCGTGGTGTCGTTGTTGAAGCCGTGCAGCGTGTCGGCCGGCTGCAGCATCCGGTAGCTCACGCCGGCCGCCTTCAGCGCCTCTTCGTAGGCGGGCCAGCCGGCGTTGACGCGTTCGTCGTCCGCCGCCAGCACCACCAGCAGCTCGGCCTTGATCTTGCCCACGTCGGCCAGCGGCGCTGCGCTGCCGTAGAACGGCACGGCGGCCTTCAGGTCGGGCAGCCGGGTGGCGAGGAAATTGGCGATGGCGCCGCCGTAGCAGAAGCCGATCGCGCCCATGCGGCCGTTGCCGCCTTCGGCGCCGGCGAGGAAGGCCGCTGCCGCCACCATGTCCTCGCGGGTCTTGGCCTGGTCGAGCTGCTGGAACAGGGTGCGTGCCGAATCCTCGTCGCCCGGGTAGCCGCCCAGCGGGAACAGCGCATCGGGCGCGAACGCCATGAAGCCGGCCAGCGCCAGGCGACGGGTGATGTCCTCGATGTGCGGGTTGAGCCCGCGGTTCTCGTGCACCACCAGCACCAGCGGCAGCGGGCCCTTGGCGTCGGCGGGCTTGGCCAGGTAGCCGCGCGCCTTGCCGTATCCGGCGGGCGAGTCGAATTCCAGGAACTCCGCCGTGAGCCGCGCATCGCCGGGCTTGACCTGCTGTGCGGCGGCGAAGTCGGGCGTCAGCGCGGCCAGCATGCCGGTGGCGGCCGCGGCGCTGATGGCCAGGCCCGAGGTGCCCTTCAGGAAGCCGCGGCGGTCGATGAGCCCATGCACGTACTGGTCGAACAGGCGCATCACGGCGGGGTCGAAGTCGCGGGCGGTCTTGCGGGTCGTGTCGGGCATGGCGGCCTCTCCAGAGAAGGAAAAGCATGATTCCATCCGGATCGTATGGCCGGGTGAAGGCCGGCCTTGTCACATTCCGGGCCTCCGGTCCGTCCATGGAGGCGTCGGGTGCGGGAGAACCCCTGCCTCTTGGGCCATACCGGCCCGGTGCACTTGACCTACCATTCACGCGCTGATCGAGGGAATCGGCCGCGGTCCACCAGCCATCTAGGGGAAACACATGTCGCACCTGATCAACATCTTCCTGGAACCCGGGAAAGTCTTCGCTGACCTCAAGGAAAAGCCGACGTTCCTGCTGCCCGCCCTGCTGGCGAGCGTGCTCACGGCCCTGGGTGCCACCCTGTATTTCCTGAACGTCGACCCGGACTGGTTCGCAAGCCAGCAGATCCAGGCCATGAGCGCCGAGATGAGCAAGGCCGAGATCGAGCAGGTCAGCAAAATGATGCCCGGCGCGCGGACGATGGCCTGGTTCACGGCGCCGATGGTGCTGCTGACCATGGTCGTGACCTACGTTGTGTTCGCGTTCTACTACTGGCTGGCCGGCAAGGTCACCGGCAATGCGCTGGGCTTCCGCCATGGCCTCGCGCTGGTGGCCTGGTCCACGATGCCGATGCTGATCGGCGCGGTGGTGGCGCTGATCGCCGTGTACACCAGCTCGCCGCAGTCGACCTACGAGTCCATGCAGCTGCTCAGCGTCGACCCGCTGCTGGTGCAGCTGCCGATGGACCACGACTGGAGCCGCCTGGCCAAGTCGTTCAGCCTGCTCAACTTCTGGGTGTGGTTCCTGGCCGCGCTGGGCTGGAAGACCTGGTTCCGCACCGGCTGGGGCCAGGCCCTGTCCGTGGTGCTGCTGCCCTCGATCCTGATCTACGGCGGCATGGCGCTGTTCGCCCTGTTCTGAGCCCCTCTCCCCCACGGACCCACGCATGAAGCCCAACAAGAAATACCTCGCGGCTGCGGCCATCATCGCCGTCATCGCCATCCCGCTGTTGATCAAGGCCGGGCGCGGTGATTCCAGCAAGGAAGTGGCCATTGCGGTCGCGGCCGAGCAGGCGATCCGCCCCACCATCCTGGCGTCGGGCGTGCTGGCCTACCTCAACGAGGTCAACCTGACCTCCGAAGTGGTGGCCAAGGTCCGCGAGATCCTGGTGAAGGAGGGCGACACCGTGGCCGAGGGCCAGCTGCTGCTGCGGCTGGACCCGGAAAGCTACCGCAACGCCATCGAGCGCGAGGAGGCGAGCCGCCGCCAGGGCGTGATCAGCATCGAGCGCCAGCGGCTGGCGCTCGCGCTGGCCGAGAAGAAGCTCCAGCGCGGCGCGCAGCTGTTCGAGCAAAAGATGATCGGCCAGAGCGAGTACGACGACCTGCGCAATGGCCGCGACCTCACCCGGGTCGAGCTCAAGAGCAGCGCAGAGGCGCTGCGCCGCGCCGACGCCATCCTGGGCGAGGCGCGCGACCAGTTCAGCAAGACCGAC
>JANOJQ010000045.1:0-14924 GCA_031418815.1 Lysobacteraceae bacterium
CGATCCAGGAGCGGGGCGGTTTTTTTTCGTCCTCTGTTTGTTGGATCAACTTATTGGAAATTCTGCCTTGGCAATAATTCTGGAAGCCGATACTCGGCTCATCCGTGCGCCTGATGCCCTTGCATCGGAAGTCGACGGCGAGGTGGTCATGATGAGCGTCGAGCGCGGCGAGTACTTCAGCCTGACTGGGGTGGCGTCACGTCTTTGGGATTTGCTCGCCGAGGCCACCACCATCGGGCAGCTGACCGCGGCCATCGCCACGGAATACGACATTCCCGCGGACCAGTGCCAGCCAGATATCGTGGCGTTTGCGTCCGACATGCTGGCGGCGGGACTGGTCAAGATCGTTTGAGTCGCGAAGCCACCTCGCGCGTCGGGGCAGCGCACCGCCGTTGGGCGCGCGCGATTTTCGTTGGCATCTGGTTGCCGCCTGTGATGGTGCTGCTGGGCGTTTGCCGGCTTTTGATCCAGATTGTGCCGTTCAGCCATCTGGTGACGTGCATCGGGCGACCGATCGGCGCCGTGGCCTGGACTCCCTTGGTCACCCCGGCGCAAAGACTGCGGGCCTCGCTGATTGGACAAGCCGTTCGTGCGGCCGCCGGGCGCACGCCGTGGACCTCGAATTGCTTCCCTCAGGCCGTCGCAGCCAGCTTGCTGCTGGGTCTGCACCGGGTTCCGTATGTCATTCACTTTGGGCTGGCCCGTGATGACGCCGCCGCCAAGGGCTTCGGTGCCCATGCTTGGGTGGTTGCGGGGCGTGAGCGGGTGACGGGCGGCAATGGTTTTGCCCGGTACCGGGTGGTGGGTGCCTTCGCCGCACCGTCCTTGCTTCGTGCGCTGAACCGGCCCGTCAGCCAGCCTCGGCGATGATGCCCTTCAGCAGTGGCTCAAGCGCAGCGTCGAAGTTCTCGAGGGAACGCGGCCGCCGGAACCGGAAGACCCGGATCCGCCCGGCCAGCTGAGCACACTGCAGAAACAATGAGCCTGGACTGCGCAAGTGGTCGGCAAGCTCGACCCGATACACCGAAGCCATGACCACGGCGAGCGCATCGCGTCCCCGTATCGGGAGCAGTTCGGCCGGTTCGTCGTCGCCCGCGACATCCAACAGCACCAGGGCCCGGAACGAACCGGCGGTGCCGGCGTCGGTTGGGGTCGTCATCACATGGAACTTGTCGAGCCGTGTCAGGTCGCGCACCAGTTCATCGGTCGAGATGTCCAGCGACGCCAGGGCGTCGCGCCAGAGCTTGATGCGCGGTGGTCCGGCCTGCAGCCGCGGCTCCGGCCCGCTGGCGTCCAATACGATCACGTCATCACTCAGAACTGGCCAACCCTCGCGCCGCTGCAGCCAAGCTGCGATGGTGGATTTTCCGGCGCCCGAGTGGCCGGTGAAGGCCCAGGTCCCCGACGGCGTCGCCACCGCGCTTGCATGCAGTGGCAAGAGACCACGCTGGTGCAGCAGGCAGCCGATGCCGGTGCCCAACAAGTAGAGCCGCGCGTCGCCCGCCCGATCTGCAGCGGCATCCAGGATTTGCACGCTAATCTTCCGGCCGTGCGACACCAGAAAGCGGGCGAGTCCTTCGATCTCGAAGAGAAAAAGCCCCGGTGCCGTCTGCCAGTGCAACCCGGTGCTGGAGGGGCTATGGAGTGCAGGGGCAACGTCTTCGCTCAGGATTTCGATGTCTGCTTCGCGCGATGTCGAGGGCGCCAATTCTGGAAGCTCCAACTCGGAGGAGATGGTCAAGCCATGAAGGGAGTAGTGATGGCGTGGCGAAGGATGAACTGGGATAGACATGGATTTACTGGGCTGCCTTGGGCGAGACGGCGACGGTTGTGACGCTGTCGCGATAAAAATGGGCCTGGCGGTCGAACAGCCCGGCGTAGGTGCCCTGGCGGGCAATCAGCTCGTCGTGGGTGCCCGACTCCCGGATCTCGCCGTCTTCGAGCACGTAGATGAAGTCGGCCTGGCGGATGGTGGACAGGCGGTGGCTGATCACCAGCGCCGAGCGCTCGCCGATGATCTTGCGGAAGTCCTTGAACAGCTCGTACTCGGCCATCGGGTCGAGCGCGCTGGTGGGCTCGTCCAGCACGATGATGCGCGAATCGGGCACGAAAGCCCGCGCCAGGGCGACCTTCTGCCACTGGCCCTGGCTGATCTCGGCGCCGCCGTCGAACATGCGCGACAGCGGGGTATCGTAGCCGTTCGCCAGGCCCTGGATGAAAGTGTCGGCGCCGGATTTCACCGCCGCCGCGGCCACCTTCGGCGAGTCTTCGGGCAGGCGCACGTCGCCCAGGCGGATGTTCTCGCGCACGCTGGCGGCGTAGCGCGCGTAGTCCTGGAAGATCACGCTGAACTGGCGCCGGTAGTCGTCCAGCGCGAAGCCGCGGATGTCCTGGCCGTCCAGCGTGATGCGGCCTTGGGTGGGGTCGTACAGCCGCGTCATGAGCTTGATCAGGCTGGTCTTGCCCGAGCCATTCGCGCCCACCAGGGCCACCACCCGGCCTTCGGGGATGTGCAGGCTGATGTCTCGCAGCACGTCGCGGTCGGTGCCCGGGTAGCGGAAGCCCAGGCCCTCCACCCGCAGTCCGTCGGCGGTCGCCGCCGGGATCGGCGCGGGCACGGGCGGGTCCTGCAGCACCGGGGCGATGTCCATGAACTCGAACAGCAGGCCGAGGTAAAGCTGGTCTTCGTAGAGCTGCGACAGCTGCTGCACCACTTCCTGGCCCATCGCCTGGGCGCGCTGGAAGATCACCAGGAACAGGGCCAGGTCGCCCACGCTGTTCTTGCCCTGGGCGGTCTGCAGGGCCAGGTAGCCCAGCGCGCCGAAGAAGGCGAGGGTGGCCATGGCCGCCACGGCGAGTTCGTACCGGGTGCGCCGCCCACCGATACGGAGCTGCTGCTCCCGGACCGTGGCCCTCAGCGCCCGGTAACCTGCCTGGAAGTGGTCTCCCAGCTGACCCAGGCGTACCTCCTTGGCGTGGAGGTCGGAGGTCATCAGCCAGTCCAGATAACCCGCCTGGCGCTCCATCTGGGTTTTTTGCTTCCGCCACTCATACAGCCGGCGCGTGAAGAACAGTCGAACCATCAGCGCCGGCACCACCACGAGTGCCAGGATGCCCAGCAGCAGCCAGTTGATGGACCCCATCAACACCACCACGCCGGTCAGCAGCAGGGCGTTCTTGCCCAGCATCAGCAGGTTCGCCACCACCTGGGCCGGGCGCTGGCTGCCCGCGGCGCGGGCCCGCTGCAGGGTGTCGAAGTAGCGGGGGCTTTCAAAAAAGGCGAGGTCGGCGCGCACCGCGCGCTCGTGGATCAGGCTATCGATGTGTTCGGCCAGGAACAGGCCTTGCGCCTCGCGCGCCAGGCCCGACACCGACCGGGCGGCCACGAAGGCCAGGGTGCAGGCGCCGGTCAGCACCACCGCACGCATCAGGGCGTCGAGCCCGCCGGCGGCATCGGGGCTGGCCAGCACCGCGGTTACCGAGTCGATCAGCTGCTTCACCAAGTAAAGCGCCGCCAGCCCGAAGCCGATCTCGGCCACCATCATCGCCGCGCCCAGCAGCGCCCAGCCCGGCGCGCTGGCCCACAGCAGCGGGAAGATGCGCTTGAGGGTGAGCAGGGGGGCGGCAAATCTTGACCGGCCGATGTTCAAAGTTGGCGTGCCCTGTCGGTGGCGGATGGTGCCTGGCGACCGCACCGGCGGCCGGATTATCGCTGGCGCAGGGGCGCCTTAGATACCCGTGCCCGTTCAGTTTGGGCAGGGTGCGGTATCGCACCGAGCCGGCCTTGCCCGGACGGGATACTCCGCGCGTTCCGCAAACTCGGCCTGCCATCGACACGCCACTGCGGATTCCGTCACCGTTTACGGTTACCCTAGTAAGCTTCGCCTGACCTGCCGACGATGCCACCCCCGGGGTTCCGCCGCCTAGTTGCCGTCATTGACCCGCAATGGCCGGCCCTGACCCTTTGCCGCCATGGACCCCATACGATGACCCAGACCCTCTTCCGACTCGTCGGCGCCATCCTGCTGGCCTGCCTGCTGGCCGCCTGCGCCGGTGGCACCAGCGGTGCCGTGCGCAGCGGCAGCGCCAAGGCCGTCACCACCACCGAAGAGCTGGGTCCGCCCGATACCCGTGCCGTTTCCGGCGCCTATACCGGCACGTCGGAATACCGGGTGGGCGCCCAAGACCTGATCGAGATCAGCGTCTTCCAGGTCGGCGACCTCAACCGTACGGTGCGGGTCAACTCCAACGGCCAGATCTCGCTGCCGCTGATCGGCGTGGTGCAGGCGGGCGGCAAGACGGTGCAGGAGCTCGAGGCCGAACTGGCCAAGAAGCTCAGCACCACCTACCTGCAGAATCCCCAGGTCAGCGTGTTCGTGAAGGAGTTCACCAGCCAGCGGGTCACCGTCGAGGGCGCCGTCAAGGCGCCGGGCATCTATCCCATCACCGGCAAGACTTCGCTGCTGCAGGCCATCGTGATGGGCGGCGGCGTCACCGAGCTGGCCAACCTGCAAGGCGTGGTGGTCTTCCGCAACGTCAACGGCGAGCGCATGGCCGCGGTGTTCGATCTCAAGGAGATCCGGGCCGGCAACGCCGTGGACCCGCAGATCTACGGCGACGACATCGTGGTGGTCGACCAGTCCGGCGCCAAGACCGGCTTGCGCCGCGTGCTTGAGGCACTCCCGATGTTCAACATGTTCCGCGCCTACTGATTCGGCAAAGCCCTAAGGACTCATCCCGATGCAAGAGAACCAAGACCCCGGCCAGCCGGACGACGGCAGCAACCTGCCGGCGCCCAGGCCCATCGAGCGCCGGCAGGTGATGCTGCGGCCGCAGGGCCAGGCCCTCAGCGTCGACGTCAAATCGCCAGAGCCGGTCCTGGAGTCGGATCAGATCGACCTAATGAGTTACTGGCGCATCCTGGTCAAGCGCCGCTGGACCGTGCTCGGCGCGCTGGCCATCGTGTTCGTCAGTGCCCTGGTGGCCACGCTGCTGACCACGCCGGTGTACCGCGCCACCGTCAGCCTGCAGATCGACCGCGACACCGTGCGGGTAGTGGATGTGGGCTCCACGCAGGTCGAAAGCGGCTACGACTATGATTTCTTTGCCTCGCAGCACATGCTGCTCACGAGTCGTGCCTTGGCCCAGCGCGTGGCGTCCGACCTCGGTTTCACCGAACAGTCACAGATCGATCGCCTCAGGGCTCCGTCCAAGTTCGGGCGGCTGCTGTCGGTGTTCAAGCGCGGGGAATCCGAGGATGGCGAAGTCGCCAACGATCCTGCGGTTATCCAGGCCCAGCTGACCGGCGTCATCCAGGGTGGCTTGAAGGTAGCGCCGGTGCGCGACACCAACCTGGTCTACGTCAGCTTCGACAGCGTCGACCGCGAGTTCGCCGTGCGCGCCGCCAACGCCGTGGCCGAAGCCTTCATCGCTACCACGCTCGAGCGTCGCATGGGCTCGTCGAGTTACGCCAAGGAATACCTCGAAGACCGCCTGGCCGAGCTCAAGCTCAAGCTGGAGGATTCCGAGCGCAAGCTGGTCGAGTTCGCCCAGCAGCAGCAGATCGTTTCCACCGGCGGCGACACCGGCACCCTGAGCGAACAGAACCTCGGGTCGCTCAACGCCGCCGTGGGCCAGGCCCGGCAGGACCGCATCAAGGCCGAGTCGCGCTGGCGCCAGGCGCAGGCCTCGCGCGGCACGGTGATGCTGGGCGAGATCGGCGAGAACTCCATCATCAAGGAGCTGCAGCAGCGCCGCTCCGAGCTGATGGCCGAGTACCAGGACAAGCTGCGCCTTTACAAGCCGGCCTACCCGCTGATGACCCAGCTCAAGGGCCAGATCGACGAGATCGACAAGCAGATCACCGTCGAGGCCGGCAACATCAAGGCCGCCATCCAGGCCGAATACCTGGCCACGGCCGAGCAGGAGAAACTGCTGGCCGAGCAGATGTCGCTGATGCGCGCCGAGGTGCTGGACCTGCAGGGCCGAAGCATCCAGTACAACATCTTCAAGCGTGAGGTCGACACCAACCGCCAGCTTTATGACGGCTTGCTGCAGCGCTACAAGGAAATCGGCATCGCCGCGGGCGTCACCAACAACAACATCGCCGTGGTGGACAGCGCCGAAGGGGCTGGGCAGTTCGAGCCGAACATGCGCAAGAACCTGCTGCTGGGGCTCGCCCTGGGCCTGGCCTTGGGCATCGCCCTGGCGCTGGTGTTCGAATACCTCGACGACACCCTCAAGTTGCCCGACGACATCGAGAAGAAGCTCGGCCTGGCCGTGCTGGGCTTGATCCCCAGGATCCGTGAGCCGATGACGCCGGAGAAGGCGCTGGAAGATCCGCGCTCGGCATTCTCCGAGTCGTACCGATCGGTGCGCACCGCGCTTCAGTTCTCCACCGACGCCGGCGTTCCTCGCTGCCTGTTGATCACCAGCGCGTCGCCCGCCGAGGGCAAGTCCACCACCGCGCTTACGCTGGCCAAGAACTTCGCCCAGTTGGGCAAGCGCGTGCTGATCATCGACGGCGACTTGCGCAACCCATCGCTGCATCGCGCCCTCGGCATCGAGAACAGCTCAGGCCTCAGTAATTACCTGGCCGGCGCGGCGAAGGCGACCGAAGTCATTCGCGCCACGGACACGCCGCACCTGATGTTCATGCCGACCGGCCCGCTGCCGCCGAACCCGGCCGAACTCCTGATGGGACCCAAGATGCTGAGCCTGCTAAGCATCGCTTCGGAAAAGTTCGACCAGGTGATCATCGATGGCCCGCCGGTCATGGGCCTGGCCGATGCGCCCATCCTTGCCAACATGGCCACGGGAACGCTGCTTGTGATCGAGACGGGAGAGACCCGCATCGCGGTCGCCCGCAACGCGCTCAAGCGGTTGATGGTTGCGCGCGCGCACGTGGTGGGGGCGCTCCTGACCAAGTTCAGCGCCAAGCACACGGACAACAGCCACGGTTACGGCGCCTACAACTACTACTCTTACGGCGCTGGTGACCAGCCCAAGAAGCTCAGCAAGCGATGACCGAAAGGGTTGGCCAGGCTCTGGAACAGGCGCTGGCCTACCATCGGGCCCCGGGCATGCTGCCCGCGGCCCACGGTCGAAGCTTGCCCGAGGGCATGCTGACGCTGCTTCGGCTGGCCGCCGCTGACCAGGCCCTGGCCGCCCAGTGTGCCGAGTCCTGCGGTGAGTCCGAAGACGAAGTGATTGCGGCTGCGGTGTTCTTCGTCCAGCAGGTGATGTTCGCCAACGGCAGCGACAGCTACCGCGTGCTGGGGGTCAACCCGGATGCTCCCGATGCCCGCATCAAGGAGCACTACCGGTGGCTTGTCCGCTGGCTGCACCCGGACCGGAACACCGACGATTGGGACAGCGTTTACGCGGACCGGGTCAACGTTGCCTGGCAGACGCTGCGGCTGCCGGACCGCCGCCGTGAGTACGACGAGTCGCGCCTGCGCGAATCGCCAGGCGTCGAGGAGTTCCAGCGGCGTCGCCCCGCTCCGGTGCACCTCGCCCTGCCCGAACCTTCACTGCTCTCGTCCGGCACCGTGCAGCGGCTGCCGTTCCTTGTCCTCGGGGGCCTGGGCGGAATCGCGGTGCTGCTGCTGCTCCTGATGTGGCTGGGAGTCGAACAGCGCGGAACCAGGCCTGCACCGGTGCTTACCCTTGATCCCATGGAAGCGCCTGCGGCGCTGGCGCCGCCCCCCACCGATGCCTCCGTGGCCGCGGAGGATCTTTCGGCCTCAGCCGGGCCGCGCCTGGCTGTCTCGGCGCCGCTGCCCTCGGAGCTTCTGCCGCCGCTGCCCCCCTTGCCCGCGGCGCCCGAACCCGATCTCGCGGTGGCCATGCCCGAGCCTGAGGCGTCCATGCCGCAGCCTGAGGTGTTGCCGCAGGCCGCCCTCAGCGACCAGCGGCCCAAGGTGCCGTCCGCCCCTCCCAAGCCCGCACCTGCCGCGGAGAGCCCCGTCTCGCCTCCCACGCGTGTCGCGCAGTCGCCGCCGGGGCCGGTGTCCAAGCCGCCCGTGGTCGAGTCGCCCCCCTTGCGGGAGGCCACAGCCATGGCCCCGCCCCGGGCAGTGCCCGTTCGGACCGCCCAGCCAACAGCCACCCAGCCGGTTGGGATGGAGGAAGGCAGGGCGCACGAGTTGCTGCGCGAGTTTGGGCTCGCCTACCAGGGCGGGGATATCAACGCGCTCATGCGCCTGTTCACCGCCGACGCCCGCAACAACCGCGGCGGTCGGGAAGCCATCGTGTATGACTACCAGTCCCTTTTTTCGGGCACGTCGAGCCGGGAATTGGATTTGACACCGACGGGCTGGATCCTCCGGAACGACGGCGGCACCCTCCTGGCCACCTATCGGGCGCGGGTGCGTGCCACTGGCCGTCTGCGGGCCGAAGTGAGCGAGGGCACCATCCGGTTTGACTTGCGCATGGTGGACGGCCGGGTTCGGATCAGCCAGGTGAGGCTTGACGATGGCGCCTGACGTCCTGAAGCGTGGTCTTGGCCTGGGCTTTCTGGCGCTGCTGGCCTTCATGGCCTGGCGGGTGGCCAGCCTGGGGATGGCCGACCGCTTTGCCGCCACTGACCCGGAACGGGCCCTTGCGTGGCGTGGCAACCACCCCGAAGCCCTGTTCCAGCAGGCGCAGAAGCTGGCGCAGGAGCCCGGGCAATCGGCCGCCGCTGCTCACCATGCGCGTCTGGCGCTCCAGGCCAACCCCCTGGACGGCCGACCCTACCGGGTGCTGGGCCAGTTGGAGGCCGACCCGGACAAGTCCATCGCCCTCATCCGGATCGCCGCCGCCCGATCGCCCCGGGACGTCCCCAGCCAGGCCCTGTTGATCGAGCACTACCTGGCGCAGAGGGACTTCACGTCAGCCCTGGACCATGTGGACACGTTGCTGCGCGTCGAATCCGAGACCAATGGCCGGCTTTATCCGCTGCTTGCCGAACTGGCCAGCGTGCCCGAAGCCCAGCCGGCCTTGGCTGAGGTGCTGTTGACCGCGCCCCCCTGGGCGCAGGGTGCGCTTTCGCACATGGTCCAGACAGCGCCTGACACAGACGGCATTGCCATGCTGATGGAGCGCCTGCGCAAGTCGCCCGGCAGCCTTTCCCCCCCGGTCCTGTCCACGTGGATCGACCGATTGACGCGGGAGGACCGCTGGGGGCAGGCCTACCTGACCTGGGTAAGCCAACTGCCCCAGGACCGTCTGAATGGCCTGGGTAACTTGTTCAACGGCGGGTTCGAGTGGGCGCCTGGCCTGGGTGGCTTTGACTGGCGGTTCATGCGCGCGCCCGGCTCGCAGATCACCCGGGCTGCCGGCCCCGGCGTCATCGGCCAGGTGGCATTGCGGGTGGCCTTCGAAGATCGGCGGGTGCCCTTCAGCCATGTCCGGCAGATGTTGGCCCTGCCCCCGGGGTCCTACCGGCTGACGGGCCGGCAGCGGGCCGAAAGCCTGCGCACCGAACGTGGGCTGGTCTGGACCGTCACCTGCGCCTCTACCGCTTCTGGGCCGTTGGCCACCAGTGAGCCGCTGCGAGGCCAGTCGAACTGGCGGGATTTCACGATGGACTTCGAAGTTCCGGCCACCGGCTGCGGTGGTCAATGGCTCACCCTGACCGTGCCCGCGCGCATCCCGGCCGAGCAGCGAATCGGTGGAATTGCATGGTTCGATGCCATGCGAATTGCCCGTATTTCACGTTAATCTGAGGTTTGTATTCAGAGCCTGTGGTAATGTACTCTGGCATACAAATCCGACTCGGCGACCGCCGATTTTCCGACCCGGGTACCAAGGATCACCAAATGCGCTTTACCAAGACCATTCTCGCCGCCTCGCTGCTTCTGTCGTCGACGGCCTTCGCCGCTGAAGGTGCGGCTACCCTGAGCAACCAGCAGGGCACCGTCCTCGTGAACCAGGGCGAAGAATTCGTCACCGCCACCGAAGCCCAGGCCCTCAAGGCCGGCGACCGCGTCATGGTGATGGAAGGCGGCTCTGCCCAGGTGACCTTCAGCGACGGCTGCGTGCTGCCGCTCACCGCCGGCTCCATGTTCGTCGTTTCCGATGGCTCCGACTGCGCCGGAAGCCTTGCCGCCGTGCAGAAGATCGGCCCGACTTACGCCCAGGCCATTGGCGCGCCGCGCAACGAGCGCTGCAATGACAGTGACCTGAGCAACAACGACTTCGACGGCGACGGTGTCGACGACTGCCGCTGCGAAGATGAGGACGAGACCAACAACGACTTCGACAACGACGGCACGGACGATTGCCCGGTTGCCGCCTATGTCGATGGCTCCGCCACCGGTTGGACCGCCAACAACCGCGGCGCCGGCTGGATCTTCGGCGCTTGGACGGCAGGTATCGCCTACGCGCTGATCGAAGGCGACTACAGCATCAACCCGGTCAGCCCTTGAACCACGGCTAGCACCGCGTGGACAGGCCGCCTCCGGGCGGCCTTTTCATTTAACGAGCACGGCGGTTGCCGAAATACCCGCCCAGCCCAGGAGGCCGGCGATGACACACTCTCCGATGATCGCCCGCAGTCAGTTTGCTCTGGCCTGCTTCGCTTTTTGTGCGGCGGTGGTCCTGGGTGGGGGCCAAGGTACCTTGGGCGACACTCTGGTTCAGTTGCTGGCCTTGGGACTTATTGCGCTCGCCTTCTGGCGGCATCTGCGCGATCCGGCTGCGCGGTGGCCCGCTTATGTTTGGCTCGCCGCCATTCCGCTTGTGCTGCCCTTCGCACAGTTTCTGCCCCTTCCCGATGCTCTTTGGAACCTGCCCGCCGAGCGTGTGCGAATCGCCGCGGAATGGTCCGCCGCCGGCGTGGAGCCGGTTGCCCGCGCCGGCCTGGTTTCACTGGGCGCCGAACGTGCGCTGGCCTGGACGCTTCCCGCCGTGGCGATGTTCCTGACGGGACTCCAGCTGTCGGCCAGTCGGCGGGCCAGCATGGCGGTGATATTCGTTCTGGTGGCTTGCGTAGCCGCGATGTTGGGCCTGGCCCAATTGGCGGGGGGGGGCGAGAGCCCTCTGCGCTTTTACCAGATCACCAACGCCAACAGCGCCGTTGGCTTCTTCGCCAATCGCAACCACCACGCGAGCTTCATGGCCATGGCGCTGCCGTTCGTGCTGGCTGGAACGGCGTGGTGGATGAACGAGCGCCGCGACGCCGACGCGTCGCAGGTGCTGTGGCTGGTGGCGGGCAGTGGGTTGGCGGCTCTGTTGATTGCGGGCATATTCATCGCCAACTCTCGCGCCGGCCTGGCGCTGGGCATACTGGGCCTGGTCCTGGCCGTGCCCACGGTGTTGTCATTTCGACGTCGCGCGGGCACCCGGCGGGTGCTGGCCTTCACGGTGGTCGTCGGCCTGGCGCTGGGTCTGCAGTTCGGACTGCTGGGCATCGTGCAGCATTTGCAGAACGACCCCCTGAAGGACGACCGCTTCCGCACCGCGCCGCTGGTGATGGAGGCCGCCCGCGCCCACGCCCCGCTGGGTTCCGGCCTGGGCAGCTTCCGTCCGGTGTTCGAGACCTTCGAAGGCAAAGTGACGAACTCGGACTACATCAACCACGCCCACAATGACGCCGCCGAGCTCTGGCTGGAGGGTGGCTGGCTGGCGTTGCTCCTGGCTGTTTCGCTGGCCGGAGCCTTCACTTGGGCCGGCTGGCGTGCGTGGCGCCCGGGCGGCGATGAGGCCCGCGCTGGCCGTGCGCTGCGACAAGTGGCTTGGACGGCGCTGCTTTTGGTACTGCTGCACTCGCTGGTCGATTATCCTTTACGCACCACGGCGCACCTTGCGCTGTTCGGCCTGCTGGCGGCGTTCCTGTCGCGCCCGCCCCAAGAGAATTGAGTCAATCCATGCCCGTGAACCCCAATACCCGTATCGCCGTGATCGGCCAAGGCTATGTCGGCCTGCCACTGGCGGTGGAATTCGGCAAGCACTACGCCACGCTCGGTTACGACATCCGCCAGGACCGCGTGGACGAGCTCAAGGCCGGCCGCGACAGCACGCTGGAAGTGTCCTCCGACGAACTGGCCGACAGCTCCAAACTGGGCTTCACCAGCCAGCTAGAGGACATCCGCGGCTGCAACGTCTACATCGTCACCGTGCCTACGCCGATCGACGCCGCCAAGCGCCCCGACCTCACGCCGCTGGTGAAGGCCAGCCAGGCCATCGGCAGCGTGCTGAAGAAAGGCGACGTGGTGGTATACGAATCCACCGTCTACCCCGGCTGCACCGAAGAAGTGTGCGTGCCGCTGCTGGAAAAAGCCTCGGGCCTGGTGTTCAACCAGGACTTCCACTGCGGCTACAGCCCCGAGCGCATCAACCCGGGCGACAAGCTGCACCGGGTCACCAACATCCTGAAGGTGACCTCGGGCAGCACGCCGGAAATCGCCGATTTCGTGGACGCGCTGTACGCCAGCATCATCACCGCCGGCACGCACAAGGCCAGCAGCATCAAGGTGGCCGAGGCCGCCAAGGTGATCGAGAACACGCAGCGCGACGTCAACATCGCCCTGATCAACGAACTGGCGCTGATCTTCAACAAGCTGGGTATCGACACCCTGGAAGTGCTGGAAGCGGCGGGCACGAAGTGGAACTTCCTGCCGTTCCGCCCCGGCTTGGTGGGCGGGCACTGCATCAGCGTGGATCCGTACTACCTGACCCACAAGGCGCAGGAAATCGGCTACCACCCGGAAGTGATCCTGGCCGGCCGCCGCATCAACGACGGCATGGGCGCCCACGTGGCCGCCCAGGTGGTGCGCCTGATGACGCGCAAGGGCATCAACCCCGTGGGCGCGCGCGTGCTGGTGCTGGGGCTGGCGTTCAAGGAAAACTGCCCCGACCTACGCAATACCCGCGTGGTGGACATCATTGCCGAGCTGGCTGATTTCCAGGCGCAGGTGGATGTGTATGACCCGTGGGTGGATGCGGCCGAGGCGCACCACGAGTACGGCATTACGCCGATCGCCGCGCCCAAGGCCGGGGAGTACGACGCGATCGTGCTGGCCGTGGGGCATGCCGAATTTGCAAAGCTGGGCGGGGAGGGCGTGCGCGCCTTGGGCAAGCCGACCAGCGTGGTTTATGACGTGAAGTATGTGCTGCCGCGGGATGCGGTTGATGGGCGGCTATGACGGTTGACGCAATTAAGTACCGGTCGGACATAGACGGGCTGCGCGCGGTGGCGGTGATGGCCGTGGTCTTGCATCATCTCTCGTCCCGTTTCGTACCGGGCGGATATGTCGGCGTAGATGTGTTTTTCGTAATTTCCGGCTACCTGATCACCACCATCATAAACCGCGAAGTATCGGACGGATCCTTCACTTTTTCTCGATTCTATGAGCGGCGGATTCGGCGCATATTCCCGGCATTGTTCGTCGTGCTCGCTGCGGTGTTGATCGCGGGGTACTTCATCCTCTTGCCCACCGATTATCTGGCCACATTTCGAGGCGCTTTGGGAACGGTATTGTTCTCGGCCAACTTCGTGTTCAGTGGAGATCTGCAAGACGGATATTTCGCCGCCGACGCCAAGCTCAACCCACTTCTCCATATGTGGTCTCTCGGAGTGGAGGAGCAGTTCTACGTCGCGTTCCCGCTGCTGATGCTTTTGGTTGCGAGGTACTGGAAGCGAGGACTGCCGCTGGTTCTGGTTGTTATTGCAACAGCCTCCCTTTCGGCTGCGCAAATTTTTATCGAGGAAAAGTCCGTCGACGTGTTCTTCCTTCTGCCTTTTCGAGCATGGGAGCTGATGGTGGGGGCGATACTGGCGATCGCCGCGTTCCCAAGGCTGGGAGGGCGCTGGGCGAGGGAAATCCTCGCCGTCATCGCGCTTCTGGCCATCTTGGTGCCTGTCTTCGTCTATGACGCCGGGACGACATTTCCCGCAGCTGCAGCGTTGCCGCCCGTTTTGGGAACAGCGGCACTTATATACGTTGGATCAAGCGGGCCTACTTGGGTTGGCTCCTTGCTTCAGCTGCGCCCGGTGGTTTACGTGGGGCTGATTTCATACTCGCTGTATCTTTGGCACTGGCCACTGATCGTTTTTACGCGGTTCTGGATCGGGCTCGAGCCACTACGTCCTTGGATTCCTGCACTTTTGCTGGCCTCCGTTGTGCTTGCAAGTGCCTCGTATCACTTCGTCGAACAGCCCTTCAGACGAATCGGCAAGAGTCGCGACAAGCGATGGGTTCTCGGCCTTGGTGCGGCAGCCACCATCGCGCTGGCTTCGGTATCCAGCGCTGGAGTGTTGGGCATGGGCCACGAAGGCAGGTTCGCCCCGTCTGTGGGTGCACTGGATCGCGCCCGAACTGCGCCAGTACCTTTCATGGCCTGTGAATCCCGGCTCACTGACCACACGAATGGGCTGTGCATCATAGGTGACAATTCCAAGGCCCCTGACGTCCTGCTTTGGGGGGACAGCCACATGCTTGCGTGGCTGCCGGGCTTCGAGGCGGCGTTGTTACATTTAGGTCGGTCGGCATATGTCGCGCCCAACTCAGCTTGCCCGCCGATGCTTGACATCGTCAATGGTGCCGACGCTGCGTGTCGTGCGCAGAATGAATCGGTTTTCGGCGAACTGAGGTCGAATCAGGCTTTGAAAACGGTCGTAATGGCAGGATTCTGGGCCAAGTATTTCGCGGCCAGTAACATCCCCATCTTCGCTCTCGACGGGAGGGGCGGCAATGATGAAGTCTCGCCCGTCGCATTCAAACAGACCATCGCTGCCGCGCTGTCGCTTGCGAAAAATGTTGTCGTTCTAGGTCCCGTGCCAACTTACTCCAAGGACGTCCCCCTGGCCCTTGCGCAGCAGGAAATGATGGGGCGTGCACTGGATCCGCCGATTCTTCTTCAGCAGGTGTGGGTGGCGAACGCAAACTTCTATGCGGCAGTTGCAGAACTCGAATCACCTCGATTCAGGTTCGTAGACG
>JANOJQ010000046.1:0-10450 GCA_031418815.1 Lysobacteraceae bacterium
GGCGCTCCACGCGGTCCAGGCGGTGGCGCAGGCGGCGCGCCACGGTGGTGTTGCGGAACTCCAGCCATTCGGCGAGGAAGGTCTTGAGGTTCTTCACCTGCGGGCGGCCGTCGAGCCCGATGATGTTGAAATTCACCCGGAAGCTCTTCTCGAGGTCCGTGGTGGCGAACAGGTGGCCCATGAGGCCGTCGAAGTCGACGCGGTTGCTGCGCGGCACCAGCACCAGGCGCACGGGGTTCTCGTGGTCGGACTCGTCGCGCAGGTCCTCGAGCCAGGGCAGCTTCTTGGCGCGCATCTGCATCGCCACCTGTTCCATGATCTTCGACGGCGAGACCTGGTAGGGCAGGTTGGTGATGACGATGTTGAGGTTTTCGCGCGTCCACGTGGCGCGCGCGCGCACGCTGCCGCCGCCGGTTTCGTACAGGTTGAGCAGGTCGGCGGCCGGCGTGATGATCTCGGCGCCGGTGGGGTAGTCGGGGCCGCGCACGTGTTCGCACAGGTCGCGCACGGTGGCGTCGGGGTCGTCGAGCAGGCGGATGGCCGCGCTCACCACTTCGTTGAGGTTGTGCGGCGGGATGTCGGTGGACATGCCCACGGCGATGCCCATGGTGCCGTTGAGCAGCAGGTGCGGCAGGCGCGCCGGCAGCCAGCTGGGCTCCTGCAGCGTGCCGTCGAAGTTGGGCACCCAGTCCGTGGTGCCCTGGCCCAGTTCGCCCAGCAGCACTTCGGCGATCGGCGTGAGCTTGGATTCGGTGTAGCGCATGGCCGCGAACGACTTCGGGTCGTCGCTGGAGCCGAAGTTGCCCTGGCCTTCGATCAGCGGGTAGCGGTACGAGAACGGCTGCGCCATCAGCACCAGGGCTTCGTAGCAGGCGCTGTCGCCGTGCGGGTGGAACTTGCCGATGACGTCGCCGACCGTGCGCGCGGATTTCTTCGGCTTGGCGCCGGCGCCCAGGCCCAGCTCGCTCATCGCGTAGATGATGCGCCGCTGCACGGGCTTGAGGCCGTCGCCCAGGAAGGGCAGGGCGCGGTCCAGCACCACGTACATCGAATAGTCCAGGTACGCGCGCTCGGCGTATTCGCGCAGCGGGATCTGTTCGAAACCGTGGAAGGTGGGGCGGGCGGGCTCGGTCATGAACGGCAGGACTCTGGCGGGTTTCAGGCGGCCATTCTATCGCCCCTGCCGGGCTACCATCGGGGCCTGTCCCCCCGGAGCAACGCCATGACCTTCCTCGGCATCGCCATGATCATCATTGCCGGGCTGATTGCCTGGAAGGTGACCGCCTTCTTCATCCGCCTGCTGCTGGTGGGCGTGGTGCTGTTCGGGCTGTACCTGGTGGTGGGGCCGATGCTGGCGGGTTAGCGGGGGACGCCCACCGCGCGCGCTGGCTGTTATAGGCTGGACGGAACCCCTCTCGAGCAACCCGCATGCCCGCGATCCGTCCCGAGCTTTGCCTCGCCAAGGCTGCGCTGATTCTGGCGGCTGCATTGGCGCCGTCTGCTGCTGAGGCGTTTCCGGTGTTCCGCACCCATGTCACCAACGGCAGCCAGTACCCGCTGCTCGGGCTGGAGTTGGTCACCGTGGACCCGGGAAGTTCGACCCCGAGCGCACGTACGCCGATCTACCTCGACGAGCCGCTGATGCCCGGCGAAACGGTCAAGGTGTCCCAGCCCATGGACGAGGCGGTGCTGGCGCGCGGGGGAAAGCAGCAGCTGCGCTGGTACTGGACGTCCGACCGAGCCTGCTGGGGCTATCTGGTGGCCATGCCCTCCGAGCTGCACGGCGGAGCCAACACGGGGGCCCACTTTTGCCAGGGCGGCAAGACGCCCGCGGCCCCCACAGTGGCGCCGCAGGCCAGGATGGCGGCGGTGGACGCCATCGCCGAGCGCGGCGACCTGCCCGGCGCCATCTTCGAAGTCAACGCGGTGATGGCGCAGTACCCGGACCAGCCCCAGCTTCACCACCGCCGGGGCGAGCTTTACCTGATGGCCGGGCTTCCCCACCGCGCCGAGGAAGATTTCCGCGCGGAAACGGGCGTGGATACCGGCCATTCCTTCCACGACATGGCCATGGTGCATTACGCGCGCGGCGACGGAGCGCGTGCGCTGGAGATGCTCACCGGCGCCGTCAGCCACTCGCCGGACAACCTGCAGTACCTGAGCGATCGCGCCCAGCTGTCCTGCCTCGCCGGCGACCTGGAGCAGATGCGGAAGGACGAAACCGAGATCGTGGCCAAGGGTGGTCCCAGTCCGCCGCCCCGCGCGCCGGACTGCAGCCCGATGGAATCGGGCTGGTAGCGCCTCAGCCGCCGGCCGGCGCCGCCGTTTCTTCCTGCTGCTGCAGCCGCCACATGCTGGCGTAGCGGCCGTTGCTGGCCAGCAGGGCAACGTGGCTGCCGCGTTCGACCACGCTACCGCCGTCCAGCACCAGGATTTCGTCGGCGTCCATCACCGTGGACAGGCGATGGGCGATGACCAGCGTGGTGCGGCCCACGGCGATGCGGTCGAGTTCGTCCTGGATGGCCTGTTCGCTGGCGGAGTCGAGCGCCGAGGTGGCTTCGTCGAAGATCAGGATGGCCGGGTTCTTCAGCAGCGCGCGGGCGATGGCCACGCGCTGCTTCTCGCCGCCGCTGAGTTTGAGGCCGCGCTCGCCCACTTCGCTTTCATAGCCGTCGGGCAGTGTGAGGATGAAGTCGTGGATGTGCGCCGAACGTGCCGCGGCCTCGACTTCTTCGTCGCTGGCTTCCGGGCGGCCATAGCGGATGTTGTAGCGGATGGTGTCGTTGAACAGCACGGTGTCCTGCGGGACGATGCCGATGGCCGCGCGCACCGAGTCCTGGGTGAGTGAACGCAGGTCCTGGCCATCAATGGCGATCGAACCGCCGCTGATCTCGTAGAACCGATAAAGCAGCCGCGACAGCGTCGACTTGCCGCTGCCCGAATGCCCCACCACCGCCAGCGTGCCGCCCGGCGGGATGGTGAAGCTGACGCCGTGCAGGATTTCGCGCCGCGCGTCGTAGCCGAAGTGCACGTCGGTGAACTCCACCTTCGGGCGGCTGACGACCAAGGGCTGGGCGTCGGCTCGGTCGCGCACGTCCTGGGGTTCGTCCAGCAGGCCGAACAGGCGCTCGATGTTGGTGATGGCCTGCTTCACCTCGCGGTACACCATGCCCAGGAAGTTCAGCGGCGCCGAGAGCTGCAGCAGGTAGGCGTTCACCAGCACCAGGTCGCCGATGGTCATCTCGCCGGCGGCCACGCCCGCGGCGGCGCGCCACATCAGCGCCGTGATGCCGATCGCGACGATGGCGCTCTGGCCCAGGTTGAGCACGGCGAGCGACTTGAGGCTCTTCACCGTGGCGTCTTCCATCTGGCGCAGGTTGTCGTCGTAGCGGCGGGCTTCGTGGTCTTCGTTGTTGAAGTACTTCACCGTCTCGAAGTTGAGCAGCGAGTCCACGGCGCGGGCGCTGGCGCGGGTGTCGGCTTCCACGGCGGCGCGGTAGTAGCGCGTGCGCCATTCGGTGACGCGGAAGGTCCACGCCACGTAGGCGGCGATGGTGCCCAGCGTGATGGCCGCGAAGCCCCAGTCGTACTTCCACACCAGCACCGCGGTCACCAGCGCGATCTCCAGGATCGTCGGCAGGATGGTGTAGATGGTCCAGTCGAGCAGGTCGGAGATGGCGGTGCCGCCGCGCTCCACGTCGCGCGCCACGCCGCCGGTGCGGCGGTTGAGGTGGAAGCGCAGGCTCAGCGCGTGCAGGTGGCGGAACACGCGCAGCATCACCGTGCGCGAGCTGCGCGCCATGACGCGCGCGAAGACGATGGTGCGCAGCTCGGTGAACAGCGTCACCGACAGGCGCGAGGCGCCGTAGGCCAGCAGCAGGCCCACCGGCAGCATCAGCAGCGACGGCTCCACGTCCAGGCCGTCCACCAGGCCCTTGAGGATCAACGGCACGCCGAGGTTGGCGAACTTGGCGGCCACCAGGCAGGCCAGCGCCAGCAGGATGCGGCCCAGGTAAGGGCGCAGGAAGGGCACCAGCTCGCGCAGGATGGCGGTGACGCTGCGCTCGGCGACCGGCGGGGCTTCGGGGTTGGCGGTAGCGGCGGGTTTGGTCATCGGGGCTCGTTGGGGGCGGGCGCCACGGCTTGCAAGCCGCGGACAGGGGGCCTTGTTATGCTGGCACGGATTCCTGCCGTTGACGCCGATGATTCCCGCACAGCAAATTTCCCGCGCCCGGCTTGCCTTGATCCTGGGCGGGCTGGCGATGTTCGGGCCCTTCTCCATCGACACCGTGTTCCCGGCCTTCCCGGTGATGGCGCGCGACCTGGGCGTGGGCAAGGTGGCCATGCAGCAGACCATCAGCGTGTACCTGATCGGCTACGCGGCGATGTCGCTGTTCCATGGGCCGATCTCGGACGCCATCGGCCGCAAGAAGGTGCTGCTGGCGGGCATCGTCCTGTTCACGCTGTCGTCCATCGGCGCGGCCCTGGCCGGCGACATGACCACCATGCTGGTCTATCGCGCACTGCAGGGCCTGTCGGCCGGCGTGGGCCTGATCGTGGGGCGCGCCGTGGTGCGCGACTGCCGCCAGGGCGACGACGCGCAGCGGCTGATGAGCCAGATATCGATGATCTTCGGCATCGCGCCGGCGATCGCCCCGGTGATCGGCGGCGTGATCCTGGGCTGGAGCGATTGGCACGGCATCTTCTGGTTCCTGGCGATTTTTGGCCTGATGCTGTTCGTGCTCACGGCCTGGGGGCTGCCCGAGACCCACCCGCCGGAAAACCGCGTGCCGCTGCACCCCGTCACGCTGGCGCGGGACTATGGCGGCATGCTGGCCAGCCGCAAGTTCCGGCTGTTGGCGCTGCTGGGCACGGCGAATTTCGGCGCGCTGTTCCTTTACATCGCCTCGGCGCCGGCGTTCGTGATCGATTTACTGGGGCTGGGCGAGCAGGACTTCGTGTGGTTCTTCGCGCCCACCATCGGCGGCATGATGCTGGGCGCCTTCGCCAGCGGCCGCGCGGCCGGGCGCATGAGCGGGCAGCGGCTGGTGGAGTGGGGCTTCGCCTGCTGCGGCGTCGCGGCGGCCTACAACGTCGGCTACAACCTCTACACCGACACGCCCACGCTGCCCTGGGCCATCCTGCCCACGGCGCTGGGCGCCTTCGGCATCGCGCTGGTGTTCCCGATCGTGACGCTGCTGATACTGGACATGTACCCGCGCCAGCGCGGCAGTGCGTCCTCGATGCAGGCCTTCGTGGGCCTGGTGTCGAACGCCGCCATCGCCGGCATCCTGTCGCCAATGGTCAGCGACAGCGGCCTGCACCTGGCGCTGACCGCCGCCGCGTTCACCGTCGTGGCGTTCGCGCTGTGGCGCTGGTACGTGTCGCACGTCGCCCGCTATCCGGCGCCCGCACCGGACTGACGCCGTTGCAGGCCCGGTCTCAGGCGGCGCGATAGGCGGCGCGCAGCAGCTCGTGGTAATGGAAGACGGCGTTCTCGCGCAGGGGATTCAGCCGTCCCGGCACGTAGGAGCCCGAGGCCAGGCCGCGCTGCACGTGCTCGCAGATCTCGATGTCCTCGTCCTGCACCTGGTGGGCGAAGTCGTGGTCGGCCTGCTTGCGCGCTTCGGCCTCGGCGCTGTCGGAGGCGGCGTAGTAGTAGTCGAACTCGACGATGCAGCGGTCGGCGCCCAGCGGCAGCACGCGGTTGGTCTGCAGCCGGCCCGGAAGCAGGTTGAGCATGGTGTTGGGGTAGATGAAGTAGTACACCGCGTCGCCGTCGCCATACAGGCCTTCGTCGCTCTGCAGCGGGCTGTACTGGTAGGAGAACCAATCCAGCGTTTCGGTGACGTACTGCCGGTAGTCCAGCAGGCTGTTCAGGCCCGGGTGGATGTGCGGCACGTGGTAGCCCTCGAGGTAGTTGTCGCAGTACACCTTCCAGTTGCAGGCCACTTCGTAGCGGAAGCGCTTGTGGAAGACGAAGTCCTTGGGCGACAGCCCGCGCAGCGGCGCGTCGAAGCCGGCGCTGAACTCAGCGAACGAGGGCGCGCCGTCGCCGGCCACGAACACCAGGCCCTGCCAAGTGTCCACGCGCAGTTCGGGCAAGCGGACCTCGGAGACGTCGAAGTCCTCGGCCGTCTGCATCTCCGGTGCGCTGCGCAGCACGCCTTCCAGCGTGTAGGTCCAGCCATGGTATTTGCAGCGCAGCACCTTGGCGGCCTTGCCGTCGCAGGTGGCCAGCGGCCCGGCGCGGTGCCGGCAGACGTTGTGGTATGCGCGCAGCTGGCCTGCGGTATCGCGGATGACGATCACCGGCAGCCCGGCGATGTCGGTCACCACGTGGTCGCCGGCATTGGCCAGCGCCGATTCGTGCCCCACCAGTTGCCAGCTGCGCGCGAACACCGCCGTGCGGTCGCGCTCGAGCATCGCATCGCCCCGGTAGAAGTCGGCGTGCAGGGCCAGGGCGTGGCTGGGCGATTGCGGCGCGAGAGGGTCTGGGGTCAGGGTCTTCATGGGCGGGGACGGCCTTTGGTGTGCACCAGTATCGCGCTTGCTCGCCGGCGGCGGGAAGCGGGGGTTGGCCGGGCCGAGGACGGCCAGCCGTGCACCCGCCTAGGGGCCACGATCCGGATCGATGGCGAACGGGTCGAGTGTGTAGACCAGGTACGCATCATCGCGCACCCAGCCCAGGCTCCCGTACAGCGCCTGCGCCGTCGTGTTGTCGCGCGCGGTCTGCAGGAACAACTCCGCCGATCCGGTGTCACGAGCCAGGCGATGCGCTGCAAGCATCAGGGCGCGCCCTACGCCTAGCCCCCTCGCCTGGGGTGATACGAACAGGTCGTTGAGGATCCAACTGCGCGCCAGCGCCAAGCTGGCAAAACTCGGGTAAAGCTGGACGAAACCCACTGCCAGCCCGCCCTGCCTGGCCAGCAGCACCACCGAGTCGCCGCCGGACAGCCGCGCGCGAAGGAACGCGGCGGTGCGCTCGTCGTCAACGGGCTTTTCATAAAAGCGCAGATAGCCGGCGAAAAGTGGCAGCAGTTCGCCCAGGTCAGCGTTTCCGGCGCGGGCGATGTCAAGTTCGTCCATGCCGCAACGCTAGCACCAAATACAATGCGGCCGGCGAAGACAGGGCGCATGGCGGGGCATGGGGTACTTCGCGCCCGGGTCGACGCATTCCTCAGCGGGCCCGCCCACCGGAGCCGCGCCTTGGTTTACCGCCCAAGCCAGGGTGCTGGGCCTACACTGCGTCCATGAACTATCAACTTGTCATCAAGTTCTGGCGCCCGTCGCTGGAGAACGAAGCATTCCCCGCGACCCTCGAGGCTGAGCTGCAGCAGGCGCTCGGCGATAGCGCCAAGCTGGACGGTGTCGACACCAGCCCCAAGGAGTTCAACCTGTTCGTCGTGACGCCGGACGCGCGGCACTCGTTCCGGCGGGTGAAGGGCGTGCTGGAGGCCAAGGGCCAGCTGCAGGGCATGTCGGCCGGCTTTCGCGTCGAGGGCGGCGACCAGTTCACTTCGCTCTGGCCGCTGCGCGCGATGCGGAAGTTCAAGCTGCCCTAGACGCAGGTACTCGCCTGTTTCGACTTGGCGTCGAAGGGAGGTTGCGTGGCCGCGACGGGTGGCAAGCCAGCCGAGCGGGATGGGACAGGCAGTCTTGGGCCGGGAATGTACTTGGGCGCGCGGCCGTAATGCCTTGAGTCAAGCGGCGCCGAAGGAGTCAGTTTGGATGATCAGGCCGGGCAACACCTAGCCGCAGGCCGGCGCTTCCGCCACAGCAGGCGCCGCTTGCCGCGGTTGGCTGGACGTCATGGACCTATTGATCTTCGCCATCGAACCAGCTCGCCGAGCCGCTGATCGCAGAGTCAAGACGGCCAGCTATCGAGCGTGTGCAGTTTTCTGACTTGTCGGCGGCCGCGTCCGCGTTGACGCAATGGTTGGTGAATTTGCTCATTATGTAACCGGCCGTCTCGCATGCATTGCAGTAGTCGAGTTCGACGATGTAGATGTCGTTCTCTATCTCAAGAAAGACGAGGTGTTCGTCCAGGTCCAAGGCGCCCTGCCACTGGATATTTCCTCCAGCGAAGTCGTAGGCAAGCACCGGTCCCCGATAGACCCTGCCGGGATCTGCGAGGCTCTTGTACCAGCAGGCGACCAAACCGACTTCCGGGCTGCCTTCCGGCGAAACCACGTCCATCCTTATGTTGCTGTAATCCGCAGGATTGGCGATGTCGTTTCGATCATTGGCGTCCAGAGGATCGAGATACCAGATTTGCCCATAGCCCTCGTCGGGTTTCCCGTCCAGGTGATGCTTGAGCTCCACGCCCTTCCCGGAACATGTTCTCGCAAGGAAGTCGTAGTCAGGCTGGGAAGGGGTTACGGAAACCTGGCGTCGTACCGCGACGTCCAGGCGTCCGCTCCAGAACACCAGCAGTGCCGGGCGATCCTGGTCATTTCCAGTGCTTGTCACTTCAGTCCGCCACAATCGCCCGAACTCATTCGGTGCCGTACCGACAATTCGCACCTTCACTTTCTTGCCATCGGAGGTTATGCCGTCAACGGTGCTCGGAAAGGATTGGATTCCCCACGCTTCGCGAAGTTGCTTGTCCCCCGCCGCTTTGTCGGCACCTTCAAAAAGTGGTACTGGTTCCAATCCGTGTCCCGGGACGTAGCGTCCTTCGAGTGGCAGGTCGCCGACCGAGATGTAATGACCCTGATCCGAGTCTTGTCCGGAAGCCGCCGCATTGCCGCCGATCGCAACGCCGAGCGCTCCAGCTGAAGCAAGCAGCATGCCCGGCAGGGCGAACCATCGGAGAATTTTCATCTGGGACGTCCAAGGCCTGGGTTGAGCAGCGCCGAGGGCGTCGGCCGGAATGAACAGTCAGGGCGCAACTGTTCGCGAGGGTCTCAGTGAAATGCAGTTGGGCGAGGCAGTCAATCGCCGGCGCAAGTCGCCGCGCGAAAGAAAACGGCCGGCGAATTGCTTCGCCGGCCGTTGTTGTCAGCCCACTATGCCTGGATCAGGGCTTGGCGGGCTGTTCCCAGCCGCAGGTCTTGCCCTTGTTCTGCTCGATCAGCCAGGTCTGCAGCGGGGCGAAGTATTCCAGCACCGCCGAGCCGTCCATCTGCTCGCCGCCGGTGAGTTCCTTCATCGTCTGCTGCCAGGGCTGGCTGGCGCCGCGCTCCATCATCGTCCAGTAGCGCTTGCCGGCCTCCGGGTTGTTGGCGAAGTTGCAGGTGTACAGCGGGCCTTCGTGCCCCGCCGCGTCGCACAGCGACTTGTAGAACTGGAACTGCAGGATGTGCGACAGGAAGTAGCGCGTGTAGGGCGTGTTGCCCGGCACGTGGTACTTCGCGCCCGGGTCGAAGAACTCTTCGCCGCGCGCGCCCACCGGCGCCACGCCCTGGTACTTGGCCTTGAGTTCCCACCAGGCGGCGTTGTAATTTTCGGGCTTGATCGAGCCGTCGAACACGCCCCAGCGCCAGCGGTCGATCATCAGGCCGAACGGCATGAAGGCCACCTTGGCCAGCGCCATGCGCATCTGCGAGTTGATCACCGCCTCGTCGCTGACCGCCGGCTTGTCCACCAGGCCGATCGAGGCCAGGTAGTCGGGCGTCATGGACAGCACGATGGTGTCGCCGATGGCCTCGTGGAAGCCGGCGTGCGCACCGTTCTGGAACATCGGCGGCAAGCCCTTGTAGGCCAGGTAGTAATAGATGTGGCCCAGCTCGTGGTAGATGGTGGTGAGCTCTTCCTCGTTGGCCTTGATGCACATCTTGATGCGCACTTCGCCCTCGGTGTTCATCGGCCAGGCGCTGGCATGGCAGACCACGTCGCGGTCGCGCGGCTGCACCAGCATGGAGTCGGCGTAGAAGGTCGGCGGCAGCGCCGGCATGCCCAGGCCGGTGTAGAAGCTCTCGGCCAGCTTGGTCATGCGGGTGGCCATCTCGATGTCGGCCTTGCGCTCGATCTCGACCTGGTCGGACGGGGTCAGCGCGGCCATGCCGCCGGCGGCGCTGACCATTTCCGACAGGATCTCGTCACGCTGCTTCTTCAGCGCGCCGTTGATGTCCAGGCTGCCCACGCCCTTGTAGGGCTCCAGGATCGGCCAGAGGTTGCCCCAGTCCTGCTGCCACAGGTTGCCGGTGAGGTGGGCCGGGATCATGCCGTTCACCGAGCCCTGCTCGCCGTACTTCTCCACCAGCTTCTCGCGGGTGTAGCACTGCAGCTGTTCGTACAGCGGCTGCACCTGGCCCCAGAGGCGGTCGGCCTCGACCTGGAAGTCGGCGGACGGCATGTCGTAGCCGGCGCGCCAGACGTCACCGGTGTTGGCGAAGCCCATTTCCGTGGCGCCTTCGTTGGTGAGTTCAACGAAGCGCTGGTAGTCCTTGCGCATGGGCACGGCGATGGTGTGCCAGCCTTCCCAGGCGGCCTTCATTTCTTCGTA
>JANOJQ010000047.1:0-13951 GCA_031418815.1 Lysobacteraceae bacterium
GCGGCGCCGGCGCACTGCTCGACGAGCTCGGGTTCAGAGGCCACGCCAGCACCGGCCTGGAAACGTCTCGGCGCGCCGTGGCTCTGGCGCGGGCAATCGCGTCGGCCACCGGTGGCAAGCAGACGTTGGTCACGCAGCCCGCGCCGGACTGGCAGGGCGCCTTTGACCTGGTGTGCGCCTTCGACGTGCTGGAACATGTTGAAGACGACGTGTCGGCGCTCGGACAATGGCTGGACTGGCTGCGGCCTGACGGTCTCGTCTGCCTCTCTGTGCCGGCCCACCGTAGCCGTTGGGGAGCGGGCGACGAATGGGCGGGCCACCATCGGCGCTACGATCGCCGCGACCTGGTTGACCTGCTGGCCTCGCACCGGCTCGAGGTCCAGCACTTGGAGTGCTACGGCTTCCCGCTGGCCAACCTCACCGAATGGCTGGGCAGCCGCACCTACCGGCGATTAGTGGAGGAAAGGCGGCGCATCGTCAGCAGCGCAGAGGCCTCGGCCGAAAGCGGTGTGGAGCGCACCGACTACCTGCGGCTGTTCAGGCGCATGGACACATTGGCGGGGCGGCTGGCCTTGCGCGCCAACTTCGTCCTGCAGTCGCTGGCAGCACGAACCGACCTCGGCAGCGGCTACCTGGTCCTGGCGAGGCGGGCTTGACCCGGGTCTGGCAAATCCTGGGCATGCTGGCGGCGCTGGCGTTGGCGACATATTTCTTGTGGTTCGCAGCGCGGTCCATGGATGCGAAGGCGCTTGCCAGTCTGGAGTCGCCCCGCGTACTGGCGTCCGTGGGCGTGGCCGCCTTGATGTACGCGTTGATCATCCCGATCTCGGCTTGGGCGTGGGCGCGGCTGCTGGCGCACCAGGGCGAAGCCTGGGGCGTGGGGCGGCTCGCCGGCCTGATGGGCATCATGCAGCTGGCGAAATACGTCCCCGGCAACGTGGCCCAGCATGCTAGCCGCGCCGCGCTTGCGCTGCGTGCGGGTATGGGAGGCCGTGCGCTGGCGGTGACCGTGGTCCAGGAAACCGTGCTGGCCACCGCCGCCAGCCTGATGGTGGGCCTGCCGGCGCTGGCCCTGTCGGCGCCGGGGCTGACGCAAATACCCGAGGGTGCCCGCGTGCCGATGCTGGTGGCCGGGGCGCTGCTCGCCTTGGCGGTACTTGTGCTGGGCAGTGTTACCGTCGCGCCGGCACGGCTGGCGTGCCACCGCTCGCGCTGGGCGCGCGCCCTGGGTCGCGCCGGCGGGTTGCCGGGGCCGGCCGCCACGCTGCCGGCGATCGTGGCCTACATGGTCAATTACCTGCTGATCGGGCTCGGCCTCTGGCTCGTGGCGCGTGCTGCCGGACTCCCCGTGCAGGTGGACCTGGCGCTGGTGACGGCGGCATTCTCGCTTGCCTGGCTGCTGGGGTTCCTGGCCCCAGGGGCGCCGGCGGGGCTGGGCGTGCGCGAGGGCATCATGCTCATCCTGCTGGCCGGTGCGGCGCCGGACCCGGACTTGCTGCTGTTCGTCATGCTGGCGCGGGCGGTGACGTTGCTCGGTGATGGCGTGTGCTTTGTTGGCGGCTGGCTGGAATCGTTCCGCCGCCGCGCCGTGGAAGGAAACCCATGACGACCGAACTCGAGCCCTCCGGCGCACGCGTGATCGAAGACGCCTACCACCGGTCCATCGGCGCCTACGTCATCTACATAATGCATGCGGCCAGCTATCGGTTCGCCGAGCCGTATTGCCACGGCAAGCGCGTGCTCGACCTGGGTTGCGGCAGCGGCTACGGCGCGGCGCGCATCGCCGGCGTGGCCAGCGCGGTGACGGGCGTGGACGTCGCCGCCGATGCCGTATCGTTTGCCAAGGCGCGCTATGCCGCCCCCAATCTCGACTACCGGCTGGTGATGGCCGATGCCGCGCTGCCATTCGAGGACGCCAGTTTCGACGTCGTGCTGTCGTTCCAGGTGATCGAACACGTCGCCGACGAGGCCGGCTACCTGCGCGAAGCGCGGCGCGTGCTGCGTCCCGGCGGGGCGCTGATCCTGATCACGCCTGACCGCCGGCACCGACTGCTTCCCGGGCAGCGCCCCTGGAACCGTTGGCACCTGCGCGAGTACTCCGCACAAGGCCTGGCCGCGCTGGTCTCACCGGTGCTGGAAGTCGAGTCCACGCTGCGGATGGGCGCCGTCCGCGAGATCGCCGACATCGAGCTGCGCCGCTACCGCTGGACCAAGTGGGTGACTCTGCCGGTGACCTTGCCCTTCGTTCCTGAGTCACTTCGGCGACGAGGGTTGGACCTGCTGCAGCGGATCAAGGGCCAGGGCAGGGCGGTGCAGGCGGAAACGGGCGAAACCCGGCAGGAATTCGGCTTCGACGAGCGTGCCATCACCATCGCCGCCGATGTGCCGCATTCGCTCAACCTGGTGCTGGTGGCGCGCCGTCCCGGCGTTGGGTCGGCATGACGCGCCTGCACGTCGCCGGCGTCGCGCTGCGCGGCAGCGGCTATCCCAACGCGGCGCAAACGCTTCGCGCGCTGGAAGCCAGCCCCGAGTGGCAGGTCGAAGATCGCGCCGACTGGTTGCCCGATGGCGTGCACCTGTGGCGGATATCGCGCGGGCCCCTGCTGGCCCGACCGTCCTTGGCTACCCGCCTGTTGCTGGGCAATGCGCTGGCGCTGCTGCGACTGGCGCGCGTGCTACGGCAGCGTCCCGGCTGGGTCTACGTGCCGTATCCGGCGGCGTTCCTGCTGTGGTGGGCTTCGCTGGTGCCGCGCGCATGGCGCCCGCGCATCGTTGCCGACGCGTATATCTCGCTGTGGGATTCCGCCTTCCGCGACCGGGCCCGCGGGTCACGGCAGGGTCGGGGCCTGGCGGGCCGCCTCGCGAAGGCATTCGAGGGCCGCGCGCTGCGTGCGGCGGCGGTGGTGCTGGTGGACACCGTCTCCAACCGGGACCTGATGGTTACCGAATTCGGGCTCGATCCGGCGCGCGTGCGGGCGGTGCCGCTGGCCATCGACGTGTCGGCCATCGCCGCGGCGCCGCGCGAGCTGGCGTCGGCCGCCGGAGCGCCGCTGCGCGTGCTGTTCGTCGGCACCCTGATCCCGCTGCACGGCATTGGCGTACTGGCCGATGCCGTGCGCCGGGCGGGTCCGGCATGCGGAATGGTGTTCCACATCGTTGGCGACGGCCAGGAATCGGCGGTGATCGAGGCATTGGTCGCCGATCCCGTGCGTGCGCCCGTGGTGTGGGAGCGCGGATGGATGGATATGGGCGGCATCGCACAACGCATGGCAGTGGCCGATGTGTGCCTGGGCGTGTTCGGCGGCGAGGGCAAGGCGGCGCGCGTGTTGCCCTTCAAGCTCTACTTGGCGCTGGCCGCGGGCAAGGCCATCGTCACCCAGGACCGCTATTCGCTACCCGAGGGCTTGCCGCCGCTGCCGGTGAAAACCGTACCGGCCGAGCCCGCGGCGTTGCTGGAGGCGCTGGTGGCCCTGCAGCGAGACCCCGCCGGACGACGAGCGCTCGAAGCGGATGCGATCGCTTACTACCGTCAATGGCTCGGCGCCGATGCGCTGCGAGCAGCGTGGCGGGCCATCGCTGCCGGCGACGACAGGTAGTTTGCCGGCGCCCGGCAGAACGCTGAGCGACCTTGCGTGGTTTGCCGGCATCGGGCCAGCTGGTTGCACCGATGCGGTGTCTTCAGCGTTTTGGAGCGGCTTGTGTGTCGTCCAACTTGATGTCTGCCAGACCGATGGCCCGCGCATGGTCGGCGACGGCCTTCGCTACACTCAAGTGACCAGCCGCAAACAGCGCGCTCACCACGGCGGCAGCAAACTCAGCGTCGCCGGCCTCGATCGCCTTCTTGTAAAGGCCGGTGGCGACGTGCTCGTCGCCCAGCATCGTCAGCGCGTGGTCGGCGAAGGCGTAGTACTGGCCTGCCGGCATGTCCATCCGCTCGACGAGAACCAGGTAGGCCTCGGTGAAGCGAAGTTCGTCGAACGCCACGCCTTCCTGCCGCATCTTCAGCAGCCCGGTAACCATGGCCAGCTCCTGCGGACCGATGGCGCGGGTGCGCAGCTTATGCACCACGCGGTCCCACCATTCGTCCTTGGCCGGCTTGCCTGCCGTGGCGGCCAGCACGATCAGGCCCTGCTCGGGCATGGGCGAGGCGTTGGGCACGCGCGAGCCTCGCTCGAATTCCGCCTCGGCCATGGCATAGAAACGTGAGGCCGGGTCTCGCCCCGCCCGCAGCATGAACTGCTCGCCCAGATCCATGCTGGCTCGTGCCGAGTCCGGGTTGCGTGCCGCCAGGGACATGGCCAGGTGCAGCGGGTCGCCCCAGGTGGCGCTGCGGATCAGGGTCAACAGCATCAACCCCGCCAGCACTACGCCCACGGTGGCGGGCCGAAGGCGCGGGATCTCGCTGACCGGCATGCGAAGCACCAGTGCGGTGATGGCAAGCACGATGCCGAGCAGGGCGAAGTAGTTCCGGTGCTCGAACACCAGCTCAAGCGGCACCACGTTGCTGCTCAGCAAATGTGCCGCGAAGAACCACAGCAGGCCCAGCGACAGCAGCGGCATCCTGCGGCGCATCGCGATGGCCAGTACGGCCAGCGCCAGCAGCAGCAGCCCGCCGGCCAGCGTCGTGGCTGGCTGGAGCAGGCCGTGCGACGCCAGCACATGGTCGTAGTAGAACAAGTAGCTGGCCGGCTGCGGCAGCACGATCCATCCCAGGTACATCGGCAGCACGCGCAGCTGCGTCAGCACGCGATCGGCCGCACTGTAGTCGCGAACCGAGTAGGCGTCAGGGCTGACATAGGCCGGCACCACCCACGCGATGAAGATCGCCATGGCCGCCGCGGTGGCGAGGCCGTAGGCCACCTGCCACCGTCGCCGTGCTGCCGGCGTGGCAGCGCCAAAGGACAGCACGGTGAGCTCAAGCGCCAGCGTGTACGCGGGAAGCAGTGCGGCGGTTTCCTTGGAGGCGAGCCCCAGCAGGCCCAGTAAAGCGCTTCCAGCGATCCAGGGCCAGCCCTGGTGCCCGGCCACCTGCAGCCGCCTGCCGCGCAGGTACGTGATCAGGCCCAGCAGGACGAAGGTCAGCGACAGCATTTCCATTCGCTGCACGACGTAATGCACCGTGGAGACCTGCAGCGGGTGGATGGCCCACGCCAGGGCGACGGCGAAGGCTGGCGCGGCGGCGGATAGTGACGAAGCGGGCGAGGGCGGCAGCAGCCTGCGCACCAGGGCGAACACCAGGCAAGCGTTGAGCAAGTGCACCAGCAGGCTGCCGAGCTTGTAGCCCCAGGGGTTGAGGCCCCAAAGCGCGTGGTCGACGGCGAAGCTCATCGTGGCCAGGGGCCTGCCCAGCGGACCGCCGTAGGCGTCGATGGCTTTGGCCAGCTCGGCGGGTGCCAGTGAGGTGGCGTGCACCTCGGTCTTCTGCACGATGTTGGGGAAGTCGTCGAAGATGAACCCGCCGCTCAAACCCGGCCAGTAAGCCAAGGCCGTCAGCAACAGCAAGGCGATTACGAACGGCAGCGCCGCGCGGGAGGCTGGGGTCATGGGGTGCCGGGCTCGGAAGGGATGCGGCCCAGTGTAATGCCTGCGTAGACCGCAGGAGCGCCCGACTCAGCTGCAGTGCGCGGGCTTGTGCTTCTGCGCGGTGCCGGCGGGCGTGCTGCAGGTCCAGGCGCCCGCGGAAGAACGGGTCAAGCGCAGGGCTCCCCCTGCGATGGTCGCATGCCCGACCAGGATGCACTCGATGTAGCCGTTGGCCGCCGAGGAAATGTTGATGGGGTTGCAACGCGGGGTGCTGGCGGGTAGGCCGAGGTCGGTGGCCGTGAAGGTGGTGTTGCTCTCGGCAACCAACTGGGATTCGAAAGGTGCGCGGCCCGTCGCGATGTCGGCCAATCCGCCGGTCATCTGTGCACGAATGGTGTAGTCCTGATAGGTCGCACCGGCAATGGCGGCGAGAATAGCGATGATCGCGACGACAATCATCAGCTCGATCAGCGTGAATCCGGAGGCTTGCTTGCGCATGGAGCACCTTTTGGCCCGGGTGTGGTCACCGGCAAAGGGGATGAAGTAAGCCCGGACTACAAAGCATTGCCTCGACCGGGGCTGCCTTGCGCAGGACGCGGGGGCGGCGGACCGCCCCCGAGCCTGTTAATGCAATGACGCTATATCAGGTGCAGTTGCCCGGCTTGTGCTTGGACAGCGCGATGTTGCTCGAGCAAGCCCACTGGCCGGTGGCGGAAGTACGGGTCAGGGTGATGGTCTTAGTGTTCACGATCGGGTTGCCCTGCAGCGCGCAGACGATGGTGCCCGAGGTGCTGGGCGACGGCGTGGTGATGGTCAAGCAACGCGGGGTGGTGCCGCTCAAGCCAACAACGGTCGGACCGGTGATCACCGTAACCGAACCACGCTGCACGAACTCTTCGTACGCGGTCACGCCACCACGGATGTCGGCCAGGCCGGCAGTCGCCTGCGAACGGGCGATGTAGTCCTGGTACAGCGGGAGGGCGATGGCGGCGAGGATGGCGATGATCGCGACCACGATCATCAGCTCGATCAGGGTGAAGCCTTTCTGGATGTTCTTCATGGGTAAATCCCCTAGGGTGGATTGTGATTGTCACGTTCTGGAACGGTATTCCCGTCCTTGGGTACCCGTGCCGGAGCACGTGCGGTTACAGCGATGCATCAACTGTGCCAGCCCGGGATGGGCGGGTACAGGCCGGAATATAGGCATAGTGGTTAACGCAAGGCCAGTCTGGATGGGGACAAATCGCTTGTTTCCTCTGGTGCAGGTCAACAAGTGACGCAATGCGTCGCATTGTGCCAACGCGAAATGGGAACTGGCTCACGCTTTGGCCGCCATCGTGGCGGCCGGGCCGATTCGGCTATCCTCGCGACGGGCAGGGGCTCGAGGGAAAATCCGCATGTCGTCACGGTTCATTGGCTTGGAGCGGGCGCTGCTCGCACTGTTCGTCGCGTCCGGTTTCGCCGGCCTGGTGTACCAAGCCATCTGGTCGCACTACCTCGGCTTGAGCCTGGGCCATGCGGCCTACGCGCAGACGCTGGTGCTAGGCATCTTCATGGGCGGCATGGCCCTGGGTGCCTGGCTGGTGAGCCGGCTGGGGCTGGGATGGCGGCGATTGATCCTGGCCTACGCCGTGGTGGAGGTGGTGGTCGGCCTGGCCGGGCTGGCCTTCCATCCGGTGTTCGAGGCCTACACCGGCTTCTCGCAGGGCACGGTCTATCCCGCGCTGGAATCGGGCTGGGCCATACGCGCCTGGCAATGGGGCAGCGCGGCGCTGCTGATCGCGCCCCAAAGCATCCTGCTGGGCATGACCTTCCCCCTGATGAGCGGCGGCTACCTGCGGGTCGCGCCGCGCGCCGACGGCGAGATCCTGGGCGGCCTGTACTTCACCAACAGCATCGGCGCCGCCTTCGGCGCGCTGTTCGCCACGTTCGTGCTGCTGCCTTGGGTGGGCATGCCCGGTGCCATCGCCACCGCGGGCGCGGTGAATCTGGCGGTGGGCGTGCTGGCGTGGGTGGTGTCGCGGCGGGCGGATGCGCAGCCCGTGCCTGTGTCCATCGGCGAAGCCGCGGCGACGCCGGCACCGGCCATGGGCGCCGGCTTCTATCGCGTCATCCTGCTGGCCGCCGGCATCACCGGCGCCAGTTCGTTCGTTTACGAGATTGGCTGGGTCCGGATGCTGAACCAGGCGCTGGGCACCACCGTGCATTCGTTCGAATTGATGCTGTCGGCCTTCATCCTGGGCCTCGCCTTTGGCGGCCTGTGGATCCGCCGCCGCAGCCACGCCATCCGCGACGCCGTGGGCTACGCCGGCCATGCGCAGGTGTGGATGGGCGTGGCGGCCCTGCTTTCGCTGCCGGTGTTCGCCCAGAGCTTCCGCTGGGTCGGCGCGCTGATGGGGGTGCTGGAGCGTGACGCAGGGGGCTACACCCTCTTCAGCCTGGGCAGCGGCGTGATCGCGCTGCTGGTGATGTTCCCGGCGGCGTTCTTCGCCGGCATGACGCTGCCGCTGCTCACCATGGCGCTGCTGCGCCGGGGCGGCGGCGAGGCCAGCATTGGCCGCGTGTATGCCGCCAACACGCTGGGCGCCATCATCGGCGTCGCGCTGGCGGTGCATGTGTTGATACCGATGCTCGGGCTGCAGCTGGCGGTGACGCTGGCGGCCCTGGTGGACATCGCGCTGGGCTTCGTATTGCTCAGGATGGCGGCGGCGCAAGCCCCCTCGAAAGCCATGCGCTACCGGGTGCTGGCGGCCATCAGCGTGGGCGTGCTGGCGCTGAGCCTGGTCACCGGCCGGATGGATCCACGTGCGCAGGTCTCTGGCGTGTTCCGGCATGGGCGCGCTTCGTTGGAGGACAGTGCGAAGGTCGTCTTCCTGCGGGATGGCAAGACCTCCACCGTGGCTGTCTACCTGCAGGGCAGCGCGGCCACCATTGCCACCAACGGCAAATCGGACGCCACGCTGGAGCTGGATATCCGTCGTCCGGCGCTTCCGGACGAGATCACCATGCTGATGGCGGCCGCGCTGCCGCTTGCCATCCACCCGAAGCCCGAGTCAATCGCCGTGATCGGCTGGGGCTCCGGGCTCACCACGCATACGCTTCTGGGCAGCCCCGTCCCCAAGCAGGTGGACTCGATCGAAATCGAGAGGGCGATGCACCTGGGCGCCCGCCAGTTCGGCGCGCGCGTCCGGTTGGCCTACGAAGACCCGCGCTCCATCCTGCACGTCGACGATGCGCGGACGTTCTTCTCCAGCGGAAAGCGCGGGTTCGACGTGATCATTTCCGAGCCCTCCAACCCTTGGGTAAGCGGCGTGGCAAGCCTGTTCACCCAGGAGTTCTACCGTTTCCTGCGCGGACACCTCAACGAGGGCGGCATCGGCATCCAATGGCTGCAGTCGTATGAGCTGGACGACCCGCTGTTGATGACGATGGTGTCGGCGCTGATCGAAGAATTCCCGTACGTCGATGCCTACGTGACCAACAGCGCCGACCTGCTGTTCGTGGTGAGTGCGTCGCCGCTGCCGCCGCTGGACTACAGCCGCATCGCCGGTCCCGGCATCGGTGCCGAAATGTCGCGCGTGGGCCTGGCCAACCGGGGCGACGTCCAGGTCCGGCGCATCCTTTCCCGCCAGAGCCTTGCCGCCATGGTTGCGCTGACGGGGGCGACGCCACATTCGGATTTCTATCCGACGGTGGCGCTGCAGGCGCCGCGTGCACGCTTCATCGGAAAAACCGCCACCTCCCTCCAGCTGCTGTTGATGGCCGGCATGCCCGTGCTGGATGTCGTGGACGGCAGGCAGCCGCCCGCCATTGCCGACCAGGTGTCGGATACACCCACCAGCCTTGCTTCCGAGTTGCACTGGCTGGCGCGCGACCTGCGCACCGCGCTGGACGGCGGTGGCGTGGAACCGCTGGCGCGCCGCGACCAGAAGCTGGCGGACGGCGCCGGCCGGTTGCTGGCACTTTCGGCCGCGCCGGTGCAGGCCAAGGACCTGCAGGAGTGGCTGGCATCGGTGGCCCTGCTCGCCGACAACTCGATCAGCTACCTGCCTGCGGTGGACCATGAGGGCATCTGGATCAACCCGCGCTGGATCGCGCAGGACCAGCAGCCCGAGGCAGTGCGTCGCGTGCTGGCGGCCTATGACGCGGCCGCGCGGCGCGACGGCCCCGCCATGGCGACGACCGGCCTGGCGGCGCTGGAAGTGCTGGACCCGGCGGCGCCGGAGATCGTGCGCGAGCACATGCTGGTGATCGCAAGCCTGGGCGCCATCGCCGAAGGCCGCCCCGCCGACGTGCTGGCGCTGGAGCGTGGGCCGGGCGCCAACGTGGTCGTGGGGCCGCACTACGGCCTCGTGCGTTCGTTCCTGCTCGCCTGGGCCGACGAGAACCCGTAGGCCCGGGGCCCCCTCACTCCATCCCGAGCTTCTTGAGCTTGTACCGCAGCGCCCTGAAGGTGATGCCCAGCTGCACGGCGGTCTTGGTCTTGTTGTAGCGGTTGGCTTCCAGCGCCTTCTGGATGGTTTCGCGCTCCATCTGCTCGATCGCATCGGGCAGGGGCGTGCCGTCGGGGCCCATCGCGGCGGGCGAGGGCGCCACGGCCGGGCGCAGCGGCACGTCGGCGTCCTGGCCGATCAGGCTGTCCACCTGGGGCAGGTAGAGGTCGGCCACCTCGATGTGCTTGCCGTCGCACAGGGCGACGGCGCGCTCGAGGATGTTCTCCAGTTCGCGCACGTTGCCGGGGAAGGGATAGGCCAACAGCGCCGCCTCGGCTTCCTCGGTCAAGGCCGGCAGCGTGTCGGCCTGTTCGCCGGCGAGGCGCGCCAGGATGGCCGCGGAAATCATCGCGATGTCCTCGCGGCGCTGGCGCAGCGGCGGCACCGCGAGTTCGATCACGTTGATGCGGTAGTAGAGGTCGTGGCGGAACTTGCCTTCTTCCACCAGCCTGGCCAGGTTCTTGTGGGTGGCCGAGAGGATGCGCACGTCCACCGGCAGCTCGGCCGGGGCGCCGACCGGGCGCGCGGTTTTTTCCTGGATGACGCGCAGCAGCTTCACCTGCATGTGCAGCGGCAGCTCGGCCACTTCGTCCAGGAACAGCGTGCCGCCGTTGGCGGCCTGGAACAGGCCTTCCTTGTCGGCATGGGCGCCGGTGAAGCTGCCTTTCTTGTGGCCGAAGAGTTCGCTTTCCATCAGTTCGGACGGGATGGCGCCGCAGTTCACCGGCACGAAGGTGCCGGCGGCGCGCGAGCCCTGTTCGTGGATCAGCCGCGCCACCAGTTCCTTGCCCACGCCCGATTCGCCGCTGATGTAGACCGGCGCCTGGCTGCGCGCCACGCGGCCGATGGTCTGGCGCAGCTGCTGCATGCGCGCCGAGTCGCCGAGCAGGCGCGCGCTGGCCGGCGCGGCGCTGCGGCGCTGCTGGTTGAGGTCGAGCGCGTGCTGCACCAGGCGGCGCAGCACGGTGAGGTCCACCGGCTTGGTGACGAAGTCGAACGCGCCGGCCTTGAGCGCATTCACCGCGGCCTCGACGTTGCCGAAGGCGGTGATCATCGCCACCGGCGTGTCCGGGTAGCGGGCGGCGATGTGCGCGATCAGGTCCTGGCCGGAGCCGTCCGGCAGGCGCATGTCGGTGAGGCACAGGTCGTAGCTGCCCTGGGCGAGCTGGGCGCGGGCGCTCGTCAGGTCGGCGGCCGTGTCCACGCGCAGGCCCATGCGGCCCAGCGTGAGGACAAGCAGTTCCCGGATGTCGCGTTCGTCGTCTACTACCAGGGCGCTGCGGGGGGTGGCCATGCGTTACCGGTGGGGGGTGGGGGCTGTAAATACCCCCACACAGTAGCCGAAGCGGACCGTCTCAAGCCAGATTGAACCGGCCCGAACCGACATCGTCCTGCATCAGGGTCATGCCCGGCGGCAGGACGATGCGGAAGCTGCTGCCGCCGCCCGGCACCGGCTGGTAGGTGAGGGTGCACTGGTTCGCCTCGCAAAGCTGCTGGGCGATGTACAGGCCCAGGCCCGTGCCGTGCTCGCTGGTCGTATAGAAGGGCGTGAATATCCGGTCCGCCACCGCGACCGGGATGCCCGGGCCGCGGTCGGACACGTTGATTTCGGGCGGCGCGCCGGGCGGCGCACTGCGCACGGCCACGGTCACCTTGGCCGGCTCGCCGGGCAGGCGGCCGTAGGTCAGGGCGTTCTGGACCAGGATGGTGAGCACCTGGTGCAGGTGGCGGGGGTCGGCCATCGCCAGGGTGGCGCGCTCGCTCACCGCCTGCAGGATGTCGGTTTCCAGCGGATGGCTGGCGCGGTACTCGTCGACGAAGCGGCGCGCGAACTGGCCGATGTCCAGCGTCTCTGGCTGCGAGCGCTCGCGGCGCGCCAGGCCCAGGATGTCCTGCACGATGCCGTTCATGCGCTGGCACTGGGTGTGGATGATTTCCAGCAGCCGGCGATCGGCCTCGGGCAGGTCGGTGGTTTCCTCGAGCAGCTGCACCGAGTAGTTGATGGCCGCCAGCGGGTTGCGGATCTCATGGGCGATGCTGGCCGACAGCCGGCCCAGGGTCGCCAGCGTCAGCTCCTCGGCGCGGTCCGAATACAGGCGGCTGTCGTCGAGGAAGATCAGGTACAGGTTGTCGGTGAGGCTCAGCGACACGAAGCGCGGCAGCACCTCGGGCGCACCCTCGGCCAGGGTCATGGCCTTGGGAATGTCGCCCCGGCCCTGGCGCCACAGCAGCAGGGCGCGGTGCAGGCCCATGGCCACGTCCGCCAGCTGCTGCCGGTCCGGCGAGGGCTTGCCCAGCAGGCCCCAGGCGGCCTCGTTGCACACCTTCACCCGGTGGTCGCCGTCCACCACCAGGATGCCGGTGCGCATGCGGCGGATCACCAGTTCGTTGATCTCGGCCTGGTTGGCCAGCTCTTCGCCGCGCTTCTCCGCCAGCGCCTGCGACTCGATCACCTGCCGGCTCAGCAGTTCGCACAGCACGGCCGTGGCCAGGTAGGTCACGCTGAACATCACCGACTCGGCCATCGGCCGCTGGTCGAGCATCTCGAAGGTGCGGCGATAGAAGCTTTCGCCCAGCACCACCACGGCCGCGGCCGTGGCGAAGCCCAGGCCCGCGCTCTGCGGCAGGATCAGGGCGCCGGCGCCGACGTTGAACAGCAGCAGCAGCGCAATGCCGCCCTGGCCGCCGGTGGTGGCGGCCAGCGTGCCCAGGACCACCAGGATGTCCAGGCTCAGGCCGATCGCGGCCTGCCGCGGGGCAGGGATGTCGCTGCGGTAGCTGGCGACGAGCAGCGCCGTGGCGGCGAGCACGTAAAGCACCACGATGCTCTGCAGCACCACGGGTTCGCGGATCTCCAGCATCAGCTCGCCGGCCGGGCTGAAGGCCATCAGCGCCAGCAGCGCGGCCTCGAGCATCCGGTACAGCGTGAAGAAGTACAGCTCCCGCCGCTGGGGGGAATTGGAGATGGCTTTTCGAGAGGCGCGCGGCATGCCCCAAGTATGCCTCGCGGCGGCGGGGGGCGGCTGTCGGGCCCGGGAAACCGGGCTTCTTTGCCTTTGCCGGGGGGGTCGGCGACAATACCGCCCCTCGCTCGCGACCCTCCCACACCAAGGCAGCCGCATGAACTTCCACGAATACCAGGCCAAGCAGCTGTTCGCCGACTACGGCATCGCCGTCCCGGCCGGCCGCGTTGCCCGCACCCCCGAAGAGGCCGTGGACGCGGCCAAGGCCATCGGCGGCGACTTCTGGGTGGTCAAGGCCCAGATCCACGCCGGCGGCCGCGGCAAGGCCGGCGGCGTCAAGCTGGCCAAGACCCTCGACCAGGTCCGCGAGTACGCCAAGGCCATGCTCGGCACCAAGATGACCACCTACCAGACCGCGGGCGTCGCCCTGCCGGTCGACACGGTGCTGGTCACCCAGGCCACCGACATCGCCAAGGAACTCTACCTCTCGGTGCTGGTGGACCGCGGCACGCGTTCGATCACCTTCATCGCCTCCAGCGACGGCGGCGTGGACATCGAGACCACCGCGCGCGACAACCCGGACGCCATCAAGGTCCTCAACGTCAACTACGTGCAGGGCCTGCAGCCCTACCAGTGCCGCGAGCTGGGCTTCGACCTGGGCCTCAACGCCAAGCAGGTCAACCAGCTCAGCAAGATCATGATGGGCCTGTACAAGTTGTTCAACGAAAAGGACCTGGCGCTGGTCGAACTAAACCCGCTGGCCATCCTCACCAACGGCGACCTGGCCGTGCTCGACGGCAAGATCAACTCCGACGACAACGCCACCTTCCGCCACCCCGACCTGGCCGCCATGCGCGACGTGCGCCAGGAAGACGAAACCGAACTGCTGGCCAGCAAGTACGACCTGAACTACGTGACCATGGACGGCAACATCGGCTGCATGGTCAACGGCGCCGGCCTGGCGATGGCCAC
>JANOJQ010000048.1:0-14060 GCA_031418815.1 Lysobacteraceae bacterium
ATCACCCCCGACAAGCGCGACATCTTCGTCACCGCCAACGTCGCCGAGGGCGAGATCTACACCGTGTCCTCGGTGAAGGTCACGGGCGACACGATCCTGCCGTTGGAAGACGTCGAGAAGCTGGTGGTGCTGCAGGAAGGCAACACCTTCTCCCGCGCCCTGGTCGAACTGTCCACCGACGGCATCATCGCCACCCTGGGCAACATCGGCTACGCCTTCGCCCAGGTGAACCCGGTGCCGGAGATCGACCGCGAAGGCCGCAAGATCGCCATCAACTTCTTCGTCGAGCCGGGCCCGCGCGTGCAGGTCCGCCGCATCGTCTTCACCGGCAACTCCACCACCGCCGACGAAGTGCTGCGCCGCGAGATGCGCCAGTTCGAGGGCGCCTGGTTCTCGCAGGCGGCCATCGACCGCTCGAAGATCCGCCTGCAGCGCCTGGGCTACTTCGACACCGTGGACATCGAGACGCCGGAAGTGGCCGGCCAGCCCGACCAGGTGGACGTGGTCATCAACGTCAAGGAACGCAACTCGGGCCAGTTCACCTTCGGCCTGGGCTACCAGCAGGCCTACGGCCTGATCACCAGCGTGCAGCTCACCCAGACCAACTTCCTGGGCACCGGCAACCGCTTCAACCTGGCGGTGCAGAACAACAGCTACTCCAAGCAGTTCTCGCTCGGCGTCACCGACCCGTACTTCACCGACGACGGCGTCAGCCTCGGCTTCAACGTCAACTACAGCGACTACAGCTACAGCAACAGCCAATCCGAGAACCTCGCGCAGTTCGACAACGCGGTGGCGTCCGGCGAATTCCAGATCGGCATCCCGCTGACCGAGACCGACAGCATCTCCCTGTCGCTCGGCATCGACCGCAACCAGATCACCACCGACGACAACAGCACGCCGCCGCCGCTGATCGACTACCTGGTGGACGCGCTGGGCGACCGCGCGCGCTTCCCGCAGTTCCACATCGACGACGACCTGGTGGACACCACGCCGATCGAGAACGACGACGGCGACCCGACCACCACCGACCCGCTGCAAAACGGCCCCTTCCGCAAGTGGAACGTCAACGCCTGGCGCGTGCAGCTGGGCTGGCAGCGCGATTCGCGCAACGACTTCCTGATGCCGACCCGCGGCACCTACAACCGCGTCGGCGCCGAAGTGGTGCTGCCGGGCAGCGACCTCGAGTACTACCGCCTGACCTACAACTTCGAACACTACCTGCCCATCAGCAACTGGCTGGGCCTGAAGATCGGCGCCGAACTGGGCTACGGCGACAGCTACGGCGTCACCAAGGACCAGACCTGCAGCGTCTACGACGACTTCGGCGCCCTCGTCCCGGGCGAGACCACCAATTGCGGCCTGCCGTTCTTCCGCAACTACTACGCCGGCGGCCCGCAGTCGGTGCGCGGCTTCGAGACCAACACCATCGGCCCGTTCTTCCAGTACACGGCCGATTACCGCCAGCCGCTCGGCGGCTCGTTCAAGACCGCGGGCACGTTCGAACTTTACTTCCCCACCCTGTTCGACAGCCGCGGCACGCGCCTGTCGGCCTTCATCGACTACGGCAACGTCTACCGATCGGTGGACTCGTGGGAAGCCAAGACGCTGCGCATCTCCGCCGGCCTGTCGCTGCAGTGGCAGTCGCCGGTGGGCCCGATCGCGATCAGCTACGCCGCGCCGATCCAGCGCGAGCGCAGCGACCAGCTCGAGCGGCTGCAGTTCACCTTCGGCGGTCGTTTCTAAGGCGGCCGTCTTGGCCGCGCCGGCCCGCTCGCACGCCCTGTCCGAACTGGCGGAGCGGTTCGGGCTGGACCTGCGTGGCGACGGCAGCACGGTCATCCACGGCGTGGGCACCCTGGCGGGTGCCGGCGCCGGCCAGCTGGGATTCCTGGCCAACCCCAAATACCGCAAGGAACTGGCCGCCACCGCCGCCGGCGCGGTCGTGCTGTCGGCCGACGATGCCGGCGCCTGCCCCGTCCCCTGCCTGGTTGCGAAGTCGCCCTACGTGGCGTTCGCGAAGATCGCCGCGCTGTTCGAAGCCGAACCGGCGCTGCAGCCCGGCATCCACCCCAGCGCCGTCATAGCCGCCGATGCGCAGGTCGATCCCGGCGCCCAGGTCGGCCCGTTCACCGTGGTCGGCGCCCGCAGCCGGGTGGCCGCCGGGGCCGTCATCGGCCCGGGCTGCCTGGTGGGCGAAGACTGCGTGGTCGGGCCGGGGTGCGTGCTGGTGGCGCGGGTCACTTTGGTGGCGCGGGTGCGCCTGGGCGCACGCGTGCGCATCCACCCGGGCGCCGTGCTGGGCGCCGACGGCTTCGGGCTGGCGATGGACGCCGGCCGCTGGATCAAGGTCCCGCAGCTGGGCGGCGTGGTCGTCGGCGATGACGGCGAGATCGGCGCCAATACCACCATCGACCGCGGCGCCATCGAGGACACCGTGCTGGGCGAGGACGTGCGCCTCGACAACCAGATCCAGATCGGCCACAACGTGCGCATCGGCGCCCACACCGCCATCGCCGGCTGCACGGCCGTGGCCGGCTCGGCGAAGATCGGCCGCTACTGCCTGATCGGCGGCGCGGTCGGCATCAGCGGCCACCTCGAGATCTGCGACCGGGTGACCGTGACGGCCATGAGCCTGGTCACGCAGTCCATCACCGAACCGGGCGAGTATTCGTCCGGCATGCCGGTGCAGGACAGCCGTTCCTGGCGCCGGAACGGCGCCCGTTTCAGGCAATTGGATGCGCTGGCGCGTAAGATAGGCGCCCTCGACAAGGATTGAAGCAGGGAAGCACCGGATGAGCGACGACACCATCAAGATGCCCGTGGACGTCTCGTGCATCCTGCACCTGCTGCCGCACCGGTATCCGTTCCTGCTGGTGGACCGCGTGATCGAGCTCGACGCGCACAAGCGCATCCGCGCCATCAAGAACGTCACCTTCAACGAGCCCTTCTTCCAGGGACACTTCCCCGGCCGCCCGGTGATGCCCGGCGTGCTGGTGATCGAAGCCATGGCGCAGGCCGGCGGCCTGCTGACCCAGCTGTCGCAGCCCAAGGACGCCTCGTACGAAGGCAAGCTGTTCTACCTGGTGAAGGTGGACAACGCCCGCTTCAGCCGCATGGTGGTGCCGGGCGACCAGCTCGACATCGAGGTGGTGCTCAAGCGGACCATCCGCAACATGGCGCTCTACGCCTGCGTGGCTTGCGTGGATGGCAAGGAAGTCGCCAGCGCCGAGATCCTCTGCGCCGAGGGCAAGGGCTGAGCATGATCCACCCGACGGCGCAGATCGATCCCGCTGCGCGCCTTGGCGCCAACGTGCGCGTGGGCGCCTTCGCGGTCATCGGGGCCGACGTCGAAATCGGCGACGGCACCCGGATCGACGCGCACTGCGTGGTCACCGGGCCGACCCGCATCGGCCGCGACAACCATTTCCATCCGCACGCCGCGATCGGTGGCGACCCGCAGGACAAGAAGTTTGCCGGCGAGCGCACCGAACTGGTGATCGGCGACCGCAACTGCGTGCGCGAATTCACCACCATCAACCGCGGCACCGGCGACGGCGGCGGCGCCACCCGCATCGGCAGCGACAACTGGATCCTGGCCTACGCGCACATCGCCCACGATTGCCAGGTGGGCAACCACTGCGTGTTCTCCAACAACGCCACGCTGGCGGGACACGTCGAGGTCGGCGACTACGTCATCCTGAGCGGCTTCGCCGGCATCCACCAGTTCTGCCGCATCGGCTCGCATGCCTTCATCGGCATGGGCGCGCTGGTGAACGGCGACGTGCCGCCCTACCTGATGGTCGCCGCGGAAGGCTACAGCCGCCCGCGCGGCATCAACGCCGAAGGCCTCAAGCGCCGCGGCTTCGACGCCACCCGCATCGCCGCGATCAAGCGTGCCTACCGCGCGCTGTACATGTCGGGCGCGCCCCTGACGGCCGCGCGCGAGCAGTTGGCGCCGGTGGCGGCCGAGTCCGAGGACGTGCGGCTGATGCTCGATTTCATCGAGCGCAGCGAACGCGGCCTGCTGCGCTGACCGGCGCGGGCACGGCCTTGCCCGACCAAGACCCCGCCCCTGTTCGCCGGTCGCTGCGCATCGCGCTCGTGGCGGGCGAAGCCTCGGGCGACCTGCTGGGCGCCAGCCTGGTGCGCGAACTGAAGCGGCGCTTCCCCGAGGCCGAGTTCGCCGGCGTCGGCGGACCGCAGCTGCGCGCCGCCGGCCTGCAGGCCTGGCACGACTGCAGCGAACTGGCGGTGATGGGCCTGGTCGAAGTGCTGCGCCACCTGCCGCGCCTGCTGCGGCTGCGCCGCGGCCTGCGCAAGCAGCTGCTGGCCTGGCGGCCGGATGTCTTCATCGGCGTGGACGCGCCCGACTTCAACCTCGGTCTGGAGCGCCAGCTCAAGCAGGCCGGCATCCGCACTGTGCACTACGTCAGCCCGTCGGTCTGGGCATGGCGCGAAGGGCGCGCCGCCAAGCTGGGCCGCAGCGCCGACCGCGTGCTGTGCCTGTTCCCGATGGAGCCGCCGATCTACCAGCGCCACGGCGTGGATGCCCGCTTCGTCGGGCATCCGCTGGCCGACAGCTTCGCGATGGAGCCCGATCGCCGCGGTGCGCGCGCGCATTTCGCGCTCGACGACGCCACGCCGGTGCTGGCCGTGCTGCCCGGCAGCCGGCTGGGCGAGATCCAGCGGCTGCTGCCGGAGTTCCTGGACGCGGCGCGCCGGGTGGGTGAGCGCCTGCCCGCGCTGCAGGTGCTGGTGCCCGCGGCGAATGCCGCCTGCCGCGACGCCATAGAGGCCTGCCTGGGCGGCGCGCGCCCCGCCAACGTGCGCGTGGTGGACGGCCAGGCGCATGAGGTGATGATCGCCAGCGACGTGGTGCTGCTCGCCTCGGGCACGGCGGCGCTGGAAGCCATGCTGGCCAAGCGGCCGATGGTGGTGGGCTACCGCATCTCGGCGCTCACCTACCGCCTGGTGATGCTGCTGGGACTGATGAAGGTCAATCGCTACAGCCTGCCCAACGTGCTGGCGAACGAGCCCATCGTCCCCGAGCTGATGCAGGGCGACTGCACGCCGGCCAAGCTCGCCGCGGCGGTGATGAACTGGTTCGACCATCCCGATGCGCGCGCCGCCCTGCTGCCTCGCTATCGCCACATCCACGACAAGCTGCGCCGCGACGCCTCGGCCAGCGCCGCCGATGCGGTGGCCGAACTGCTGGCGGCAAAGTGACGCCGATGCACGTGTGCGGCGTGGACGAAGCGGGCCGCGGCCCGCTGGCCGGCCCGGTGGCGGTGGCCGCGGTGATCCTCGACCCGCGGCGCCCGATCGAAGGCCTGGGCGATTCCAAGGCGCTGAGCGAAGCGCGGCGCGAGGCATTGGCGCCGCTGATCCGCGAACGCGCGCTGGCCTGGCACCTGGAATGGGTCAGTGCGGCCGAAGTCGACCGCCTCAACATCCTGCAGGCCACCCTGGCCGGCATGGCGCGTGCGGTGCACGCGCTGCGGCCCCGGGCCGAACACGCGCTGGTGGACGGCAACCGCCTGCCGCCCGGCCTGCCCTGCACGGCCGAAGCGCTGGTGAAAGGCGATGCACGCGAACCGGCGATCATGGCCGCGTCCATCCTGGCCAAGGTCGGCCGCGACCAGCTGATGGTCGCGATGGACGCCGTCCACCCCGGTTACGGCTTCGCGATCCACAAGGGCTATCCCACGCCGATGCATCTCGAAGCCCTGCGCCGGCTCGGCCCGTGCGCGCAGCACCGACGGAGTTTCGCGCCCGTCCGGGCCTCCATGGAGCGGGGCTTCCCGGCATTCGACGGCGACGACGGGCGCGCCTAGCCCGGCAGCGCGCGGTCGCGTGGCGCGCGCCGCCAGGCTGAGCGGACGATGAATTAGCCCGTTGGTCACGCCCACTTCCGGGCGTCGCCGCCGTGCGTGCAACCGTCCAAGCTGGTGGCGCATCCCAAGGGATGTGGACCGGAATCCTCCCCTTCCCGCCCGTACCGCCCCCACAGCGAGAACCGCCATGAACAGCCGACGCCACGACCAAAGCAACGCCCTTCGCCTGCCGCCCGAATCACCGGATTCGCGCCGCCGCCAGGTCGGCACCATCGCGCTGGGCGACGCCGCGGTGAAACGCTTCAACCGCCTGCTTGCGCAGATCGCGCCCAACGCACCCTCGGTCAGCGCCGACCAGCTGGTCACCCTGGCCCGCTGGCTGCAGCAGCAGCCGCAGGACCAGGCGGTGGCCATCCTGTCCGAACGCCTGGGCCGCGCCGAGCACTTGCGCCGCATGCTCAACGACAGCGACTGGCACGTCGGCGCGGACACCCGCGAGCGGGCGCGCATGCTCACCAGCTACCTGCAGCAGGTCGACGACCTGATCCCCGACGACCAGCCCCTGGTGGGCCACCTGGACGACGCGCTGCTGGTCGAGCTGTCCTGGCCGGCTTTCGAGGGTGAAACCCGCGACTACGCCGACTTCTGCCGCTTCCGCGCCACCGAACGCCCCCGCGGCAGCGCCGCCGAGCGGCGACTGGCCTGGGAAACCGCCTGCCTGGCCGAGGCCGCCCTGCTGCAACAGCGCCGCTCCGTGCGCTCGCGGCCCTACGCCGCCAGCCAGCGGCTTCCGGACTTCATCCGCGTCACCTGAGTCTCTCCAACGGGGCGGGCGGCAAGGCCTGGCAACAGGGACTGTCAAGCCTTGTCCGCCCCCACCCTCGCGGTAAACTGCCGGTTGACCCTCAGGTCCCCGGCATGACGCCAAGATTCGTCCATCTGCATCTCCATAGCGAGTATTCGCTCACCGACTCCACCATCCGCATCGCGGAGCTGGTGGGTCGCTGCGCTGCGCTTGGCCTGCCGGCGGTGGCGGTCACCGACACCAGCAATCTGTTCGCGCTGGTGAAGTTCCACAAGGCGGCAGAAGCGGCCGGCCTCAAGCCCATTGCCGGCGCCGACCTGTGGCTGTCGGCCGAGGGCGGCCCGCCGTCGCGGCTCACGCTGCTGTGCCAGGACCGCGACGGCGACCTGGCGCTGTCGCGGCTGATCTCGCGTGCGTTCCTCGAAGGACACGCCGGCGACTATGTCGCCATCGAGCCCGAATGGCTCTACCGCGATTGCCGCGGCCTGATCGCGCTGGCCGGGCGCGACAGCCTGCTGGGCCAGTCGCTGGCGGCGGGCCGCGACGACCAGGCCGGGCGCGTGCTGCGCGACTGGCAGGCCGCGTTCCCCGACCGCCTGTACCTTGAGCTTACCCGCACCAGCCGCGACGGCGAGGAGGCCTTCAACGCCGCCGCCATCGCGCTTGCCGGCCAGCACGCTCTGCCGCTGCTGGCGAGCAACGACGTGCGCTTCCTGTCGCAGGACGATTTCGAGGCGCACGAAGCCCGCGTCTGCATTTCCACCGGCCGCGTGCTCGACGACCCCAAGCGCCCGCGCGACTACTCGCCCGAGCAGTACCTCAAGTCGCCCGAGGAAATGGCCGAGCTGTTCGCCGACCTGCCCGAAGCGCTGGAAAACACCGTCGAGCTGGCCAAGCGCTGCAACTTCGAACTGAGCCTGGGCAAGTATTTCCTGCCCGATTTCCCGGTGCCCGAAGGCCACACGCTCGACAGCTGGATCCGCGAGGAATCGCACCGCGGCCTCGCCGACCGGCTGGCCAAGTTCGAAATGGCGCCCGGCCACGACGAGCCGGCCTACCGCCAGCGGCTCGACATCGAGCTGGGCGTGATCCTGACGATGGGCTTCCCCGGCTACTTCCTGATCGTGGCCGACTTCATCAACTGGTCCAAGCGCAACGACATCCCGGTGGGGCCGGGCCGCGGCTCGGGCGCGGGCTCGCTGGTGGCCTGGTCGCTGGGCATCACCGACCTCGACCCGATCCGCTACGACCTGCTGTTCGAGCGCTTCCTCAACCCCGAACGCGTGTCGATGCCCGACTTCGACATCGACTTCTGCATGGACCGGCGCGACGAAGTGATCGACTACGTCGGCCGCAAGTACGGGCGCGACAAGGTCAGCCAGATCATCACCTACGGCACCATGGCCGCAAAGGCCGCCGTGCGCGACTGCGGCCGCGTGTTGGGCTACCCCTACGGCTTCGTGGACTCGGTGGCCAAGCTCATCCCGATGACGCTGGGCGTGACGCTCGAGGACGCGCTGGGCCTGAGCGAGGCGGCGAAGAAGAATTCCGACCTCGCCTCGGCCGAACTGGTGCAGCGCTACCGCGACGAAGACGACGTGCGCGACCTGGTCGACCTGGCCCGCAGCCTGGAAGACCTCACCCGCAACGCCGGCAAGCACGCCGGCGGCGTGGTGATCGCGCCCACGCCGCTCACCGACTTCAGCCCGCTGTTCGCCGAACACGTGGCCAAGGGCGAAACCGCCAAGTCGGTGGTCACCCAGTTCGACAAGGACGACGTGGAAGCCGTGGGCCTGGTGAAGTTCGACTTCCTGGGCCTGCGCACGCTCACCATCATCGACTGGGCGGTGAAGGCGATCAATGTGCGACGTGCAGGGACGCACGAGTGTCGCGATAGGCAGGATGCCGATAGCGACCGGCGCAAGGCCGCGGACGTACCCGCGCTGGAAATCCTGGCGCTGCCGCTGGACGACCCGGAAACCTACGCGCTGCTGTCCAAGGGCCAGACCACCGCGGTGTTCCAGTTCGAATCGCGCGGCATGAAGGAATACATCCGCAAGCTGCAGCCGCAGGTGTTCGAGGACCTGATCGCGCTCGCCGCGCTGTACCGCCCGGGCCCGCTGGGCGCGGGCATGGTGGACGACTTCATCGACCGCCGGCACGGCCGGGCGCAGGTCAGTTACCCGCACCCGCTGCTCGAGCCGATCCTCAAGCCGACCTACGGGGTGATCGTCTACCAGGAACAGGTGATGCAGATCGCCCAGGTGCTGGCCGGCTATTCGCTGGGCGGCGCCGACCTGCTGCGCCGCGCGATGGGCAAGAAGAAGCCCGAGGAGATGGCCAAGGAACGGGTGAAGTTCGAGGCCGGCGCCGCGGCGCGGGGCATCCACGCCGACGTGGCCAGCCCGATCTTCGACCTGATGGAGAAGTTCGCCGACTACGGCTTCAACAAGTCGCACTCGGCGGCCTACGCACTGGTGGCCTACCAGACCGCGTGGCTGAAGGCGCACCACCCGGCCGAGTTCCTGGCCGCGACGATGTCCTCGGACATGGACAACACCGACAAGGTGGTGACGTTCCTGGAGGAGTCGCGCGAGATGGGCCTGTCGGTGCTGCCGCCCGACGTGAACACTTCCGGCTACATGTTCGTCGCCAACGACCGCAAGACCGTGCGCTACGGCCTGGGCGCGGTGAAGGGCGTGGGCCGCGGCGCCTGCGAATCGATCGTCGAGGCGCGCGAATCGGGCGGTCCGTTCCGCGACCTGCTCGACTTCTGCCGGCGTGTGGATTCGTCCAAGCTCAACCGCCGCGTGCTCGAGGCGATGGTGCACGCCGGCGCGCTGGACGCGCTGGGCAGCAACCGCGCCTCGCTGATGCTGCAGCTGCCCGAGGTGATCAAGGCGACCGACCAGCTGGCGCGCGAACGCGCCGCGGGCCAGGTGTCGCTGTTCGGCGGCGGCGGCGACGTGCCGGAAATCCAGCTCGAGCTGCCCGAAGCGCCCGACTGGCCGCTGGAAACCAAGCTGCTGGGCGAACGCGAGACCCTGGGCCACTACCTCAGCGGCCATCCGCTCGATCCCTGGCGCGGCGAACTGCAGTCGCTGGTGGGCGTCACGCTGGCCGACCTCGACAGCCTGTGGAGCGCCAAGAAAGACCGACGCGGCGAAGCGGCGGTAGTGCTGGCCGGCATCGTCTCGGCGGTGCGCCGGCGCGGCGACAGCATGGCCTTCGCGCGCATCGAGGACGGCCGTGGCCAGCTCGAGGTCGCCTTCTTCCGCGAGGCCTTCGCCGAGTGCGGGCACCTGCTGTCGCGCGACCGCATCCTGCTGGTCGAAGGCAACCTGGCCGAAGACCAGTTCTCCGGCGGCTTCGTGCTGCGGGCGCGCCAGTGCTGGGACTTCCGCGCGCTGTGCGCCCAGCACGCCCGGCGCCTGGGCCTGACGGTGGACCTGCGGGCGCAGGGCACCTGGGAAAAGCTGCAGGCGCTGCTGGCCGCGTTCCGCCCGGGCGCCACGCCGCTGCGGCTGGACCTGCTGACCCCGGCCAAGGCGCGCGGCGTGGTGGACGTGAACGGCGCGCTGGGCGTGCGCACCGACCCCGAGTTGATCAGCCAGCTGCGCGCCCTGCCCGGCGTCAGCCAGGTCAGCCTGCAGCTGCACCGCCCCTGGCAGCAGGGCGGCTGACGGCCTCTTGCAGGAGGGGTGGCATGGCCGGACGACGCCAACACCGCTAGAATCGCGCTCCTAGAACCTTTGCTCTAGACGCCCTGCCGCAGGCTCAGGCGTCGCCACCGGGTAACCGCATGAATCCGAACTTCCTCGATTTCGAACAGCCCATCGCCGAACTGGACGCGAAGATCCAGGAACTGCGCAAGGCCAGCACCGGCCCGGCCGTCAACATCGAAACCGAAGTCAACGGCCTGCAGGAAAAACTGCGGGTGCGCACCGCCGAGATCTTCAAGGCGCTCACGCCCTGGCAGATTTCGCAGCTGGCGCGGCATCCGCAGCGGCCCTACACCACCGACTACCTGGGCCTGGTGTTCGACGAGTTCCACGAGCTTGCCGGCGACCGCGCGTTCGCCGACGACGCCGCGATCGTGGGCGGGCTGGCCCGGCTCGACGGCCGCGCGGTGGTGGTGATCGGCCAGCAGAAGGGCCGCGACACCAAGGCCAAGATCCGCCGCAACTTCGGCATGCCGCGTCCCGAGGGCTACCGCAAGGCGCTGCGCCTGATGAAGATGGCCGAGCGCTTCAAGCTGCCGCTGTTCACCTTCATCGACACCCCGGGCGCCTACCCGGGCGTGGGCGCCGAAGAGCGCGGCCAGTCCGAGGCCATCGCCCGCAACCTGCTGGAAATGGCCGAGCTTCGGATCCCCGTCATCTGCACCGTGATCGGCGAAGGCGGCTCGGGCGGCGCGCTGGCCATCGGCGTCGGCGATCGCACGCTGATGCTCGAATACAGCACCTATTCGGTGATCTCGCCCGAAGGCTGCGCGTCCATCCTGTGGAAGTCGGCCGACAAGGCCCGCGACGCCGCCGAGAACCTGGCGCTCACCGCCAAGCGCCTGCTCGAGCACAAGCTCATAGACCGCATCGTGCCCGAACCGCTGGGCGGCGCGCACCGCGACCCGGCGGCGATGGCCGCCACGCTCAAGAACATCCTGCTCGAAGAACTGGCGCTGCTCGACCGGGTCGACACGCCCAGCCTGCTCGAAAACCGCTACCGCCGCCTGCGCAGCTACGGCGCCTACGAAGCCGCCTGAGCCGGCGGGCCGGCGAATGCCGCCACGCCCAGGAGCCATGGTGCCGACACTGCCGCACGCACCGCACGACGGCCCGGTGGCCATCGCCTTCAGCGGCGGCCTGGATTCCACCGTGCTGCTGCACCTGGCCGCCGCCGACCCGGCGCTGCGCGCCCGCGGACTGCGCGCGCTGCACGTGGACCATGGCCTGCACCCCGATTCCGCGCGCTGGGCGCAGGCCTGTGGCGACGCCTGCGCCGCGCTGGGCGTCGGCTTCCAATCGCGCCGCGTGGCCGTACGCGACCGCGGCGGTGGCCTGGAGGCAGCGGCACGCGCGGCGCGCCACGCCGCCTTCCTCGACAGCCAGCGCGAGGGCGAGCTGATTGCCCTGGCCCACCATCGCGACGACCAGGCCGAGACGGTGCTGCTGCGGCTGCTGCGCGGGTCCGGCGACGGCCTGGGCGCGATGCGCGCCGTTCGCCCGTTCGGGCGCGGCTGGCTGTGGCGGCCGCTGCTGGCGCTGCCGCGCGCACTGATCCATGCCCACGCCCTGCAGCATGGCCTGCGCTGGATCGAAGACCCGTCCAACGCCAGCGAGCGCCACGACCGCAATTTCCTGCGCCACTGCGTGCTGCCCGTGCTGCAGCAGCGCTGGCCGCAGGCCGATGCGGCGTTCGCGCGCAGCGCCGGCCTGCTGGCGACGCAGGAAGACCTGCTGGCCGCCGAGGATGCGAAGCGGCTGGCGCAGGTGCAGGGGTTCGACCCGGCCACCCTCTCGGTGCCCGCGCTGCTGGCGCAGCCGCCGGGCTGGCAGCCCCGGCTGCTGCGGCGCTGGACCGCCGACCTGGGCCTGCCCCTGCTGTCGGCCGGCGCACTGGACACCATCCAATCCGAACTGCTGCCGGCGGGCCCCGATGCGCGCGCGCAGTTCGCCTGGTCGGGGGCGGTGATCCGGCGCTGGCGCGACCTGCTGCACGCGGGCCGGCCTCTGCCGGCGCTGCCCGACGACTTCATCGCCCGCTGGGATGGCGCCGCGGCGCTGGCCCTGCCGGGTGGCGACCGGCTGCAGCTCTCGCCCGCGCGCGCCTTCGACGCACCGTACACCGTGCGCGCGCGCCAGGGCGGCGAGCGCCTGGTGCTGCCCGGCCGCGCGCATTCGAGCGAGCTCAAGCACGTGCTGCAGGAACTGGGCGTGCCGCCGTGGCAGCGCGCGCGCCTGCCGCTGCTGTTCGCGCCCGACGGCGAACTGCTGGCGGCCGGGGATGTCGCACTTTCGGCCCGGCTGTGCGACTGGCTGGCCGGCCACGGGACGCGGCTCGAGCTGCGTCCGGCCGACGCCTGAGCCAGCCACGCATTGACCGTGCCCCAAGCGGCCGCGCAAACTTCGGCCATGGCCGCCAAGACCCCCGCACCGCCGCCGTCGCCCGTCGCCCAGTTCGAGACCTCGCTCGATGAACTCGAGCAGCTGGTCCAGAAGATGGAGAAAGGCGACCTGTCCCTCGACGATTCGCTGGCCGCCTACGAACGCGGCGTGAATCTCTACCGCCAGTGCCAGGGCGCGCTGGAACAGGCCGAACTGCGCGTGCGCCTGCTCAGCGACCCGGCCGATCCCGACAGCGGCCAAGCCTTCCAGCCCGATGCTTCCTGAGGCATTGTTCACGCGCTGGCTGCAGCGCGTGGAGGCCCGGCTCGAAGCCACCCTTCCCGACGCCGGCCTTGCACCCGCGGGCCTGCATGCCGCGATGCGCCATGCCGTGCTCGGCGGCGGCAAGCGGCTGCGCCCGCTGCTGGTGTACGCCGCCGGCGCCGCCACCGGCGCCGACGATGCGCTGCTGGACGCGCCCGCGGCGGCGGTGGAACTGATCCACGCCTTCTCGCTGGTGCACGACGACCTGCCGGCGATGGACGACGACGACCTGCGCCGCGGCCGGCCGACGGTGCACGTGGCCTTCGACGAAGCCACGGCCATCCTGGCCGGCGATGCGCTGCAGTCGCTGGCCTTCGGGATGCTCGCCGATGCCCCGGCGGACGCGTCGCTGCGGGTGGCCTGGCTGTCGGCCCTGGCCGATGCCACCGGTGCGGCCGGCATGTGCGGCGGCCAGGCGCTGGACATGGCCGCCACGGGCCGGCAGCTGGCGCAGTTGGAACTGGAGCGGCTGCACGCGCTCAAGACCGGCGCGCTGATCCGGGCCTGCGTGCGGATGGGCGCGCTGGCCGGCGGCGCCGACGACGCCACGCTGGCGAAGCTGGACGACTACGCGCTGGCGCTCGGCCTGGCGTTCCAGATCCGCGACGACATCCTCGACATCGAAGGTGACAGCGCGCAACTGGGCAAGACCGCCGGCAAGGACCAGGCGCAGCACAAGTCCACTTACCCGTCCCTGCTGGGCATGGCCGGCGCCCGCGCCGAACTCGCGCGCCAGGGCCAGCGCATGGCCGACGCCCTGGCCGGCCAGCCCGGCGCCGAAGCGCTGCACAGCCTCGGCCGCTTCGCGGCCCAGCGCTCGCACAGACCCGGGCACCAGGGCGTTCGAGCCCAGCGACCAGGCGCCGGTCGCACCCCCAAGGCGAGGTCTTCGTGGTCGCCGCCAATCTCTCCAACAAGCCAGCGAAGTACAGCTTTGACGGAGAAGTTGTCATAGGCACCGATCACACCCGGGAGCGATCCGCATACGAC
>JANOJQ010000049.1:0-3084 GCA_031418815.1 Lysobacteraceae bacterium
GCGATCGGTCATCAGACCCTGGGAAGTGGAGATGATGGCGACACCGAGACCGGCGAGCACCTTCGGCAGGTCGTCCTTACCCTTGTACTGGCGCAGGCCCGAACGGGAGACGCGCTCGAGGCGCTCGATCACCGGCTTGCCGTCGTAGTACTTCAGGGAAACTTCCAGCTTGGCCTTGGCGCCTTCGCCGACAACGCGGAACTCACCGATGTAACCCTCGGTCTTGAGCACGTTGGCGATGGCCAGCTTCATCTTGGAGGCAGGCATGGAAACCTGCGGCTTACCGACGGCGAGCGCGTTCTTGATGCGCACCAGCATGTCGGCGATAGGATCAGTCATGCTCATTGATTCTTACCCTTGTAGGTGTCAGGAGCACCGATATCCGCTGGTCCCCCGAGGGGGACCGGCGATTACCAGCTGGCCTTGCGGAGGCCGGGAACGTCGCCACGCATGGTGGCTTCGCGCAGCTTGTTGCGGCCGAGGCCGAACTTGCTGTAAACGCCGCGCGAGCGGCCAGTAATTGCGCAGCGGTTGCGAACGCGGCTCGGGCTCGAGTCGCGCGGCAACTTCTGCAGCTTCTCCACGGCGACCATCTTCTCCTCGTAGGAGGCGGTGACGCTCGTGATGATCGTCTTGAGTTCCGTACGCTTGTTGGCGAACTTCTTCACCAGCTTCTTGCGCTTGATGTCGCGGTTAACCATCGACGTCTTGGCCATGATCTATATCCTCGAAATCAGTTACGGAACGGGAAGTTGAAAGCCTGGAGCAGCGCCTTGGCTTCTTCGTTGGTCTTCGCCGTGGTGGTGATGGCGATGTCCATGCCGCGCATGGCGTCAACGGCATCGAAATCGATCTCGGGGAAGATGATCTGTTCCTTGATGCCCATGTTGTAGTTGCCACGGCCATCGAACGAACGGCCCGACACGCCGCGGAAGTCACGCACGCGGGGCAGCGAGATGTTGATCAGGCGGTCGAGGAACTCGAACATCTTGGCGCGGCGCAAGGTCACCTTGCAGCCGATCGGCCAGCCGTCGCGGATCTTGAAGCTGGCGACCGAAACGCGGGCGTTGGTGGTGATCGGCTTCTGGCCGGCGATCTTGGTCATGTCGGCAACGGCATTTTCCAGGATCTTCTTGTTGCCCACGGCCTCGCCCACGCCCATGTTCAGCGTGATCTTCGAGATGCGGGGCACCTGCATGATGTTGTCGTAACCGAACTGTTCCATGAGCTGCGGAACAACGGTTTCCTTGTAGATCGTTTCGAGACGGGTGGTCATTGCATCATTCCTTAGGCGTCGATCGCCTCACCGCTCGAGCGGAACACACGCACTTTGCGTCCATTCTCGAGCACCTTGAAACCAATGCGTTCGCCCTTGCCGTTGGCCTGGTTGAACAGCATCACGTTGGAAATATGGACCGGCGCTTCCCGCTCGATGATTCCGCCGGCGACGTTCGCCTGCGGATTCGGCTTGGTGTGGCGCTTGATGATGTTGATGTTCTGCACGACGACCTTGTCGCCGGCAACACGAACAACTTCACCCTTCTTGCCCTTGTCGGCACCGGCGATGATGATCACCTGGTCGCCCTTGCGGATACGATTCATTTGCTGATTCCTTCGCTCAGATCACTTCGGGAGCGAGCGAGACGATCTTCATGAACTTCTCGGTACGAAGTTCACGGGTCACGGGCCCGAAGATGCGGGTGCCGATCGGCTCCTGCTTGTTGTTGAGCAGCACGGCCGCGTTGCCGTCGAAACGGATCAGCGAACCATCGGCCCGGCGCACGCCGGAACGGGTGCGGACCACGACGGCGTCGTAGACCTCGCCCTTCTTGACCTTGCCGCGGGGAATGGCGTCCTTGACGGTCACCTTGATGATGTCACCGATGTGGGCGTAGCGACGCTTGGAGCCGCCCAGCACCTTGATGCACATCATTTCCTTGGCGCCGGAATTGTCGGCGGCCTCGAGGTAGCTCTGTACCTGGATCATTTAATGGCCTCCTTACTTCACGGCGCGCGTGACGACTTCGACCACGCGCCAGTTCTTGGTCTTCGACAGCGGACGGCACTCGCTCACGCGGACGACGTCGCCCTCGTTGCAGGTGTTCTCTTCGTCGTGGGCGTGGAGCTTGGTCGAGCGCCGGATGTACTTGCCGTACAGCGGGTGCTTGACCTGGCGCTCGACGAGGATCGTCACGGTCTTGTTCATCTTGTTGCTGACGACGCGGCCTTCGACCGTGCGCAGCTGGTTGGCATTATCGCTCATGGCTCGCCCTTACTTCTTGACAGTCAGCAGGGTCATCGTCTGCGCAATTTCGCGACGGACCAGCTTGATGCGGTGGGGGGCGTTGAGCTGACCAGTCGCCTTCTGCATGCGCAGGGCAAACTGCTCCCTGTGCAGGTCCAGCAGGTGGGTCTTGAGCTCGGTCGCCGACTTGTTACGCAGTTCCTTGAGTTCCATATCAGCGCACCGTCCGGGTCACGAAAGTGGTCTGTACCGACAGCTTCGCGGCGGCGAGGCGGAAGGCTTCGCGTGCGGTGGCTTCGTCAACGCCTTCGATCTCGTAGATCACGCGGCCGGGGGCGATCTGCGCCACCCAGTATTCGACGTTGCCCTTGCCGGCGCCCATTCGGACTTCAATCGGCTTCTTGGTGATCGGCTTGTCGGGGAACACGCGGATCCACATCTTGCCACCACGCTTGACGTAGCGGCTGATGGAGCGACGCGCGGCCTCGATCTGGCGAGCAGTCAGCTGGCCGTGCGAGGTGGCCTTGAGGCCATACTCGCCGAAGCTGACGGCGGCGCCGGCCCAGCTGAGGCCGTCGTTGCGGGACTTGAAGACCTTGCGGTACTTGGTTCGCTTGGGTTGCAGCATGGCGGGTTACCTCATTTCCTTCGCCGGGCGGGACGGGCGCTCGGAGCGCTCTTCCACTTTTTCCTGGCCAACCTGGCTGAAATCGAAAATCTCGCCCTTGTAGACCCACACCTTCACGCCAATGATGCCGTAGGTGGTGAGCGCTTCGGCGAAGCCGTAGTCGATGTCGGCGCGGAGCGTATGCAGGGGCACGCGGCCCTCGCGGTACCAC
>JANOJQ010000050.1:0-8943 GCA_031418815.1 Lysobacteraceae bacterium
GGTGCGCCAGCTGCTGCCGCAGCGCGGGATCGTCGTCCACCACCAGGACCCAGTTGACCCGCGCGCTGCCGGTGCCGTCCGGCGGTTCCAGCCGGCGCTTCTCGCCGAGCAGCTGTTCCAGCTGCTCGGCCGGCAGCGGCCGGCTGAAACAGTAGCCCTGCACCTGGTCGCAGCGGTGCCTGTGCAGGAAGGCCAGCTGCGCCGCCGTCTCGACGCCCTCGGCCACCACCTCCAGGTTCAGGCTGTGGGCCATGTGGATGATCGCCAGGGCGATCGCGGCGGCGTCGGGGTTGTGGGTGACGTCTCGGATGAAGGCGATGTCGATCTTGAGCTTGTCGATCGGGAACCGGCGCAGGTAGGCCAGGCTGGAGTAGCCGGTGCCGAAGTCGTCGATCGAAATGCGCACGCCGCGCGCCCGCAGGATGCGCAGCAGGGCGATGGTGCGCTGGGTGTTCTCCATCAGCGAGCTCTCGGTCAGCTCGAGTTCGAGCAGTTCGGCCGGGACATCGTTGCGGTCCAGTGCGCCCAGCACGTCGCCCTGCAGGTCGCCCTCGATGAACTGGCGGCCGGCGACGTTCACCGACACCTGCATCGGCCCGACGCCCGAGCGCAGCCAAACGCCGATCTGCCGGCAGGCCGTGGCGATCACCCAGCTGCCCACGCGCACGATCAGGCCCGAGGCCTCCAGCGCGGGGATGAATTCAGCCGGCGACACCAGGCCGTGGCCCGGCCGCTCCCAGCGCAGCAGGGCCTCCACGCCCACCACGTTGCCGGTGGCCAGCTGCACCTTGGGCTGGTAGTGCAGCACGAACTCCTCGTGCTCGATGGCCTTGCGCAGCGCGCTCTCCAGGTCCAGCCGGGCGAGCACCTCGATGTTCATCTTCGGCGTGAAGAAGCGGAAGCCGTCGCGTCCGCCGTGCTTGGCCGAGTACATGGCGGTGTCGGCGAACCTGATCAGCGTCTCGGGTTCGCACGCGTCCACCGGGTGCACGGTGATGCCGATGCTCACGGTCACCGTCACTTCATGGCCGGCCACGTGGAACGGCACCGACATCGCGTCGCGGATCTTGGTGGCCACCACCGTTGCGCCCACCGCGCCGTCGCGCATCACCATGATCAGCGAGAACTCGTCGCCGCCCAGCCGGCCGACCGTGTCGCGCACCCGCATGCAGCGCACCAGCCGGCGGCTGACCTGCACCAGCAGTTCGTCGCCGATGGCGTGGCCCAGCGTGTCGTTGACGTTCTTGAAGTTGTCCACGTCGATGAACATCACGACGGCGTGCCAGTCGGTGCCCTCCAATTGGCACAGCGTCTTGTCCAGCGTCTCGCGGAACTGGGTGCGGTTGGGCAGGCCCGTCAGGGCGTCGAAATGCGCCAGCTGGTGCAGCTGGCGCTCGGCCGCGAGCCGTTCGGTGATGTCGCGCAGCACCTCGACGATGATCCAGCCGTCGCCGGAGCGATGCGCATGCCGGTGGGCCTCGAAGTGCACCAGAGAACCATCGCGTCGCTGGAGCTTCACCAGCGGCTCGCAGCGGCCGCCGGCGATCAGGGCGTCGAACGACGCCGCCAGCTGGGCCCGCGTCCGGCCGTCCAGCTGGTCCGGGCCCATCGCCAGCAGTTCGGCGCGGCTGTAGCCCAGGATCGCCGCGGCCGAGGCGTTGGCGTCGATGTAGCGCAGGGTTTCGCGGTCCACCAGCAGGATGACGTCGGCGGTGGCGTCCATCGCCGAGTGGAAACGCTCCAGTTCGGCGGTGCGCGCCGCGACCTCCTGCTGCAGGCTGGAACTTTGCCCCGCCAGCAGGTCGCCGTAGGCCTTGAGCCGCAGCAGGTTGCGCACGCGAAGCCAGAGCTCCGCGCGGTCCACGGGCTTGCACAGGAAATCCTCGGCGCCGGCGTTGAGGCCGGCCAGCCGGGCCTCCCGGTCGTTCTGCGCGGTGACCAGGATGATCGGGATGTTGGACGTGGCCGGGTTGCCCTTGAGTGCCCGGGTCACGGCGTGTCCGTCCATGTCGGGCATCATCACGTCGAGCAGGATCAGGTCGGGCGGCGCGTGGCGCACCGCGGCCAGGGCGTCGATGCCGCTGGCCACGCTGGTGGTGGCGTAGCCCTCCGGGCGCAGCAGGGTTTCCAGCAGCCGCCGGTTCGCCGGCTCGTCGTCGACGATCAGGATGTTGGCGGCGCTCATGGCTCGGCGGCCTGCGCGCCCGGGGGCTGGCTGCGCGCCAGCAGCCGGTCGATGGCGCTGTAGAGCTCCAGGTAGCGCAGTGGCTTGGCGATGTAGGCGTCGCAGCCGGCCACCTGGCTGCGCTCCTCGTCGGCCTTCATCGCCATGGCCGTGAGCGCGATCACCGGGATGCCGGCGGTGGCCGGGTCTTTCTTGAGCAGCGCGGTGGCGGCCAGGCCGTCCATGCCGGGCAGCTGGATGTCCATCAGGATCAGGTCGGGCCGGTCGGTGCCGCGGGCCATGGCGACACCGGTCTCGCCATCGGTGGCGAACAGCGGCGTGTGGCCGGCGTTGCGCAGCAGCAGGGCCGCCAGCTTCATGTTGGCGGGGTTGTCCTCGACCACCAGTATGCGGGCCATCTAGGCGGCCTCGGGGTTGTTGAGCAGGGCGCGCTTGACCTCCGCCATGAAGGCCGCGCGGTTGAAGCCGGCCTTCTCGACCACGCGGATCGAATCGCCGCGATTGCGGTTGAGCAGCGCGAGGTCCTGGTCGTTGATCAACTTGGCGGTCACAACCAGGATCGGGATGGTGGCGGTTTCCTCCAGCTGGCGCAGGGCCGCGACCACATCGAAGCCGTTCACATCGGGCATCTGCAGGTCCAGCAGGATCAGGTCGGGCCGCAGGCGGCGCGCCTCGATGATCGCTTCCCGACCACCGTAGGCGCGCACCACCTGGTACGCCGGTGCGGGCAGGAAGGCGGCGATCACGTCCACGGCCTTGGGGTCGTCGTCCACCACCAGCACCGTGCGCGTGTGCTCCGGGGTGGGATGCAGGCCGAGGTTGGCCAGCGAGATTCGTAGCTGCGCCCGGCTGATGGGCTTTCGCAGCACTGCGGCCGCGCTGCCCAGGGTCGCAACGCGATCCTCGGGCAGGCTGCTGGAGATGATCACCACGGGCACGCTCAAAAGTCGTGCGTCGGCACGCACCTGCTCGAGCATCTGTTCGCCACGCATCCCGGGCAGGTGCAGGTCCAGCATGATCAGGTCCGGCACCTGGCCGGCGACGAACACCAGCGCCGCTTCGGCGCTGGCGGCGCGAAACACCGAGAAGCCCTCGGCTTCAAGCAGCAGCCGCACCAGGTCCGCGGCGCGATCGTCGTCTTCGACCACCAGCGCGGTGCGCTCGAGCACGGCGGCGGCTTCGGCGCGCCGGCGCGCCGGGGCCGGGGCCGGGCCTTCGGCCTGCAGGGACACCAGCGGCAGCGATTCACGCAGCGGCAGCCACACCGCGAAGCGCGCGCCGTGGCCCTCGCGGCTCGAGACCGCGACCGAGCCGCCGTGCAGTTCGGCAAGCTGCTTGACCATCGCCAGGCCCAGGCCGGTGCCCTCGAACTTCCGCGACAGGCTGCTGTCGATCTGGCTGAAGGCCTGGAACAGCCGGCTCATGTTGGCGCGCGAGATGCCAATGCCGCTGTCGGCGACGCTGATCTCCAGGAAATCGTCGTGGCCGCTCTTGGCCAGCGGAAAACCGTAGACCGGCCAGTCGCCCGGGAACTCGCCCACTTGTTCGCGCGCCACGCGCCGCGCCGCCAGCACCACGTTGCCGCCCGGGGCGCTGAACTTCACCGCGTTGGAAAGCAGGTTGTAGACGATCTGCTTGGTCTTGCGCAGGTCCAGCTGCAGCGAGCCGAGGTTTTCCATCGGCTCCAGCTCGAGGTGGATTTTCTGGGCCGAGGCCCTCTCGCGCACGATCGACAGGCTGCTGGCGAGCAGGCTGTTGAAGTCCACCGGCTCGAGCTCCAGCGACATCATGCCGGCCTCCACCTTGGACAGGTCCAGGATGTCGTTGATCAGCGACAGCAGGTGCAGGCCGCTGCCGAGGATGTCGCCGATGTATTCGGTCTGGCTGACGCTGAGCGGACCCATCAGGCCGTCCCGCAGCGCTTCAGAGAACCCGACGATGGCGTTGAGCGGGGTGCGCAGTTCGTGCGACATGGTGGCCAGGAACTCCGACTTCATGCGGCTGGCGTGCTCGAGCTCGAGGTTTTTCTCCTGCAGCGCGCGCTCGAACTGCTTGCGCTCGGTGACGTCGCGGGCCGCGGCGAACACGCCCTGCAGGTTGCGGTCGCGGTCGTGGAAGGTGGCGGCGTTGTACGACACCACCGTCTCGTCGCCCGAGCGCGAGCGCACGGTCAGCTCGTAGTTGCGGACCTTGTTCTCGCTCAGCACCTGGCGGATGGCGGCATCGGCGCGCACCGGGTCGGTGAAGAAGTTCTTGCAGGGTGCGCCGATCAGTTCGTCGCGGGTGCGGCCGGTGAGGGTCATCATCTGCTCGTTGACGTCCGAGATGATGCCCTGTGGGTCGGTGGTCATCAGGGCGTCGATGTTCGACTCGATCAGCGACCGGGTGTAGAACTGCTGGTCGCGCAGCCGCTGGTCGAGCAGGGCCTGCGCCGCCTCGACCTGCTTGCGCGCCGTGTTGTCGGTGCCGATCAGCAGGTAGCCGATGATGGCGTCGCTGGCGTCGCGCAGCGCCGTCACCGAGACGATGGCCGGGAAGCGGCTGCCGTCCTTGCGGATGTAGGTGAGTTCGTAGATGTCCTCGATGCCGCGCGAGGCCTTGAACACCAGCGCCTCGAAGCCCGGGGTGATGGTGGTGTCCAGCTCCAGGCTCAGCGCCGTGGCGCGGGCAATCAGTTCCTGGGGGTCGGAGATGTCGGCCGGCGTGATCAGGTCCACCACGTCGCGCGCGGTATAGCCGAGCATGCGTTCGGCGCCGACGTTGAAGATCTGGATCACGCCCCGCTCGTCGGTGGCGATGCTGGAGAAGTTGGCGCTGTTGAAGATGGCGTCCTGCAGGGCGCCGGTCTTGAGCAGCGTCTTTTGCCGGTGGACTTCGGTGATGCCTTCGCTGCCCTGCGCTGCCGGCACCTGCGGGATCTGGATCGGGAGCAGGGGCATGGGGTCCGCCTTGGCAGGTCGGCGGGGAATCTCCCCACCGGGGCAACCGGGAGTCCAGCTCAAGGATTGCCGGCCGCGGCGCCCGTTCGCGCTTCGCTGGGGCAAGGATGAGTGGGTACGCATCCGCACACGCCTGCAGGCGGCGCTTGCCGCGCTGCAGGGCTTGAGTGTGTTCCGCGCGGGCCCTGCGGGTGTGTTCGCTGGCACACATAGCCGGTGGCTGGGCCATGCCGGGTCCGGCGGGTGTCCCGGGGCCCGGCGCAGTGCCCTAGGCCGGCAGCGGCCGCCCGTGCGTGAGCGAACCGGCGTGGCCGCGATGGTAGACATAGGTCCGGCGCGCCAGGTGGCCGCGCCGGACGCCGTTGGCCAACAGCCTCTGCATCAGCGCCGACTCTTCGGCGTAGGCGATCTCCGGAAACCCGCCGGCCGCCAGCAGCACGTCCCGGCGCAGCACCAGCATGCCCACGCCGATGCAGTCGTCGAGGTGGATGTCTTCACCCGGGTTCTGGGCACAGGGCACCATCGAACTGCCCACCACCCGCATCGGCGACAGCCAGAGGTCCACCGCGGGTTCGGCCTCGATCGCCTCGCGGTGGCGCGCGAGGTGGTCGGGCTCGAGTTCGTCGTCGCTGTCCAGGAAGGCGATCCACGGCGCCCGTGCCTGCCGCAGCAGCCGATTGCGCGACGCCGCCTGGCCGCGGTTGTCGTGGCGCCAGGTGCGGATGCGCGGTTCGCGCTGGCGCCAGTCGGCCAACAGGCCCGGGGTGCCGTCCGCCGACCCGTCGTCGGCAATCAGCAGTTCCCAGTCGGTCTCGTGCTGGGCCACCACCGACACCAGCGCCCGCCCCAGGAGACTGGCCCGGTTGAAGGTCGGCATGAGGATGGAGAAGCGGGGCACGGGCGCAGACATGCCCTATTGCAACGACCTGCGCGTGCAAGCACCGTGACCGCCCGGGCGCGGCCTACCCGATCGCGTCGCGCAGCTTGAACCAGGCCATGGCGGCCACCAGCAGGGGCGTGCGCAGGGCGCGGCCGCCGGGGAAATTGCGGTGCGGGATGGCCGCGAAGGCGTCCAGCCGCCCGGCCTGGCCGCGGATGGCCTCGGCCAGGATGCGCCCGGCCAGGCCCGTGGCCGCGACGCCGTGGCCGGAAAACCCCTGCGCGAAGTACACGTTGTCGCCCAGCCGGCCCCAGTGCGGCGCCCGGTTGAGGCTGATGTCGATCAGCCCGCCCCAGACGCTGTCGAACTTCACGCCCTGCAATTGCGGGAACACCCGCGCCATGCGCCGCATCATGGTGCCGGGCAGGTTGGGTGGGGGCAGGGTGGAATAGCTGGCGCGGCCGCCGAACAGCAGGCGGTGGTCGGCGCTGAGCCGGAAATAGTCCAGCGCCCAGTTGATGTCGGCCACGGCCATGTCGTTGCGGATCAGGCTGCGCGCGCGCGCCTCGCCCAGCGGTTCGGTGGCGCCGACGTAGGTGCCCACCGGCATGATCTTGTCGTCCAGTTCGGGCGCGACGCCGTGCACCAGGGCGTTGCCGGCCAGCACGCAGAAGTCGCCCTGCACCTCGCCGCTGGCGGTGCGCAGCCGCGGCCGCGGGCCGCGCTCGAGCGACAGCACCGGGGACTGTTCGAAGATGCGCACCCCGGCGGCCACGGCGGCGCGCGCCAGGCCCAGGGTGTAGTTCAGCGGGTGCACGTGGCCCGAGCGCGGGTCGTAAAGGGCGCCGACATAGCGCGGGCTGGGCAGCTGCGCCTGCAGCTGGTCGCGGTCCCACCACTGCACGCGATAGCCGTAGTTCTCGTCCAGGTCGCGCTGCCAGGCCTTGAGTTCGCCGATGTGGCGCGGCTTGATGGCCACGTGCGCGTGGCCGCTGCGCCAGTCGGCCGCGATGGCGTGGCGCTCGATCCGCTCACGCACCAGGTCCACGCCTTCGAGCGACCAGTCGAACAGCCGCTTCGAGGCTTCCAGCCCCACGAGCGCGGCGATCTTCGCCTGGTCGCAGCCGTAGCCGAAGATCACCTGGCCGCCGTTGCGTCCCGACGCGCCCCAGCCGACGCGGCGGGCTTCCACCACCACCACGTCCAGGCCGGCCTGCGCCAGTTCCAGGGCGGCCGACAGGCCGGTGAGGCCGGCGCCCAGGATGACCACGTCGGCGGTCTGGCGGCCCTCGAGCCTCGGATGCGCCGGCGCCGGCGTGGCGCTTTGCGAGTACCACGAGTCCACGTGCGCGGACGGGTTGCGCACGCTCATGTCAGACCTGCCGCAGGTACCAGGCGTATTCGAGCGTGGTCACTTCGCGGTTGAAGCTGCGCAGCTCCTTGAGCTTCTGCTGGCCGAAGATATGCCGGAACGACTCGCCGAAATGCGCGGCCACGAAGTCGCTGGCCATGAAGTCGGCGAGCGTGTCGCGCCAGTAGAGCTCGCGGTGCTCGGTCTGTTCGTAGGCGTTGCCCACCACCGGCGCGCCCGGGTCGCCCTTGTCATCGAGCCCCTGCAGGATGCCGGCCAGCACCGCCGCCGTGACCAGGTAGGGGTTGGCGTCGGCGCCGGCGATGCGGTGCTCGATGCGGATGTTGGCCGGGTCGCTGTGCGGGATGCGCATGGCCACGGTGCGGTTGTTGAAGCCCCAGGCGTCGTTGAGCGGCACGAAGGCGTTGAGCACGAAGCGGCGGTAGCTGTTGGCGTGCGGCGCGAACATCAGCATGCAGTCGCGGCTGGCCTTCTGCAGCCCGGCCACCCCGTGGCGCAGCGTGTCGGACGGCGCCTCGGGCGTGCAGGCGAAGATGTTGTTGCCCGCGGCGTCGAGCACGCTGACGTGGATGTGGGTGCCGCTGCCGGCCTGGTCCACGAAGGGCTTGGCCATGAAGCTGCCGATCATGCCCTGTTCCTCGGCGGTGGCCTTCACCGCGCGGCGCAGCAGCAGGGCGTCGTCGCAGGCGGCCACGGCGTCGGCGCGGTGCTTGAGGTTGATCTCGAACTGGCCCGGCGCGTACTCGGCCACCGCGGTGTCGGCGGGGATGCCCTGCGCCGCGCAGGCGTCGGCCACCGCGTCGGTGAACGACTGGTAGTCGTTGAGGTCCTGCATGTAGTAGACCTGCGTGGTGGTGTTGCGCTCGCCGGTGGCCGGGTTGAGCGAGGTCTGCGGCCGGCCGTCGTGGGTGAGCTCGGCGTCGAGCAGGTAGAACTCCAGCTCCACCGCCACCACCGGCGTCAGGCCGCGGTCGGTGTAGCGCTGCACCACGCGCTTGAGCACTTCGCGCGGGTTGGCGGCGAACACGCCGCCCCGGCCGTCCTCCATCTCCAGCAGCAGTTGCGCCATCGGGCGGTTCTGCCACGGGATCACCCGCAGGCTGCCGGGCACCGGGCGGCAGATGCGGTCTTCGTCGCCGATGTCGTAGCCCAGGCCGGTTTCTTCCACCGTGTTGCCGGTGATGTCGGTGGCCACCAGCGACATGGGCAGGCAGACGCCGTTCTGGTAAACCTTCTCCAGCGCGTCGCGGGTGATGCGCTTGCCGCGCAGCAGGCCGTTCATGTCGGCCAGCAACAGGTCGATCTGCTCGCAGTCGGCCAGTTGCTCCAGTACGGCTGCATCGGCGGCGGGAAGGGTGGTAGGGGTCATTTCATTCAGCCGTCGGCTAGGGTCGCCGGATACTAGCACTGGCCACGTCTGGCTGTAAAAAATACTCAACATCATGAGCAGGCCGGCCGGAGCTGTCGGGGCGGGGTGTGGGCCGAAAGGCCGCTATGACAGCCTATTGCGCCGCAGCATGGCGCAGCGGGCTGTGCATTAAGCCGCAAACCGCGTTGATAAAATCAA
>JANOJQ010000051.1:0-1979 GCA_031418815.1 Lysobacteraceae bacterium
GCACGAAGGTGCCGCGACGATGGACTGGATGGAGCAGGAGCAGGAGCGCGGAATCACCATCACGTCGGCGGCGACGACCTGTTTCTGGAAGGGCATGGACATGTCGCTTCCGGAACACCGGTTCAACATCATCGACACCCCTGGGCACGTTGACTTCACGATCGAAGTCGAGCGTTCCTTGCGCGTGCTCGATGGCGCGGTGTTCGTGCTGTGCGCGGTCGGCGGCGTCCAGCCGCAGTCCGAGACGGTGTGGCGCCAGGCCAACAAGTACAGCGTGCCGCGCCTCGCGTTCGTCAACAAGATGGATCGCACCGGCGCCAACTTCAGCAAGGTCGTCACCCAGCTGAAGTCGCGCCTCGCGGCGTCCCCGGTCCCGATGCAGCTGCCGATCGGCGCTGAAGAGGGCTTCGAGGGCGTGGTCGACCTGATCAAGATGAAGGCCATCCACTGGGACATGGCGACCCAGGGCAACACCTTCAACTACGCCGAGATCCCGGCCGAGATGCTCGAGGAAGCCAAGACCGCGCGTGAGTTCATGGTCGAGTCCGCCGCCGAGTCGTCGGAAGAGCTGATGGAGAAGTACCTCGAGTCGGGCGAACTGTCCGAGGCAGAGATCATCCAGGGCATCCGTGCGCGCACGATCACCTGCGACATCATCCCGATGTTCTGCGGCACCGCGTTCAAGAACAAGGGCGTGCAGGCCATGCTGGACGGCGTCGTCAGCTTCCTGCCGTCGCCGCTCGACCGCCCGGCCATCACCGGCATGGACGAGAACGACCAGCCGGTCACCCGCAAGGTGGGCGACAACGAGCCGTTCGCGGCCCTGGCGTTCAAGATCATGACCGACCCGTTCGTGGGCTCCCTGACGTTCTTCCGCGTGTACTCGGGTTCGCTCAACGCGGGCGACCAGGTGTACAACCCGGTCAAGAGCCGCAAGGAGCGCATCGGTCGCCTGCTTCAGATGCACTCCAACCAGCGTGAAGAAATCAAGTCGGTCCTGTGCGGCGACATCGCCGCCGCGGTTGGCCTGAAGGACGTGACGACGGGCGAAACGCTTTGCTCGCTCGACCACGTCATCACGCTTGAGCGCATGGTGTTCCCGGAGCCGGTCATCTCGATGGCCGTCGAACCCAAGACCAAGTCCGACCAGGAAAAGATGGGCGTGGCCCTCGGCCGCCTGGCGCAGGAGGATCCTTCCTTCCGCGTCCGCACCGACGAAGAGTCGGGCCAGACCATCATCGCCGGCATGGGCGAGCTGCACCTGGACATCATCGTCGACCGCATGCGTCGAGAGTTCAACGTTGAAGCCAACGTGGGCAAGCCGCAGGTGGCGTACCGCGAGACGATCCGCAAGGCCGTCAAGCAGGAAGGCAAGTTCGTGCGCCAGTCCGGTGGTCGTGGCCAGTACGGCCACATCGTCATCGAGATGGAGCCGCAGGAGCGCGGTGTTGGCTTCTCGTTCGAGAACGGCATCGTTGGCGGCGTGGTTCCGAAGGAATACGTCACCGCAGCGGGCAAGGGCATCGAAGAGCAGCTGAAGAACGGCGTGCTGGCGGGCTTCCCGGTCGTTGACGTCAAGGTCAAGGCCGTGGACGGTTCGTTCCATGACGTCGACTCCAACGAAATGGCGTTCAAGATCGCCGGCTCCATGGCGTTCAAGGAAGGCTTCCAGAAGGCCAGCCCGGTCCTGCTCGAGCCGATCATGAAAGTCGAGGTCGTGACCCCGGAAGACTACATGGGCGACGTGATGGGCGACCTGAGTCGCCGTCGCGGCCTGCTGCAGGGCACCGACGACACGCCCTCGGGCAAGGTCATCAACGCCATGGTCCCGCTGGGCGAGATGTTCGGCTACGCCACCGCGATGCGCTCGATGTCGCAGGGCCGCGCCACCTTCACGATGGAATTCGACCACTACGCCGAAGCGCCGAACAACATCGCTGAAGCCGTGATCAAGAAGTCCTGAGCCCAAGTCCCATTTC
>JANOJQ010000052.1:0-9919 GCA_031418815.1 Lysobacteraceae bacterium
GCCGCGAAGGCGAGGGTCGCTTCCTGTGAGTTAAAAGGCTTCACACGAACAGGAAGCGACCCTCGCCTTCGCGGTGCGGCCGGCGCCAGATCCCAGGGCCCGAACGACCCCCAGACCATCCTGGACTTTGGAGAAGAACCAAAAGAAACGGCGCCCCAGGGCGCCGTATCTTTTGGGCTTCAGGAGCCGCAGGGCTCAGTCGCGCATCAGGCGCTTGAGCATCGGCGTAAGCACGAACATCAGCACGCCGGCCGCCAGGCCAATCCACATCATGTCGGAGAACACGCTGGAATAGACCTCCAGCGAGCGCGGGATGTCGAAGCTGCCGTCGGCGTTGGGTTCGATCGAAGCCCAGGTGCCCATGCGGCCGGCGATGATTTCGCCGAACGCCGAGAACAGGAACCAGGCGCCCATCATCAGGCCGACCGCGCTCTTGATCGACAGCGACGTCACCGCCGACAGGCCGATCGGCGAGAGCACCATCTCGCCCAGCACAAGCACGGCGTAGGCCAGGACGAGCCACCAGATACTGACCAGGCCGCCTTCGCCGGGGTTGCCCGCGGCAAAGGACAGCACGCCGAACGCCAAGCCGCAAAAGACCAGACCCCAGGCGAATTTGGCCGGGTAGCTCGGGTTCATGCCCATCTTTTCGAGCTTGGGCCACAGCCAGGCGAAGGGCAGCGAGAACAGGATGACGAACGCGGCGCCCAGGAAGGTGGTCTGCGGCGCGTTGAGGGTGATGCCAAATGTGGTGAGGTCCATCGCGCGGTCGGCCATCGCCACCCACGGGCCGTAGCTTTGTTCGTACAGGCCCCAGAACAGTGCGCTGATGGTGATCAGCACCATCAGCACGATCATCCGGCCTTTCTCGACCCGCGTGAGGTCGGTGAGCATCAGCCGGATGAACCAGACGAACAGCGCCGCGCCCATCACCACGGCCACCACCTCGGTCAGCGTGACTTCGTGGCCGCCGGCCAGTGCGGTCAGGGGCGCGAAAGTGATGCGCGTCTGCAGCACCTGCCAGACCGCCACCGCCGTCACCAGGCCGCCGAGGTAGATCACCCACTCGCGCGACAGGCCGGCCAGCACCGGCGTCCGCAGCGCCACCGGGTCGGCCGGCTCGGCCTGGCCCAGCAGGTGCTTCTGGCCGTAGATGAACTGCACCAGGCCCAGCGCCATCATCACGCCCGACAGGCCGAAGCCGTAGCCCCAGCCGTACTTCACGCCCACGTAGCCCACGATGAGCGACGACAGCGCGGCGCCGACGTTGATGCCCATGTAGAAGATGGTGAAGCCCGAGTCGCGACGCGGGTCGTTGTCGGGGTACAGGCGGCCGACGATGGTGGAGATGTTGGGCTTCAGGAAGCCCACGCCCACGCCGATCAGCGCCAGCGAGAAGTACATCACCTGCATCGCGAACGCGTCCGGCGTGGCCTGGCCCTGCAGGCCCTGCGCGGCGTCGCCCGTGTAGGCCATGCCCAACTGCCCCAGCACCAGCAGCAGGCCGCCGAACAGCACCGCCTTGCGCATGCCCAGGTAGCGGTCGGCCAGCAGGCCGCCCAGCAGCGGCAGCGCATAGGCCAGGCCGGCGTAGGTGCCCAGCAGCAGGTAGCCGCTGGCGTCGTCGAACTTGTGGTGCTGGGTGAGGTACAGGAACAGCAGCGCCTTCATGCCATAGAAAGCGAAGCGCTCCCACATCTCGGTCATGAAGCAGACGAACAGGCCCTTGGGATGGCCAAACAGCTGGGTGCCCGGGGCGGGCAGGGGAACGGTGTGGGTCACGGGGTGGCTCCGAGGCAGGACGGCCGAGTATAGCCACGGGTGCGCCGGTCTTTGCGCCCGGGGCGCTGGGTGCCTACCATGGGGATTCGCTTCCACCGGTGCCCGCCATGACCCTGCGTCCCGTCCTGATCGCCCTGCTGCTGCCCTCCCTGTCCGGCGCCGCCTTCGCGGCCGCGAAACCCTTCGAAGCCCGCGACCTGGTCACGCTCGACCGGGTGTCGTCGCCCACCCTGTCGCCCGACGGCCGCAAGCTGGTGGTGGCGGTGCGCGAAGTCGACTTCACCGCCAACAAGGCCAGCACCGGGCTGTGGATCGAAGACCTGTTCGCGCGCGATGCGGCGCCGCCGGTGCGCTTCACGGCCGAAGGCTTCAACGTCAACAGCCCGGCGTTCTCGCCCGACGGCGCGCACGTGTACTTCCTCAGCGCCAAGTCCGGCTCGCAGCAGCTCTGGAAGCAGGCCGTGGCCGGCGGCGACGCGCTGCAGCTGACGAATTACCCGCTCGATGTCGGCAGCTACAAGCTTGCGCCCGACGGCCGGTCGGTGGCGGTGAGCCTGGAAGCGTTCATTGATTGCGCCGACCTGGCCTGCACCAAGTCGCGCCTGGACCTCAAGGCCGCCACCAAGGCCTCGGGCGTGGTGTACGACAAGCTGTTCGTGCGCCATTGGGACACCTGGGCCGACGGCCGCCGCAACCAGCTGTTCGTCACCCGCTTCGGCGACGACGGCCTGGCCGCCGGCGAACCCGTGCGCATCAGCACCGGCATTGATGGCGACGTGCCGTCCAAGCCCTTCGGCGACGCCAGCGAATACGCCTGGGCACCCGACGGCCAGTCGCTGGTGTTCAGCGTGCGCGTGGCCGGCCGCGAAGAGGCCTGGTCCACCAACTTCGACCTCTACCAGGGCTTCGTGCGCGCGGGCAGGGCGCCGCGCAACCTCACGGGCGGCAACCTGGCCATGGACACCGGCCCGGAGTTCAGCGCCAACGGCAAGACGCTTTACTACCGCGCCATGAAGCGCCCCGGCTTCGAGGCCGACCGCCTGGCGCTGATGGCCATGGACCTGCGCAGCGGCAAGACCCGCGAAATCGCGCCCCAGTGGGATCGCTCCGCCGACGGCATCAAGCTCTCCGCCGACGGCAAGTCCATCTACACCAACGCCTACGACCTGGGCACGCATCCGGTGTTCAAGGTGGACATCGCCAGCGGCCAGGCCACCAAGGTGCTGGCCGGCGGCACCATCGGCGGCTTCGACCTGGTCGGCGACACGCTGGCCTTCACCCGCGATACGCTGAAGTCGCCGGCGCAGGCCTTCGTGGCGCGCGCCGACGGCAGCGCCGAGCGCCAGGTCACCCAGGCCAACGCCGACGTGCTGCCCAACCTGGCCTTCGGCGACTACGAACAGTTCAGCTTCAAGGGCTGGAACGACGAAACCGTGCATGGCTACGTGGTCAAGCCGGTGGGCTACGAGGCAGGCAAGAAATACCCGGTGGCCTTCCTGATCCACGGCGGCCCGCAGGGCAGCTTCGGCGACAACTTCCACTACCGCTGGAACCCGCAGACCTACGCCGGCGCCGGCTTCGCGGTGGTGATGATCGACTTCCACGGCTCCACCGGCTACGGCCAGGCCTTCACCGATTCCATCTCGCAGGACTGGGGCGGCAAGCCGCTGGAAGACCTGAAGAAGGGCTTCGCCGCCGCGCAGGAAAAATATTCCTTCCTCGACGGTGACCGCGCCTGCGCCCTCGGCGGCAGCTACGGTGGCTACATGGTGGCCTGGATCGCCGGCAACTGGCCGGACGGCTTCAAGTGCCTGGTCAACCACGCCGGCGTGTTCGACACCCGCATCATGGGCACCAACACCGAAGAGCTGTGGTTCAGCGAGTGGGAAAACGGCGGCACGCCGGTGCAGGTGCCGCAGAATTACGAGCAGTTCAACCCGATCAACCACGTCGGCAAGTGGAAGTCGCCGATGCTGGTCATCCACGGTCAGCTCGACTACCGCGTGCTGGTGGAACAGGGCCTGGCCAGCTTCAGCGCGGCGCAGCGCAACGGCGTCGAAAGCCAGCTGCTGTATTTCCCGGACGAGAACCACTGGATCCTCAAGCCGCACAACAGCGTGCTCTGGCACGACACGGTGAATGCCTGGCTCAAGCGCTGGACCGCGGAATGATGCGCCCGTGAGCGCCGAAGTCGTCGACCTGGAGACGCTGCGCCGCAGCTGCGCGCAGTGCTCCCTGCAGGTGCTGTGCCTGCCGGCCGCCATCGGCGGCACCGACCTGCAGCAGCTTGACGACATCGTGCGCAACCGGCGGCCGCTGGAGCCGGGCGAAAGCCTGTTCCGCACCGGCCAGGCGCTGAGCTCGCTGTACGTGGCGCGCGAGGGCGCGTTCAAGACCGTCGCCACCAACGAGGAGGGCGAACAGCAGGTGATCGGCTTCCACCTGCCGGGCGAACTGATGGGCCTGGACGCACTGGGCAGCGGACACCACGCCTGCGACGCCCAGGCGCTGACCCGCGCATCAGTCTGCGAAGTGCCGCTGGCGCAGCTGGAAAGCATCTGCGCCAAACTGCCGGGCCTGCAGCACCAGCTGCTGCGCATCATCGGCCAGGGCATCAACCGCGACCAGTCGCACATGGAGATGCTGGGGCGGCGGCAGGCGGCGGAGCGCGTTGCGCTGTTCCTGCACGGCCTGTCCGAGCGCTACAAGCTGCTCGGGCGCTCGGGCGAGATGTTCGTGCTGCCGATGAGCCGCGAGGACATCGCCAGTTTCCTGGGCATGGTGATCGAGACCGTCAGCCGCACGCTGACCAAGATGCAGGACGACGGCGTGATCGCCGTGCGCGGGCGCCAGGTGACGGTGCTTGACGCCGCGCGCCTGGACGCGATGGTGCATGGCCCGGCCAAGCCCGTCGCGCCGGGCGTCAAGCACCACAGCTAGACCGAGCGGCAGCCCAGCGCCACCAGCACGGCGTGCACCGCCGGCTGCTGGGCCAGCCAGGGGCCGGCCATCGTCACCACGCCCGCCAGGGCGATCAGGCCGGCGCCCGCCAGGCGCCAGCCGCGCTGCCTGGCCAGGCCGGCCAGCCGAGCCCCGCTCCAGGTCAGCGGCACCATCGTCGCCATCGTGCCCAGGCCGAACGCCAGCATCAGCAGGCCGCCGTGCAGCGCGCTGGCTTCGAGCCACGCGGCGGCCAGCACCGTCGTCGACAGGCCGCAGGGCAGCCAACCCCAGAACATTCCCAGCACCCATGGCCGCAACGGGCCGGCGGCCGGCACCACGCGCGCCTGCAGCGGGCGGATCACCCGCCAGAAACCCGCGGCGCCGCGCGACAGGAAGCCCAGCTGCGCCGGCCACACGATGCGTATCGCCGCCAGCAGCAGCACGGCGCCCATCGCCACCCGCAGCGTGGTCGCCAGGCCCTCGGACCGCGCCAGCGACAGCAGCCCGCCGCCGAAGGCGCCGACGATCACGCCGGCCAGGGTGTAGCCGAGCACGCGGCCGCCGTTGAGCGCAAAGGCCGAGCCCAGCCCGGGCCGCGCCGCGGTGGCCGACAGCCCGGTGGCGATGCCGCCGCACATCGCGGCGCAGTGCAGGCCGCCCAGCAGCCCGGTAAGCAGCGCCGCGGCGAGGGTGAGCAGGTCGACCGGCATCAGTCGGCGTCGCGCTTTTCCAGGGGCGGCGCCGGGCGCTCGTCGTCGCCCAGGATGTCGAGCGACGGCGTGTCGAGGTCGTCGAACTGGCCGCGCTTCACCGCCCACAGGAAGGCCAGGATCGCCAGCAGCAGCAGCGCCAATGAAACCGGGATCAGGGCGAGCAGGATGTTCATTCGGTGCGTCCTTCGAAGCGGCCCAGGCGCAGCGCGTTGGCGGTGACCACCAGCGACGACGCCGCCATGCCCAGCGCCGCCAGGCCCGGGTTCACCCAGCCCATGGCCGCGAACGGCAGCGCCACCAGATTGTAGGCCAGCGCCCAGCCCAGGTTCTGCCGGATGATGCGCTGGCTGCGCCGCGCCAGCGCCACGGCCTGCGGCACCCGCATCAGCGACGAGCCGGTGAGCACCAGGTCGGCCGAGCGATGCGCCAGCGGTGCGCCGTCGGCCATGGCCATCGAGACGTTGGCACCGGCCAGCACGGGTGCGTCGTTGATGCCGTCGCCGAGCATCAGCACGCGGTGGCCGTCGGCCTGCAGGGCGCGCACGGCAGCGAGCTTGTCCTCCGGCGACTGCCGCGCCTGGAACTTCGCCACGCCCACGGCCTGCGCCACCGACGCCACGGTGGCTGCGCCGTCGCCGCTGAGGATGCGCGGCGTGAGGCCCAGCGCCCGCAGCGCGGCAATGGCTTGGGCGGCATCCGGGCGCACCGTGTCGGCGATGGTGAAGCGGGCCACGCCCGTGGTGCCGTCGCCCAGCCACAGCGCGCCGTCGTCTTCGCCGCGTACGGCGAAACCAGCGCGGCCCAGGCGCCAGGCGCGGCCGTCCACTTCGCCGGCGACGCCTTCGCCCGGATACGCACGCACGCGCTCGGCGGCGGGCACGCTGCGGTGCGCGAACGCGGCGGCGATGGGATGGCCCGCACCCTGTTCCAGCGCCGCGGCCACGTCCAGCCAGGGCGCCACGTCGCCGCCGTCCACGGCGCGCGCGTCAACCAGCTGCGGGCGGCCCAGGGTGAGCGTGCCGGTCTTGTCGAGCAGCACAGTGTCCACCCTGGCCAGCGATTCCAGCGCGTCGGCGCCCAACGCCAGCACGCCCATGCGCGCCAGGGTGCCGTGCGCGGTGGCCAGCGCGGCGGGGACCGCCAGCGACAGCGCGCAGGGACAGCTGACCACCAGTACGGCCAGCGCCACTTCGAAGGCGCGCGCCGGCTGCACCTGCCACCAGGCGATGAACACCAAGGCCGCCACCACGAAAAGCGCCACGACGAAGCGTGTCGCCACCGCATCGGCCAGGCGCGCCACGCGCGGGCGCTGGGCCTGGGCTTTTTCAACCGCGCGCGTGAGCTGCGACAGCCGGGTGTCGCTGCCCACGCGCTGCACCCGAAGGCGCGCCGCCGATTCGCGGCAGACGCTGCCGGCATAAAGCGCTGCGCCGGGCTGGCGCGCGACCGGTTCGGATTCGCCGGTGAGCAGGGATTCGTCGAACGAGGCGGCGGCGTCGAGCAGGGCGCCGTCGGCGGGCACCACTTCGCCGGCGCCCACTTCGACCACGTCGCCGGTCGCCAGCGCCGCCACCGGCACCTGTTCGCGGCCGTGTTCGGTGATGCGCCACGCCAGGGCCGGCTGTGCGCGCGCCAGCGTGTCCAGGCGCGCACTGGCCTGGCGCCGCGCCATCTGTTCCAGGAAGCGCGCCGCCAGCAGGAACAGCACGAACATCACCGCCGCGTCGAACCACACGTGCGGGCCGCCGCGCAGCGTCTCCACCAGGCTGGCGAAGTAGGCCAGCAGCACCGAGCTGGCCACCAGCGTGTCCATGCCGGGGCGCCGGTGCCGCAGCTCCGCGGCCATGCCGGCGATGAACGGCCAGCCCGAGAAGAACACCACCGGCGTCGACACCAGGAAGGTCACCCAGCGGAAGACATCGCGCGTGGGCACCGACATCTGCCCCGCGGTGTCCAGGTACAGCGCCTCGGCGAACATCATCGCCTGGGTCGCGCCCAGCGCCGCCACGCCCAGCCGCGCGATCAGGCGGTTGCGTTCGCGCCGGCGCTCGCGCTCGGCGGCCTCGCCCTGCGCCAGGTGCGGCCGGTAGCCCAGCGCCGCCAGCCGCACCAGCACGCGCGACAGCGGCGTGCGCGCCGGGTCCCAGGCCAGCCGCACGCGGCCGGTGACGGCGTTGGCGCCGACGTCGGTCACCCCCGGTTCGCGCACCAGTGCGCGGTCGATCAGCCAGGCGCAGGCCGCGCATCGCATGCCTTCCACCACCACCGTGATTTCGCTGCCCTGCGGCGTGGCCACCACGTGGCCCGACTGCACGTCGGCGCGGTCCCAGGTGAGGAAGTCGCCGGCGTCGGGGTCCACGCGCGCGCCGTCGCTGGCGCTGCGCAGGCGGTAGTAGTCGCCCAGGCCGGCGTCGCGGATCCATTGGGCGGCGGCGCCGCAGCCCAGGCAGCACACGGCGCGCTGGGCGCCGTCGATGGCCACCGTGGGCGCCGGGTGCGCGGGCAGGGCTTCACCGCAGTGGAAGCAGGCCGCGTCCACGGCGGCGGTCATTGCACCGAGACCGACGGCTCCAGCTGCACTTGCGTGTCACCGGGGCGGTAGCGGCCAACCAGCCGCCAGCTGCCGTCGGCGGCCACCAGCCGCAGGTGCCAGGCCTGCTTGCCAGCGACCGTGCCGTTGGCGCGCCAGCCGCGCGGGTCGGGGGACAGGTCCAGGTGGCGGTCGAGGCTGTTCTCGATCGGGTGCACCAGCTGAAGCTGCGGCGCCACCGTGCCCGACGACGGCAGCACCGCCACCAGCAGGGCATCGCCGTCGAGCCAGACGCGACCGCTCAGTCCCAGGCGCGAGGCGTTTTCGTCGGGTTCGAGCGACGTGACCTGGATCTGCGCGGTGCGGCGGACGGTGTCGGGGTTGCTGTCCACGCCGCTTTCGCTGGCGGCCAGCCACAGCGTCCACAAACCGGCCACCACGGTGGCGGCGGGGATCGCGATCATCAGCCAGGCCACCGGGTTGCGGCGCCAGGGTTTGTGGGTGTTTTCCTGGGTCATCAGAACGGTCCGAAGAACCGCGTCTCCTCTTGGACTTCGATCTTGCCGTCTTCCGTGGTCACCACGAAGCTGACGTCCATGCGGCCCTTGGCCAGGCCGGCAGGCGCCGCCAGGGTCAGCGGCACGGTCAGCACTTCCTCGGCTGACGCCGGGTGAGTGGCGCCCGATTCCACCAGCCGGATGCCGGGCGCACCTTCGATGCGGATGCTGAACACGTGCGGCTTCATGTCCTTGTTGACGATGCGCAGCATGTAGGCGTTCTCGATGCTGCCGTCCTGGGCGACGCGATACAGCGCATTGCGGTCGCGCATGGCGTCCACCAGCAGCGGCGTGCGGGTGGCGATGCCCAGCGCCGAACCCAGCAGCAGGCACAGCAGCAGCGTGCCATAGACCAGGATACGCGGGCGCAGGATCTTCGAGGGCTTGCCCTCGAGCGCGTTCTGGGTGGTGTTGCGGATCAGGCCGCGCGGGTAGCCCATCTTGTCCATCACCGAATCGCAGGCGTCCACGCAGGCGCCGCAGGCAATGCACTCGTACTGCAGGCCGTTGCGGATGTCGATGCCGGTCGGGCACACCTGCACGCAGATGGTGCAGTCGATGCAGTCGCCCAGGTCCTCGGGCGTATTCACCACGGGCGGCGGCGGCAGGCCCTCCTGCGCGTCCACCACCAGGCCGGTGGTGGCGCGGGCGCCCATCTTGAGGTCGGCGGCGCTGCGGTGCTGGGCGGCGTTCACCACGGCGCTCAGGGCCACGTCCATGCCCAGCAGGCCGCGGGTGCGCTCGAGCACGCTGGCCAGCTGGTTCTTCTTGCGGGCGCCGCGCGGTTCGCCGCGCATCGGGTCGTAGGCGATGATCAGGGTGTTGCGGTCGAACATGGCGCTCTGGAAGCGCGCGTAAGGGCACATGTACTTGCACACCTGTTCGCGCAGCACGCCGGCATTGCCCCAGGTGGCCAGCGAATAGAACAGCACCCAGAACACTTCCCAGCCGCCCCATTCGAACGGCACCAGGCGCGCGGCCAGGTCGCGGATGGGGGTGAAATAGCCGACGAAGGTGAAGCCCGTCCACAGCGCGAACACCAGCCACAGCGCGTGCTTGGCGAGCTTGCGCTGCACTTTGTCGCGGTTCCAGGGGCCGGCGTCGAGCTTCATCCGCTTGTTGCGGTCACCCTCGGTCCAGCGCTCCATCCAGATGAACACTTCGGTCCACACCGTCTGCGGGCAGGCGTAGCCGCACCACAGGCGCCCGGCCAGGGCGGTGAAGAAGAACAGCGACAGGCCGGCCATGATCAGCAGCAGGGCCAGGTAGAAGAAGTCCTGCGGCCAGAAGCTCAGCCCGAAGACGTAGAACTTGCGCGCCGGCAGGTCGAACAGCACCGCCTGGCGGTCGTCCCACGGCAGCCACGCGAAGCCGTAGTACATGCCCAGCAGCCA
>JANOJQ010000053.1:0-14117 GCA_031418815.1 Lysobacteraceae bacterium
CCGCGGCCGCCAGGTTCAGCGACTGGAAGCCACCGGCCGTGCTGACGCCTGCCGCGGTGGGCGCTGGCGTGATGGTCCACACGGCCGCGCCCGGTTTGGACGACGGATTGCCGGCCGGCACGCCTGCCGCATCCGGATAGATGGACCAGGTGATGGCGGTCGCCGCCCCCGGGAACGCCACGCCGCTCACCACGAAGCCCTCGGCGCTCAGGCCGGTGACCTGGGTGCTGGTGCCGACCAGGAAATCATCGGCCGAGAACTGCGCCGTGTTGCCTGCAGTCGCGGTGTCGGAGTAGAGGGTGTTGCGGAACCCGCTGTTGACCGCACCACGGTCGGCCCGGTAGACGGTCGTCGTCGCCGTGCCCGTGCTGGCGGCCGTGTAGACCAGCGGCGCGCCACCGATGTTGCCGATGGCGAAGTTCGCGGTACCGTTGTTGCCCGCCACGACGTTGGCCGAAACCGAAGACGGGACCGAAACCACCGGGGGCGCCACGGCAACGGCGATCGGCAGCGTCAGCGTGCTGTCGCTGGACGTCTGGCCGCCGCTGAGGCGCTGGGTCATGACCAGCTGGCCGTGGTTCCAGGTGTTGTTGGCCGGGATCGCCGAGCTGTCGATGGTCACCGTGACCGCGCGGGTGGCGCCGGCCGGAACCCAGATCAGCGAGCTGCTCAGGCTTCCGGTCAGACCAGTGACGCTCAGGGACCACAGGCCACCCGAGGTGCCGGGGTTGCGGAAGGTGCGGACGAACTGGCAGCTGGTCACGCAGTTGGCCAAGGCCATGCTCGGCAGGTTGAGCGTCTGCGTGAAACCACCGGTGCCGGGGTTGGCCGCCGTGTAGTTGGCGGTGGTCTCGTGCAGCACCAGGCCGGCCTTGATCGCGCGCTCCAGGCGGATGCGGCCCGAGCCACGCGCGAACGCGTTGGCCGGCGTCACCTGGTCCTCGAGGTACACCTGGGTGGTGGCCGTCATCATCAGGGCCGACTTGATCTCGGCCACGGTCCAGGTCGGGCGGGCCTGGCGCAGCAGGGCCGCCGCGCCGGCGTTGTGCGGCGAGGCCATCGAGGTGCCGCTGATGACGCCGATCAACTGTTCCGAACCCGTGAGCGTGGTGCCGGCCAGCACGGCCAGGATGTCCACGCCGGGCGCGGTGATGTCGGGCTTGACGAGGTTGAAGTTGGCGGCCGGGCCACGCGAGCTGAATCCCGCCAGGGCATCGGCCACGTTCGGCAGGCCAACGCCCGGGAACGAGATCTGGGCGGTGGCCGTGGTCGGGTTGGTGGCGCCGAAAGCGGCCAGGGCATTGCCGTCGGCCTGGCTGACGCTGAACACCGGGACGGTGGTGGCCGGCACCGAGGGAAGGATGGTGCCGGCCTGGTTGTTGGCGATGATGACCGCGATGGCGCCGGCCGCCGAAGCGTTGTTGGTCTTTTCAACGAACGAGCAGGTGCCGCGGCGAATGACCACGATCGCGCCGGTCAGCGAGCCTGCGGCGTAAGGCGAGGGATTGCAGCCGTCGTTGGTGGTGCCAATGCCGGCGCTCATCCGCAGCGGCGTGGTGCCCGGGAGGGTGGCGGAGAACACGACGCCGCCGCTGCCGTTGTTGAGCACGACCGGCTGCAGCCCGGCCGGCACCGGCGCGGGGCCGGTGACCTGCATCAGGGTGCCGAAGCCGCCGCGCCCGTGCTGCGACGCCGCCGTGGCGGACGTCCACGGTTCCAGGTGGCCCAGGGTGTTGGCGCCCGGGCCGCTGTTGCCGGCCGAGGTGGCAACGAAGACACCGGCGTCGGTGGCGCTCAGGAACGCCAGGGACGTCGCTTCGGTCCAGGGCGACGCGCCGCCGCCGATGGAATAGTTGATGACGTCGACGCCGTCGGCGACCGCCTGGTTGATCGATGCCAACGTCGACACGTTCGGGCACAGGCCCTGGCCGGTGGTCGTGTTGGTGTAGCAGGCGTCATAGGCGATGAGGTTGGCGCGCGGTGCAACGCCGGAGATGCGCAGCGACGCGCCGTTGAACGTCACGTTGCGACGGTTGCCGGCCGCCGTGGAGGCGGTGTGGCTGCCGTGGCCGTTGGTGTCGCCGAAGCCGGGCTCCTCGCGGACGGCGGCGACGCCGCACTGGTTGCCGGGCGTGCCGCACACGAAGTCGTAGCCGCCGATCAGCTTGCTGTTGCAGCGGCCGGCGTCGTCGCCACCCGCCAGGCAGGTGCCGAGGAAGACGCCGGAACCCAGCGGATTGGCGTGGACGTAGCCGTCCACCGGGTCGGTGGCCGTGAACGACGGGCTGCCGAAGTTGATGCCCGAATCGACCATGCCGACGATGATGCCTTCGCCCTGCACGGGGTTGGCGCCGGACGGCTGGTTGACCGTGCCGGCCCAGACGACGGGCGCGCCAATCAGCGTCGGTCCGACGTCGGTGTCGGCGACGTACTCGCGATAGCCCTCGACCAGGCGAACGCCCTGGAGCTTGGCGACCCGACGCGCCTCTTCGGCGGTCATGTCGACGACGATGCCGTTCACGGCATGCTGCATGCGCTGGCGCACTTCAAGCGCGCGGCCGGCGACGCTGGCCATCTGCTCTTCGCGCTGGAACTGCCGGCCCTGCAGGTAGCCCAGGTAATTCTGCGCCTCGAGGCTGTTGAGGTCGATGCGGCTCTTGCCGGATTTACCCAGGTAGCGCGGCGGCATCATGATGTTGGCGATGCCGCCTTGGTAGGTGGCCAGCGACGGCTCGTCGAACAGCACGATGAAGGTGCCCGGTGCGCTGCTGACGCTGCTTTCCACCGCCGCCGCGGGGCGGTCGACGCCGCCACCCGAATTCAGCGCGGGGTTGTAGAGGAACCCGCCGCCAGGAAGCTGGTTGCGCGGCATCACGCCCAGGCGGCGGGTGGCCGCCTTGTCGCTGCCGGACGCGCTGATCCCGGCGGCGGTGCCGTTGGCGCTGGCCTTGGCCTCGCGCGCAGTGCGGGCATCAGCCCGGGTGCCGGTTGCGGTGCGCTCGGCGCGGCCGTCGGCCGCAGTGCCGAGACGTTCCGGAGCGGACTGGCCGCCACCCAGCAGCCGATACGAGGCCGGGCTGGCTGCCGCGATGAGTGCCACGAACGCGAGTGCCGCGCCCCATTTTTTCATGTTCGACATGTCTTCCCCCGAAGCAGATCACTGGTACCTAATGGTGCGGACGATCCCGTGCGTGCACTCCCTGCACGCCATCCCCGCGGGGATGGACCGGGACATTACCGGCCGGACCGACGGGCGTGCCGCCGTCGGTATCCTTGCCGCCCGAGTGTAAGCGGATTCATGTGTCCGGAAGTACGTTTTTTTCGCGCTTGGGCAAGTCGCGTGAAGGCCCGCCACGAACGGCGCATGTGAAGGCGACCGGGCGGACACAGGCGCCCGGGGCCATAACGCAGGAAGGGCGCCCCGGGGCGCCCTTTCCTTCACCCGCCGCCGGCGCCGGTCAGTCCAGGGCGCGTGCGGCGATCGCCTTGGCGAAGGACTGCGTGGAGCCACTGCCGCCCAGGTCGGGCGTGAGGTTGTCCCTGGCCGCCATGGTGTCGACGATGGCCTTGCGCAGGCGGCCGGCCTGCTCGACGCGGCCCAGGTGCTCGAGCATCTGGATGCTGCCCAGCAGCAGGGCCACCGGGTTGGCGATGCCCTTGCCGGCGATGTCCGGGGCCGACCCGTGCACCGCCTCGAAGATGGCCGCCTCGGTGCCGATGTTGGCGCCCGGGGCCAGGCCCAGTCCGCCGACCAGTCCGGCGCACAGGTCGGACAGAATGTCGCCGAACAGGTTGGTGGTGACGATCACGTCGAACTGTTCGGGGCGCATCACCAGCTGCATGCAGGTGTTGTCCACGATCATCTCGTTGCACTGGATGTCCGGGTACTCGGCCGCCACCTGGCGCGCCACCTTCAGGAACAGGCCGGAGGTGGACTTGAGGATGTTGGCCTTGTGCACCACGGTGACCTTCTTGCGGCCGATGCGGCGGGCCATGTCGAAGGCATAGCGCACGATGCGCTCGGAGCCGCGGCGGGTGACGCGCTGGATCAGGGTGGCGGTCTCGCCGTCGGCGGTGAGGTTCTGGCCTTCGCCGATGTAGGCGCCCTCGGTGTTCTCGCGCACCGTGATGAGGTCGATGTTCTCGTAGCGCGACTTGGTGTTCGGGAAGCTGATCGCCGGGCGCACGTTCGCGTACAGGTCGAAGCGCTTGCGCAGCTCGACGTTGATCGAGCTGAAGCCCTCGCCCACCGGGGTGGTCAGCGGGCTCTTGAGGGCGACGCGGTGGCGGTGGATGGCGTCGACGGTGGCGGCGGGAAGCAGTTCGCCCTGCTTCTCGTAGGCGGACAGGCCGGCTTCCACGAAGTCGTACGTCAGGCCGAGGTCCATGGCATCCAGGACCTGAAGGGTGGCGTCCATGATCTCCGGGCCGATGCCGTCGCCACGGATCACCGCGATGGTCTGGGTCATAAGTGCTTGTTCTTCCATGAGGCACGGGCGGCCGGACGGCCCCCGCAGGCGCCGTATTATGCCAGATCGCCCTACCCCCGGGCCCACTGCACCTTAGTCTGTGGTCCTGCCCCGTTTCATCAGGCGACCGCCTCGCCTTGCCGCCGAGCTGCGCCGGAGGGCGCGCGCACCTCAGTGGTCGTGGGCGGGCTGGACGGGAGCGTGGGCGCCGGAGCCTTCGAGCTGGTCGAGGAAGTCGACGCCGCGGCGCAGGTGCGGGATGACGATCGAGCCGCCGACCACCAGCGCCACGCTGAAGGCCTCGAAGAACTCGTCGCGGTTCACCCCGGCTTCCTTGCACTGGGCGACGTGGTAGCTGATGCAGTCGTCGCAGCGCAGCACCATCGACGCCACCAGGCCCAGCAACTCCTTGGTCTTGAGGTCGAGCGCACCGGCCTTGTAGGTCTGGGTGTCGAGCGCGAAGAAGCGCCGCACCACCTGGTTGTCCTGGCCCAGGATGCGCTCGTTCATGCGCATCCGGAACTCGGTGAATTCCTTCACCCGGTCCTGCTCGGAGCCGCTCATGCGCCGGCCTCGAGCAGCGGCTTCAGGCCACCGGCGCGGTCAAGCGCCACCAGGTCGTCGTAGCCACCCACGTGCAGGTCGCCGATGAAAATCTGCGGCACCGACGTGCGCTTGGAGTCATGCAGCATCTTGGCGCGGGCCGCCAGGTCGGTGTCAACCCGCACTTCCTGCCAGCTGGCGCCGCGCGCCTTGAGGAAATTCTTGGCCGCCACGCAGTAGGGGCAGACGGCGGTGGTGTACATCGTGATGGTGGGCACTTGGATTCTCCGTTGGCTGGGCCAGTTTGGCGGCCGTGGCGGCGCATTGCCAGCCGCGGGCTGCAACGCTGAGGGCCGCGCGCCGGCCACGTTAACCGGGGATTCACCCGCGCGACAGCGGCCAGCCGGTATCCTCGGCCATCCCTTGGTTGGAGTCGCCGTGCGCATCGTGCTTCCCATCGCCGCCCTCAGCCTCGCGCTCGGCCTGGCCTGCGGTGCGCATGCGCAGGACGCCGGGCTGCCCGACATCGGCTCCTCCGCCGGTGAGCTGATCGACCCTTCGGTGGAGGCCCAGTACGGCGCCTACACCCTCTACGAACTGCGCCGGCTGGGCCTGGTGCTGGACGACCCGCTGGTGGACGACTGGCTGCACGCCATGGGCTATCGCCTGGCGTCTTCCAGCGACACGCCGCGGCAGTCCTTCACGTTCTTCATGATGCGCGACCGGCAGATCAACGCCTTCGCCACCCTGGGCGGCTACATCGGAATGAACGCCGGCCTGGTGATCACCGCGGAAACCGAGGCCGAAGTGGCGGGCGTGGTGGCGCACGAGATCGCCCACGTCAGCCAGCGCCACGTCCTTCGCGCGGTGGAGCGCGCGCAGAAGGACCAGATCCCGATCCTGCTGGCCATGATCGGCGCCATCGCCGCGTCGCAGGCCGCGGGCAGCAGCAGCCGGGAGAGCACCGATTCGGGCTCCAACGCCACGGCGGCGGTGATCACCGGCGCCATGGCGCTGATGGCGCAGCGCCAGATCGACTACACCCGTTCCAACGAATCCGAGGCCGACCGCGTCGGCATCCAGACCCTCGCCCGCTCAGGCTACGACCCCAACGGCATGGCCGATTTCTTCGAGCGCATGCAGAAGGCCAACCGCGGCAACAGCGGTGGCTACCAGGTGCCCGAGTACCTGCGCAGCCACCCGGTGACCAGCACCCGCATCAGCGAGACGCGGCAGCGCGCCCAGAAACTGGCCGCAGACCGGCCGGCGCCGGGCCCCGCCTCGCGCGCACCCGCCAGCCTGATGCTGCCCAGCCTGTACAGCCTGGCCGGCGAATCCGCGGCCGGGCCGGGCGACAACTTCGGCTGGGTGCGCGAGCGCCTGCGCGTGCTCAGCGCCCTGGACCCGGCGTCGGCGCTGCGCGAGCACCGGGCCATGGCCCGGGCCCCGGGCGCGCGCACCACCGACGCCCAGCGCTACGGCCAGGCCCTGGCCCAGCTGCGCGGCGGCTACCCGGCCGAAGCCGAGGCCACGCTCGATGACCTGCTGCTGCGACACCCCCAGCAGGTGTGGCTTGAACTGGCGCGCGCCGAGGCCGCCGCCGTCGGGGGCCGCCAAGCCTTGGCCCGCGAACGCTTCGACGTCCTGCTGGCACGCCACCCCGACAGCCGCCCCGTGCGCCTGACCTATGCCCAGGCCCTGGGCGAGGTGGCCACCCCCGCGTCCGGCCGTCGCGCGCAGGAAGTGCTGCGCCCCCTGTTGGCCTCCAGCGCCGAAGACCCCCTGTTCCAGCGCAACTTCGCCCGCGCCAGCGAGCTGGCAGGCGACATCGTCCGGGCCGGCGAGGCCTACGCCGAGACCGCCTATCTCAACGGCCGGGCCGTGGACGCCCTGAACCAGCTGGCCGGCCTGATGAAGCGCGACGACCTGGACTACTACCAGCGCGCCCGCATCGAGGCCCGCATGGCCGCGATCACCCCGGTGGTGCTGGAAATGCAGCGCCAGGGCGTGCGCCCCGAAGAGCAGCGCCCCGACCGCCAGTAGGGTCCGGCGCCTGGGCTGTCACCGCCCGGTCACAAAAGTTTTATCTACTTGCGCCATGGCCCTCCCGGTGACACGGTAACCCTGTGCAAAAACGCATCCTGATCGTCGACGACGAACCCGCCATCCGCGAGATGGTGGCCTACGCCCTGCGCAAGGGCGAATACGAGCCGGTGCATGCCGGCGACGCCCGCGAGGCCCAGACCGCCATCGCCGAGAGGGTGCCCGACCTGATCCTGCTCGACTGGATGCTGCCCGGCGCCAGCGGCCTGGAGTTGGCCCGGCGCTGGCGCAAGGACGAAATGACGCGCGACGTGCCGATCATCATGCTCACCGCCCGCGGCGAGGAGAACGATCGCGTCAGCGGCCTGGAATCGGGCGTTGACGACTACGTGGTCAAGCCCTTCTCGGCCCGCGAGCTCCTGGCCCGCATCCGGGCCGTGATGCGCCGCTCGCGCGAGGACGAGGATGACGGTTCGGTGACCGTCGGCGGGCTGCGCATCGATGGCGCCGCCCATCGCGTGTTCGCCGGCGACCAGGCGCTGCACGTGGGGCCCACCGAGTACCGCCTGCTGCACTTCTTCATGACCCACGCCGAGCGCGTCTACACCCGCACCCAGCTGCTGGACCACGTCTGGGGCGGCAACGTCTATGTCGAGGAGCGCACGGTGGACGTGCACATCCGCCGCCTGCGCAAGGCGCTGGAACCGTTCCTGCTGGACGACATGGTGCAGACCGTTCGCGGTTCGGGCTACCGCTTCTCCGCGTCCATGGGCTGAACATGGGGCCTGGCCGCACATGAGCGTCTCGATGCTGCTGGAGCTTGCCTGGCGCCAGTCCTTGATCCGGCTGCTGCTTTACTACGCCGCGGTGACCGGCGTCGGCCTGCTGGTGGGCCAACCGTGGTGGGCGCTGGGCATCGCCACCGCCCTGCTGGCGGCCCGCGCCTACTGGCGGCTCTACCGGGTGCTGCGCTTCCTGGACTGGCGCAAGCAGCTGCGCACGGTGGACGGCCAGGGCCTCTGGGCCGCGCTCGAAACGCTTATCCACCGCCGCCAGACCGAAAACCGCACGCGCAGCCGGCGCCTGGTGCGGCTGCTGCGCGCCTACCGGCAAGCGGCCACCGCCATGCCCGACGGCGCGCTGATCATCCAGCGCCGCGACGGCCACCTGGTCTGGTTCAACAAGACCGCGCGCCATCTGCTGGGCCTGCGCTACCCGCAGAGCCTGGGCGAAGCCCTGCTGGACAGCTTCGAAGGCCAGCCGCGCGTGCGCGACTGGCTCGCCGCCGCACACACCGACGAGCCGCTCACCGACCTCGCCAGCCCGACCGACCCGCTGGTGCGCATCAGCCTGCGCCTGATCCCCTACTCGCCCACCCAGTGGCTGGTGGTGGTGCGCGACGTCACCAAGCTGATGCGGCTCGAGCAGATGCGCCGCGATTTCGTCGCAAACGTCTCGCACGAGCTGCGCACTCCGCTCACGGTGGTGCATGGCTACCTGGACATGATCGAACCCGAGGAACACCCCGACCTGGCGGTGATGGTCGAGGAGATGCGCCGGCAGTCCCAGCGCATGACGCAACTGGTCGAGGACCTGCTGACCCTGTCCCGGCTCGAGGCCCAGGAGCACCTGCCCGAGGAGCCGCTGTCGATGGCCTCCATGCTGGTCACCCTGCGCCGCGAAGCCGAGGCGCTCAGCCAGGGCCGGCATACCGTGCGCGTGGAGGACGTGGCCGGCATGGACCTGACGGGCTCGGCCAAGGAGCTGCACAGCGCCTTCTCGAACCTGGTCAGCAACGCCGTGCGCTACACGCCCACCGGCGGCGAGATCACCATCCGCTTCGAGCGCACGTCCGACGGCGGCGCGCGGCTGGCGGTGCGCGACAGCGGCTACGGCATCCCGGCCCAGCACCTGCCGCGCATCACCGAGCGCTTCTACCGCGTGTCCACCAGCCGCTCGCGCGAATCGGGCGGCACCGGCCTGGGCCTGTCCATCGTCAAGCACGTGCTGAGCCTGCACCAGGGCCGCCTCGAGATCGAGAGCGAGGTGGGCAAGGGCAGCACGTTCGCCTGCGTATTCGGCCTGGACCGCGTGCGCGCGCGCGACGGCACCGGCGCTTGAAAAGCCAGAACGCGGCCCGGCCGGCGTAAACTGGACCCTGACCCGGTGCGCGAAACCCGCCGCCCACGACCCGACCCGCACGGACCATGACCCCAGACATCGCCGACACCATCGACCTGCACGCGCCCGACCTGTACCTCAACCGCGAGCTGTCCCAGCTGGAGTTCAACTTCCGCGTGCTGGCCCAGGCCCGCGACCCGCGGGTGCCGCTGCTCGAGCGGCTGAAATACCTGTGCATCTCCTGCACCAACCTCGATGAATTCTTCGAGATCCGCGCCGCCACCGTGCGCACCGCCGAGCAGTTCGGCGGCCCGCTGCCGCCCGACGGCATCCCGCCCATGCGCGCGCTGGAGCTGATCCACGACAAGGCCGCGGCGCTGGTGCAGGATCAGTACCAGTATTGGAACGAGACGCTGCGGCCGGAGCTCAACGAGGCCGGCATCCGCATCCTCGGCCGCGAGGCCTGGAACGCCAAGCAGAAGCGCTGGCTGCACAAGTACTTCCTCGAGGAGCTGCTGCCGGTGCTGTCGCCGCTGGGCCTGGACCCGGTGCACCCGTTCCCGCGCATCCTCAACAAGTCGCTCAACGTGGTGGTGGTGCTGGAAGGCAAGGACGCGTTCGGCCGCCACGGCGGCATGGCCATCGTGCGCGCCCCGCGCTCCCTGCCCCGCATCATCAAGCTGCCGCCGGACGTGTCCGGCGGCGAGCACGACTTCGTGCTGCTGTCGGCGGTGCTGACCGCGTTCGTGGACGACCTGTTCACCGGCATGAAGGTCAAGGGCGCCTACCAGTTCCGCGTCACCCGCAATTCCGAGCTGTTCGTGGACGAAGAGGAAGTTGAAAACCTCGCCAGCGCGCTCAAGGACGAGCTGGCCAGCCGCGGCTTCCGCCCGGCCGTGCGCCTGGAGATCGCCGAGCACTGCCCCAAGCCGATCCTCAACATCCTGCTGCAGAACTTCGGCCTCACCGAGAACGCCGTGTACCGCATCAATGGCCCGGTGAACCTCAACCGCGTCACCCAGGTGTACGACCTGGTGAACCGGCCCGAGCTGAAGTTCCGGCCGTTCCGCCAGCTGCCGGCCGAGCTCGACGAGGACACGCCCTTCAAGTCCATCCGCGAAGGCGACGTGCTGCTGCACCATCCCTACCAGAGCTTCCAGTCGGTGCTCGACCTGCTGGCCTCGGCCGCCATCGACCCGGACGTGCTGGCGATCAAGCAGACGCTCTACCGCACCGGCAAGGACAGCAAGATCATCGACCACCTCATCACCGCCGCCCGCAACGGCAAGGACGTGACGGTGGTGGTGGAGCTGCGTGCGCGCTTCGACGAAGAGGCCAACATCCGCCTGGCCGACCAGCTGCAGGAAGCCGGCGTGCAGGTGATGTACGGCGTGGTGGGCTACAAGACCCACGCCAAGATGATGCTGATCGTGCGCCGCGAGGGCAAGAAGCTGCAGCGCTACGTGCACCTGGGCACCGGCAACTACCATGCCGGCACCGCGCGCCTGTACACCGACATCGGCCTGATGACCGCCGACCCGGACATCGCCGCCGACGTGCACGACATCTTCCACCAGCTGTCGGGCCTGGCACCCAAGATCAAGCTGCGCAAGCTGCTGCAGTCGCCCTTCACCCTGCACAAGGGCCTGCTCAAGAAGATCGAGCACGAGGCCAGGAACGCCCGCAGCGGCAAGGGCGGCCACATCATCGCCAAGATGAACGCCATCAATGAACCCAACGTCATCCGCGCGCTGTACGAAGCCTCGCAGGCCGGCGTGAAGGTCGAACTGATCGTGCGCGGCGCCAGCTGTCTGCGCCCGGGCGTGCCCGGCGTGTCGGACAACATCACGGTGCGTTCGGTGATCGGCCGCTTCCTCGAGCACAGCCGCGTGTACTGGTTCGCCAACGGCGGCAAGCCCGAGATCTTCTGCTCCAGCGCCGACTGGATGGAGCGCAACCTGCTGCGCCGGGTCGAGACCTGTTTCCCCATCCTCGACCCGGTGCTGGCCCAGCGCGTGTATGACGAGGAGTTGGCCAATTACCTGGCCGACAACCAGAACGCCTGGCAGCTTCGCGACGACGGCAGCTATGGCCGCGTGTCCCCTGCGGAGGGCGAGATGCCCTATTCTGCGCAGGGCGCGCTTCTCGCCAAACTCTGCGGGTAACCGAGCATGCCAACCGAAGCCGACCAGCCCCTGAAGGACGGCGACCTGCTTGCGGCCGTCGACCTGGGCTCGAACAGCTTCCACATGGTGGTGGCCCGTTATCTGATGGGCCAGCTGCGCATCGTCGACCGCATCAAGGAAACCGTGCGCCTGGCTGAAGGCCTGGACGGTCGCGGCGGCCTGAGCCCGGACGTCATGCCGCGCGCGCTGGAATGCCTGGCCCGCTTTGGCCAGCGGCTGCGCGCCATCCCGCCCCACCGCGTGCGCGCCATCGCCACCAACACCGTGCGCGCACTGAGCAACCCGCAGCAGTTCCTGACGCCGGCCGAAGCCGCGCTCGGCCACGGCATCGACGTGGTGGCCGGTCGCGAAGAGGCGCGCCTGATCTACCTGGGCGTGGCCAACGGCAGCCCGCCGGCCGAAGGCAAGCGGCGGCTGGTGATGGACATCGGCGGCGGGTCCACCGAGTTCATCATCGGCCAGGGCTACGAGGCCGTGGAGCGCGAGAGCCTGCAGATGGGCTGCATCGCCACCACCCGGCGCTTCTTCGCCGACGGCAAGCTCTCGCGCAAGCGCTGGAAGGATGCGCGCACCGAGATCACCGCCGAATTCCAGCAGTTCGCCAACACCTACCGCACGCGCGGCTGGCATGACGCGATGGGCTCGTCGGGCACCATCAAGGCCATCTGCGACATCTCGGTGGCCATGAAGCTCACCAAGGTGTCGATCACGGCCGAAAGCCTGGACGCGATCCGCGAGCGGCTGCTGGGGTTCGACCGGCTCGAGGACATCCGGCTGCCGGGGCTGTCGTCCGAGCGCCGGCCGATCATCGCCGGCGGCCTGCTGGTGCTCGACGCCGCCTTCGCCGAGCTCGGCATCGACCGCATGTACGTCAGCGACAACGCGCTGCGCGAGGGCGTCCTGTACGACCTGGTGGGTCGCGCCAGCGAAACCGACCCGCGCGAATCGTCCATCGTGGCGCTGTGCAACCGCTATGGCGTGGACCCCGCGCAGGCGGCGCGGGTGGAGTCCACGGCGCTGGGGCTGTTCGACCAGGTCGAAGCCCGCTGGGAACTCGAGGCCGACGACCGTCGCCTGCTGTCGTGGTCGGCGCGCATCCATGAACTGGGGCTGGCCATCGCCCACAGCCAGTACCACCTGCACGGCGCGTACGTGGTGGAGCATTCCGACATCGCCGGCTTCTCGCGCACCGAGCAGCAGATCCTCGCCGCGCTGGTGCGCAGCCAGCGGCGCGCGCTCAGCCCGGGCAGCTTCGAGAAGCTGCCCGACCGCCTGGTCGCCAACGCCCAGCGCTGCTCGTTGCTGCTGCGCCTGGCGGTGCTGCTGCACCGCAGCCACGACAGCGACTCGTTGCCCGACGCCCGCCTGGAAGTCGACGGTGACGCCCTTGCGCTGTCACTGCCCGGACGCTGGCTCGACAGCCACCCGCTCACGCGGTCCGACCTGGACACCGAGCGCGAGTACCTGCAGGACATCGGCCGCACGCTGCGGCTCAAGGCCGGCTGAAGCCCGGCACGGCGTCACATCCTTGCCATGGCGCTGTCACGCCGCTGGAACGCGCCGGCACGACAGTGATGGGCATGGACAGACTCCTGCACATTGAACTGGTCACCGAAACCTACCCGCCGGACGTCAACGGCGTCGCCCTCACCGTGCAGGCGCTGGAACAGGGCTTGCGCCAGCTTGGCCATGCGGTCGGCGTGGTGCGGCCGCAGCGCGACGACGAGAGCCCGCGGCCCGACCCCGACGTGATGCTGGTGGAGGGCGCGCCGATCCCGCGCTACCCCGGCCTGCGCTTCGGCCTGCCGGCCGGCAAGCGGCTCACTGCGCGCTGGCAGGCGCAGCGCCCGGACGCGGTGTACATCGCCACCGAAGGCCCGCTGGGCTGGTCGGCGCTGCGCGCTTGCCGGCGGATGGGCATTCCGGTGGCGACGGGCTTCCACACGCGCTTCGACGATTACGTGGGCCGTTACGGCGCCGGCTTCCTGAGCCCCTGGGTTTTCTCCTGGCTGCGGCGCTTCCACAACAAGGCCGATGCCACCCTGGTGCCGACCCGCGAACTGCAGGAATCGCTGGCCCAGCAGGGCTTCCGCCACGTGCTGCGGCTTGGCCGCGCGGTGGACACGCGCGAATTCCACCCGGGCTGGCGCGACGCCGGGCTGCGCGAGTCGTGGGGCGCGGGAGCCAGCCCGATCGTGCTCAGCGTTGGCCGCATCGCGCCGGAAAAGAACCTGCCCTTGGCCGTGCGCTGCTTCCGCCAGCTGCAGCAGTCGCGACCCGACGCCCGCTTCGTCTGGGTCGGCGACGGCCCGGCGCGCGCCGAACTGCAGGCCGCCAACCCGGACTTCATCTTCACCGGCGTGCAGCGCGGCGAAGCGCTGTCGCGGCATTTCGCCAGCGCCGACGTGTTCTGCTTCCCCAGCCTGTCGGAAACCTTCGGCAACGTGACGCTGGAAGCCATGGCCAGCGGCCTGGCCACGGTCGACGAAGTGATGATGCCGGATTGCAAGACGCCGCACCCGAGCAATTCGCGCGCGAACATCCCCGATGATCCGGGCGCGTGGTTTGGCTTCGAGCAGGAATATTTTCTCTACAAGGACGGCGCACCCCTCGGCTTCCCGCCGGGCGGCGGCTTCCCGGCCGGGCAGGGTGAATACTACACCGGCGTGGGCTACAAGAACGTGGGCAACATCGCCCGCGAGATTGTCGATACGCATCTCGACCTGTGCCTCGACGCCGGCGTCAACCACGAAGG
>JANOJQ010000054.1:0-35164 GCA_031418815.1 Lysobacteraceae bacterium
ACAGGAAGCGACCCTCGCCTCCGCGGTGCGGCCGGCGCCGGAAGCGACCCTCGCCTTCGCGGTGCGACCGGCGCCGGAAGCGACCCTCGCCTCCGCGGTGCGACCGGCGCCGGAAGCGACCCTCGCCTCCGCGGTGCGGCCGGCGCCAGATCGGTGGGCCCAAAAGAACCCCTCAACCTCTCCGGACTTTGGGGAACAGCCAAAAAGAAGCCCGGCACAAGCCGGGCTTTCTCGTGTGCGAAGCAGGGTGCTTATTTCGCCCGATACAGCCTGCCGGGATCACGCGCGTCCGCATACGCGTCCAGCGACGTGCCCACGGTGGCATCCAGTCGCTCCAGGCGGCTCGCGGCCGTCGGATGGGTCGCGAACATCAGGGCCACCGAGGCGTCCTGCGCGCTGGTGGCGTCCAGGGTCTGCAGCACGCCGGCCAGGCCGAAGGGGTTGTAGCCGCCGCGCGCGGCGACCACCATGCCCAGCTGGTCGGCCTGGTACTCGTCGCCTTTGTCCAGGCCGCGGGCGAACACTTCGGTGCCGGCGCGGAAGGCTCGGTCGCCAAACCGCGACACCACCGCGTTGTTGCTGCGGCTGATGGCCTGGCCGGCGAGCTCCTGCTGCCATGCCTTGCCCATTTCCTTCTTGATCGCGGCCAGCTGGTGCTTGCGCACCACGTGGCTGATCTCGTGCGCGAGCACGCCGGCAAGCTCGGCCTCGTCGCGCAGGCGGTCGTACAGGCCGCGGGTGATCAGGATGGTGCCGCCGGGCATGGCGAACGCATTCACGCTCGGGCTGTCCATGACGCCAAAGCGCCAAGGCAGGCCCGGGCGCTCGGTCTGCAGCGCCAGCCAGAGGCCGACGCGGTTCACGTAACGCTGCAGTTCCGGGTCGTCCACCAGCGGCGCGGCGCCCAGCAGGTTGGCGGCGATGCCGCGGCCCATCTCGATTTCCTCGGCCTCGGTGATGTCCTGCTGCGAATCGGCCACCTTCTTGCCGAAGCTGAAGAGTTCGCCGGCGCGCGTGAGCGCATGGGCCTGCAGCGGCAGGGCCAAGGCCAGCGCAAGGCCGGCCATCATTGCGTAACGACGGTTCATCGCTGCCTCCGGCCGCTGCGCGGCGATTCCAGGTAGTCCACGCGCTTTTCCTGCAGTTGGCCGGCGCCGGCGAACTGGCGCGCGTCGCCGGCGTTGGCGGCGTACTGGTCCAGTTCGGTCACTTCGCCGAAATCGGGCGAGGCGCTGCGCAGCTGTTCGGCCGAGAGGCCCTTGACGCCGGTGCTCACCGAGGTGCCGCTGGAGCCGGTGCGGAACACCGACGCCAGCTGGTTGGCGCTGGCGGCCGAGGCCTGGCCCGATCCGGTGCGCAGGTTGAGGATGCGCGCCCAGCCCTGCTGGCCTTCGCCGGTGGTGATGCCGGCCCAGGCACCCTTGCGCGCGGTGATGTCCACGGACTGCTGGGCCTTGAGTTCGGCCAACACGTCGGACGACGCCAGCGGCGCGCTGCGCAACTGGGTGGCCTTGAGCACGGTGCCGGGCTCGGCGAAGGCCGCGCCGGCGGCGATGGCCGCCAGCAGCGCCAGGGCCAGCGCGCGCCGTTTCATGGGTGGGTGGGGGTGTCGCATGGGTGGTCCTCCGATCAGGGTGGCGCGGGATCGTGCAGGGGTTCGTACAGGTCGACGGGTTGCTCGCGACCTTTGACGTGGAACTGTCCGCGATGTTCAAAACGTATGCCGGCGGCGTCGCAGGCCTCGCGGGTGGCGTCCGAGACCAGCACCCGGGCGACGCCCTTGGTGGCGCCCTCGATGCGGCTGGCCAGGTTCACCGTGTCGCCTATGGCGGTGTACTCCATCCGCGTGTCGCTGCCAAGGAAGCCGACCACGGCCGGGCCGGTGTGCAGGCCGATGCCGATGTCGAAATCGCCGAGGCCCTCGTTGCCGGCGGCCAGCTCGCGCTTGAAATCGTCCAGGGCCTGGGTCATCTCCAGCGCCGCCGCGACCGCCTTGCCGGCGTGGCCCGGCATGTCGGTGGGGGCGTTCCAGAACGCCATCACCGCGTCGCCGATGAATTTGTCCAGGGTTCCACCGTGTCGGAAGATCACATCGACCTGGCGGCTGAAGTAGCGGTTCAGCAGGTGCACCACCTGTTCCGGCGTGCGGGTCTCGGACAGGGTGGTGAAGCCGCGGATGTCGGAGAACAGGATGGTGATCTGGCGCGCCTGCGGCTTCTGGTCGCGCGATAGTTCGCCGGTTTCCACCAGCCCGGCCACCACGCGCGGGTCCAGGAAGCGGCCGAAGATGCCGATGGTGGCCTCGCGTTCGCGCCGGTCCAGCCACTGTGCCTGCAGGGTGAACAGGCCGAAACCCAGCCATCCCAGTAACAGCGCGGCGCCGATCGGGGCGTGGATGTTGGCCGACAGGGCCGCCCAGGACAGCGCCAGCAGCGCCACGCTGACCGCGCCCAGCGCGATGCCCGAACGCAGCGGCCCGTGGCGTCGCCGGAACACCGCGGCCAGCACTGCTGCCAGGGCGATCGCCAGCGGCCAGCGCGTGGGCCATTCGCGCAGCCAGTCGCCGGCGCGCAGGTTCGCGATGGCCGTGGTGATCACCAGCACGCCCACGGTCTGCACGCCCAGCGGCGTGGGCCGCATGTCGTTCAGGCCGTTGGCGGTGGCGCCGATCACCACGATGCTGCCTGCCAGGGTTGGTGCGATCACGGGCTTGGCCTGGCCCAGGTCGTTGATCAGGTCGCTGTAGGCGATGGTGCGCGGCGAAGCGCCGAACCAGTGCAGTCGGATGCGCTCCTGGTCGGGCAGGCGTGCGCCGCTGTAGCGCGCCAGGCTGGCGGCCAGGCCCGGCAGGCGCCAGCCGTTGGTATCGGTGTGCAGGCGCGCATGGCGGCCGCGGCCGTCGCGGTCGGCCTCGAAGTTGATCAGGCCGCCTTGCCAGTTCACCCGATCCAGGACGAGGGGCAGCAGCAGGGTGGCGGGGGCGCTGTCGCCGCCGTCGGGGACGCGTTGGGCGCCGAACGAGGGCGGCAGGTCCTCCATCAGCGTGGCGTTGCCGTCGGGCAGGAGCTGGGAGGGGAAGAACAGGTTGCGCTGGGTCTTGGCGATCTCGCGCAGCGCCAGGTCGCTGTCGGGGCGGAAGGCATCAATTTCATTGAACAGCACGTCGAACGCCACGGCCTTCGGGCGCCACGCGGCCAGGCCGTCTATCAGCTCGCCGTGCACCGCGCGCGGCCAGGGCCAGGCGCCGGCCATTTCGGTGAGGTCCTCGAGGCTTTTCTGGTCGATCGCCACCAGCACGATGTCATCGGGCGGCGTGCGCGATTTCGCATGGCGCACCAGCATCGCGTCCGAAAGGCTGTCGTCGGCGCGGTCGAGCGCGCCGGCCAGCCACAGCGCCAGCGCGGCCAGGGCCAGGGCCAGAAGGGGCAATCGCAGCGGCGCGCGCTTGGCTTTGGGCATGGGGGCCGGGTGCGGGGACGTTGTCGCGAGTCTAGCGGTTTGCCAGCCCGGCCCGGTTTCCGCTAGCGTCCGGGGCATGAACACTCCCGTCGTCCAAATCCTCATCCACGGCGCCAGCGGGCGCATGGGCCGCGCGCTGCTGCGCCTGGCGTCCCGGCGCGAGGACCTGCAGGTGGTGGCTGCGGTCAGCCTGAGCGGGGCGCCGATCGCGGAGGCCGGCCAGGTGCCGGTGCTCGCGGCCGCGGCGTTGGGCGAAGCGCCCGAATTCGACGTGGCCATCGATTTCAGCCTGCCCGAGGCCTTCGACCCGCTGCTGGCCCTGTGCGTCACCCACGGCCGGGCCCTGCTGGGCGGCACCACCGGGCTGTCGCCGGCGCAGCATGCGGCCCTGGCGGTCGCCGGCGAGCGCATTCCCGTGATGTGGGCGGCCAACTACAGCGCCGGCGTGGCCGTGCTGGCCGAACTGGTGCGCCAGGCGGCGGCGGCCCTGCCGGGCTGGGACGCCGACATCATCGAAGCCCACCACACCCTCAAGAAGGACGCGCCCTCCGGCACGGCCCTGGCCCTGGGCGCGGCGGTGGTGGCAGGGCGGGGCAGCCCGCCGCATTACGCCAGCCTGCGGGCCGGCGACATCGTCGGCGAGCACACCGTGCAGTTGAGCGGCCACGGCGAACGCCTGGAGCTGGTGCACCGCGCCATGCACCGCGACATTTTCGCCCGCGGGGCGCTGGACGCCGCGCTGCGCCTGGCCCGGCTGGGCCCGGGGCGGCACGATTTCGGCGCCCTGCTGCTGGCCGACAGCCGCCGCTGAGGGCCCGGATGCACGCGGCGTTTCCCTTTTGGGGGTGAGGTCGCTAAAATTCCCGCTCGCCTGAACCCTCGCCCGTACGGACACGGTTTTCCCCTGTCCGCGGGTGCTCGCACACCCAGCGAACCGGGTTCCCCCATCGCAAGGCGATAGCCCGTGAACCAACCCGCAATCCTCGCTCTCGAAGACGGCACCGTGTTCGAGGGCGTTTCCGTAGGCGCGCCAGGCACCAGCGTCGGCGAGGTGGTGTTCAACACCGCCATGACCGGCTACCAGGAAGTCCTGACCGATCCGTCCTACGCCCGGCAGCTGGTCACCCTGACCTACCCGCATGTCGGCAACACCGGCTGCACCTCCCAGGACGACGAGGCCGAGCGCGTCTGGGCCTCCGGCTTGATCGTGCGCGACGTGCCGCGCCGCCCGAGCAACTGGCGCAGCCAGGTGGCCCTGCCCGAATGGCTGGCCGCACGCGGCGTGGTCGCCATTTCCGGCATCGACACCCGCAAGCTGACCCGCCTGCTGCGCGACCGCGGTTCGCAGAACGGCTGCCTGGTGGCGGGCGAGGGCATCGATCGCGACAAGGCGATCGAAGCGGCCCGCAAGTTCCCCGGCCTGAACGGCATGGACCTGGCCAAGGAAGTCTGCACCCGCGAGCGCTACACCTGGACCGAGGGCTCGCTGGACCTCGACAGCAACCAGTTCGCCCGTCCCGACGCGCGCTTCCACGTGGTGGCCTACGACTTCGGGGTCAAGCGCAACATCCTGCGCATGCTGGCCGACCGCGGCTGCCGCGTCACCGTGGTGCCGGCGCAGACGCCGGCGGCGCAGGTGCTGGCGGAAAAGCCCGACGGCGTGTTCCTGTCCAACGGCCCCGGCGACCCGGCGCCCTGCGACTACGCCATCGCCGCCATCCGCGAAATCGTCGCCACCAAGCTGCCGGTGTTCGGCATCTGCCTGGGCCACCAGCTGCTGGCGCTGGCCGCCGGCGCGCAGACCATGAAGATGAAGCTCGGCCACCACGGCGCCAACCACCCGGTGATCGACCTGGACAGCAAGCGCGTGATGATCACCAGCCAGAACCACGGCTTCGCGGTGGACGAATCCACGCTGCCCGCCAACGTGCGCGCAACCCACCGGTCGCTGTTCGACGGCACCAACCAGGGCATCGAGCTCACCGATGCCCTGGCCTTCAGCTTCCAGGGCCACCCGGAAGCCAGCCCGGGCCCGCGCGACGTCGCGGGCCTGTTTGACCGCTTCGTCGACATGATGTCGAACACACAATGATCACCTTGGGGAAGGTCCACATGAAGATTGTCCGTCGTTTCGTCCTGCCGCTGCTGCTGGCGGTCGTGTTGCCGGCCCAGGCCGTCGAAGTCCCCGTGGGCGACTTCTTCAAGGACCCTGAGTTCACCAGCGTCTCACTGTCGCCGACCGGTGAGTACATCACCGTGTCGATGCCCCAGGCCGACCGCACCGTGCTGGCCGCCTTCCGCGTCTCCGACATGAAGCTCGTGGCCAAGTTCGACTACGGCGAGAAGAAGCACATCGACCGGGTGCGGTGGGTGAACGACGACCGCCTGTTCCTGTACGTCACCGAGAAGCTGGGCCGCTTCGACGCCCGCGTCGGCACCGCCGACGTGTTCGCCAGCAATGTCGACGGGTCCAAGCGCGCCGACATCCCCAACGGCGGCCTCTACGGCATCGTCGACCTGACCTGGGATGATCCGAAGACGATCCTGGTGGCCCGCTCGATTGAGTCGGCCTTCCTGTCCAGGCTCGACGTCTATACCGGCGAAGTCCGCACCGTCGCGTCCGCGCCGCTGCGCGCCGGCAACTTCCTGGTCGACCACGAGGGCGAAGTCCGCTACGCCGTCGGCCAGAAGGAAGACCTGACCGCGGTCACCCTGCGCCGCAACGGCGACTCCTGGGCCACCGTGCACAGCGCCAAGATGGGTGGCGCGGTGCGGCGCCCGGTGGCTTTCGCCGCCGACAACAAGCGCGTGGTGTTCGAAGTCAGCGACGAGGGTGAGCCCGCGCGGCTGGTGATGATGGACCCGGAGGCCGACACCGAAACGCCGCTGGCCAGCAATGCCAACGTCGAAAGCGTGGACTACCTGTTCAGCAGCGACGAGCGCGACCTGCTGGCCGTCGGCTACATGGACGGCACGCCCGGCTACACCTTCGTCAACAAGGACCACGTCGAGTCCAAGACCTACGCCGGCTTGATCAACGCCTTCCCGGACCACGCGATCGGCTTTGGCGGCATCAGCCGCGACGGCCGCTTCGTGCTGTTCCGTGCCTACAGCGACGTGGATCCGGGCTCCTACTACATGTTCGACCGCCAGACCGGCCAGGCCAAGTTCCTGCTTGCCGCGATGGACTGGATCAAGCCGGAACAGATGTCGCAGATGCGGGCCATCGCCTTCGCGGCGCGCGACGGCACCAAGGTGCACGGCTACCTCACCGTGCCGCAGGGCAGCGACGGCAAGAACCTGCCGCTGATCCTGCACCCGCACGGCGGCCCGCACGGCCCGCGCGACATGTGGGGCTTCAACCCGGAAGTGCAGTTCCTGGCCAATCGCGGCTACGCCGTGCTGCAGGTGAACTTCCGCGGCTCGGGCGGCTATGGCAACGCCTTCGAGCGCATGGGTTACCGCAACTGGGGCACCACCATGATCGACGACATGACCGATGCCGTCGACTACGTGGTCCGCCAGGGCATCGCCGACAAGGACCGCGTCTGCACCTACGGCGCTTCCTACGGTGGTTACGCCGCGCTGCAGACCGTCGTGCGCGAACCCACCAAGTACAAGTGCACCATCGGTTACGTCGGCGTCTACAGCCTGCCGCTGATGTTCAAGGACGGCGACATCCCCGAGGACGAAACCGGCGTCAACTTCCTCAACCGGGTCATGCCCGAGACGCTGGCTGAACAGCAGGCGCAGTCGCCGGCCTTCAACGTCGACAAGATCCGCATCCCGGTGATGCTGGTCCAGGGCGCCAAGGACCGGCGCGTGCCGATCAGCCAGTACAACCTGCTGCGCGAGCGGCTGGAAGCCGCCGGCCGTCCGCCCGAGGTCACCATCGTCGAGGACAAGGAAGGCCACGGCTTCTACGACTTCCAGAACCAGGTGGACCTCTACAGGGCGATGGAGGCCTTCCTGGACAAGCACATGGGCGCCACCAAGCCCTCCACGGCCCCCTGACGCCACGCCAGATGCATCCGGTCCGCGACGCCCTGGTCCCTGGCGACGCGGACCGGCCCGGCGGTTTCGCCGGCAAGTGCGACCCCACCCACGCGACATCCGAGTAATCCCATGCCCAAGCGCACCGACCTGAAGTCCATCCTCATCATCGGCGCCGGCCCGATCGTCATCGGCCAGGCCTGCGAGTTCGACTACTCCGGCGCGCAGGCCTGCAAGGCGCTGCGCGACGAGGGTTACCGGGTCATCCTGGTCAACTCGAACCCGGCAACGATCATGACCGACCCGGACATGGCCGACGCCGTCTACATCGAGCCGATCAACCCGGCCACGGTCGAGCGCATCATCGCCAAGGAAAAACCCGACGCGCTGCTGCCGACCATGGGCGGCCAGACCGCGCTCAACTGCGCCCTGGACCTCGCCGACGCCGGCGTGCTGGAAAAGTACGGCGTCGAGCTGATCGGCGCCTCGCGCGAAGCCATCCGCATGGCCGAGGACCGCGAGCTGTTCCGCGTGGCGATGAAGGAAATCGGCCTGGACTGCCCGAAGGCCGAAGTGGCGCGTTCGCTCGACGAGGCCATCCGCATCCAGGCCACCGTGGGCTACCCGACCATCATCCGCCCGTCCTTCACCCTGGGCGGCAGCGGCGGCGGCATCGCCTACAACCGCGAGGAGCTGCTGGAAATCTGCAAGCGCGGGCTCGATCTCTCGCCCACCGGCGAAGTGCTGGTGGAAGAGTCGGTGCTGGGCTGGAAGGAATTCGAGATGGAGGTGGTGCGCGACACCGCCGACAACTGCATCATCGTCTGCTCGATCGAAAACCTCGACCCGATGGGCGTGCACACCGGCGACAGCATCACCGTCGCCCCGGCGCAGACGCTCACCGACAAGGAATACCAGCGCCTGCGCGACGCCTCCATCGCCGTGCTGCGCAAGATCGGCGTGGACACCGGCGGTTCGAACGTGCAGTTCGGCATCAACGCCCAGGACGGCCGCGTGGTGGTGATCGAGATGAACCCGCGCGTGTCGCGCAGTTCGGCGCTGGCGTCCAAGGCCACCGGCTTCCCGATCGCCAAGATCGCCGCCAAGCTGGCGGTGGGCTATACGCTGGACGAGCTTCGCAACGACATCACCGGCGGCGCCACGCCGGCCTCGTTCGAGCCGGCGATCGATTACGTGGTCACCAAGATTCCGAGATTTGCCTTCGAGAAGTTCCCGACCGCCGACGCCCGCCTCACCACCCAGATGAAGTCGGTGGGCGAGGTGATGGCCATCGGCCGCACGTTCCAGGAATCGATGCAGAAAGCCCTGCGCGGCCTGGAGACCGGCAAGGTCGGCTTCGACCCCACCGGCGCCGCCGCCGACGGCGCGGAAGGCCTGCTGCGCATCAAGCGCGAGCTCAAGGCGCCGGGCCCGGACCGCCTGTTCCAGGTGGCCGAGGCCTTCCGCGCCGGCCTGAGCGTCGAGGACGTCTACGGCCTGAGCTTCATCGACCCGTGGTTCCTCGACCAGATCGAGGAGATCATCTCGACCGAAAAGGACGTTGCCGCGGCTGGCCTGCCCAGCCTGGACGCCGCGCGCCTGCGCGAGCTCAAGCGCATGGGCTTCTCCGATGCCCGCCTGGCCCAACTGGCCAACACCGACGAATCGGCCGTGCGCGCGCTGCGCCGGGCCTTCGGCGTGCGCCCGGTCTACAAGCGCGTGGACAGCTGCGCGGCCGAGTTCGCCACGGCCACCGCCTACCTGTACTCGACCTACGAGGACGAGTGCGAGGCGATGCCCAGCACACGCGACAAGATCATGGTGCTCGGTGGCGGCCCCAACCGCATCGGCCAGGGCATCGAGTTCGACTACTGCTGCGTGCACGCGTCGCTGGCGCTGCGCGAGGACGGCTATGAAACCATCATGGTCAACTGCAACCCCGAGACCGTGTCCACCGACTACGACACCTCCGACCGCCTGTACTTCGAGCCGGTGACGCTCGAGGACGTGCTGGAAATCGTCGACGTCGAGAAGCCCAAGGGCGTGATCGTGCAGTACGGCGGCCAGACCCCGCTGAAGCTGTCGCGCGCACTGGAAGCCGCCGGCGTGCCGATCATCGGCACCAGCCCCGACAGCATCGACCTGGCCGAGGACCGCGAGCGCTTCCAGAAACTGGTCGATGCGATGGGCCTGCTGCAGCCGCCCAACCGCACGGCGCGCAACGCCGAGCAGGCCATCGTCCTGGCCAACCAGATCGGCTATCCGCTGGTGGTGCGCCCGAGCTACGTGCTGGGCGGCCGGGCGATGGAAGTGGTGTATTCCGACGCCGACCTGTCGCGCTACATCCGCGAGGCGGTGCAGGTGTCGAACGATTCGCCCGTGCTGCTCGACCGTTTCCTCGACAACGCCGTGGAAGTGGACGTGGACGTGATCGCCGACAAGGACGGCAACGTGCTGATCGGCGGCATCATGGAGCACATCGAGGAAGCCGGCGTGCATTCGGGCGACTCGTCGTGCTCGCTGCCGCCCTACACGCTGTCGGCCGCCACCCAGGACAAGCTGCGCGACCAGGTGACCCAGCTGGCGCGCGCGCTCAAGGTGATCGGCCTGATGAACACCCAGTTCGCCATCCAGACCGACGGCGAAGGCGTGGAAACCATCTTCCTGCTCGAAGTGAACCCGCGCGCGTCGCGCACGGTGCCGTTCGTGTCCAAGGCCATCGGCATCCCGCTGGCCAAGATCGCCGCGCGCTGCATGGCCGGCATGACCCTGGCCGAGCAGGGCGCCACGAAGGAAATCGTGCCCGACTACTTCTCGGTGAAGGAAGCCATCTTCCCGTTCGCCAAGTTCCAGGGCGTCGACCCCATCCTCGGCCCGGAGATGCGTTCCACCGGCGAAGTGATGGGCGTGGGCCGCACCTTCGCCGAGGCGTTCGGCCGCGCCGAGGAAGCCGCCAGCATCCGCGCGCCCAAGCCCGGCAAGGCCTTCGTCTCGGTGCGCGACCCGGACAAGGTGCGGCTGCTGCCGGTCGCCCACGACCTGATCGAGCGCGGCTATACGCTGGTCGCCACCGAAGGCACCGCGAAGTTCCTCAACGGCCAGGGCATCACCTGCGAGCGCATCAACAAGGTCATCGAAGGCCGCCCGCACATCGTCGACCTGATCAAGAACGGCGAAATCTGCTACATCGTCAACACCACCGAGGGCAAGCAGGCGATCGCCGACTCGTTCTCGATCCGGCGCGAAGCGCTGCAGCACCGCGTCACCTACTCCACCACCATTCCGGGCGCGCGCGCCCTGATCCGCGCCACCGACCATCGCGACAACCCGCGGGTCTGGTCGCTGCAGGAACTGCACAAGGAATTGCACGGATGACTGCGATTGCACCACTGACCATGAAGGGCGCCCAGCGCCTGCGCGATGAACTCGAACACCTCAAGGCCGTCAAGCGGCCGGCCGTCATCGCCGCCATCGCCGAGGCCCGCGCGCACGGCGACCTGAAGGAAAACGCCGAGTACCACGCCGCGCGCGAGCAGCAGGGCTTCATCGAGGGCCGTATCCAGGAACTGGAGTTCGTGCTGTCGCACTGCCAGCTGATCGACGTGGCCAGCCTCAACGCCGGCACCCGCGTGGTGTTCGGCGCCACGGTGGAGCTGGCCGACTGCGATTCGGGCGACGAAGTCACCTACCAGATCGTCGGTGACCTGGAATCGGACATCAAGAAGGGCCTGATCTCGATCTCGTCGCCGCTCTCGCGCGCGCTCATCGGCAAGCACGAGGGCGACAGCGTCACCATCCAGGCCCCGGCCGGCGACCGCGACTACGACATCATCGCCGTCCGCTACGACGGCTGACCCGCCGCATGGCTTCGCCCGTCGCCGCCACGCCGCCCGCACTGAGCGTGCTGCTGCCCGAGCGGCGGCGCTTCGCCGGCCAGCCGATGGGCGCGGAGACCGGCCGCCTGCTGGCCCGCGCCGACCGCCTGGCCGACGGCGAGCCCGGCGAGCGCGCCCAGCTGCTGCGCCACTTCGACCTGCTGCCGCGCGGCTGGCCAATGGCCGCCATCACCCGCCAGCGCGACGCCGGCGACGCGGTGCTGCACCAGTGGCTGCGCGCCGATCCCTGCCACGTCCGCCCCGACATGAACGGCGCGCGCGTGCTCGCCATAGGCGAGCTGGGGCTCAGCCACGAAGAGGCACAGGCCCTGCTGGCACCCCTGCGTCCGCTGTTCGGCGACCTGGGCTTCCAGCTGTCGGCGCCGGTGCCCTTGCGCTGGTACGTGGCGATGCCGGTGGAGGCGAAGCTGCCGGCGTTCTCCCCGCCCGAACAGGTGCTGGGGGACGACCTGTTCGCGCATCTGCCCGACGGTCCCGAAGGCCGCCGCTGGCGCGCGCTGCTCAACGAGGCGCAGGTGACGCTGCACAACCACCCGGTGAACGAAGCGCGCGCGAAGGCCGGCAAGCCGGCCGTCAACAGCCTGTGCTTCTGGGGCGCGGGCCGGCTGCCCGACCATGTGCGCAGCGTGTTCACCGGCGTGGCCAGCCAGGACGCCGAGCTGCTGTCGCTGGCGCACCTGGCGGGCATCGGCAGCGCCGGCGACGGTCCGCAGCTGCTCGACCTGCGCCAGGCGCGCGATTGGTCCGCGATCGAGCAGCGGCTGCTGCCGGGCCTGCGCGACCCGGGTGCGGGCGAGGTGCAGCTGGATTTCGCCGACGGCGCGCGCTTCTCGCTGCGCGCGGCGCAGCGCTGGCGTTTCTGGCGCCGTCCGCTGGCCGGCCTGGCGTGAGGGCGGCACCGGTACGCATCCTGCGGCGCGACGTTCCCGCCCACGGCCCGTGGCCCGACAGCGTGCCGCCGGCGCTGCAGCGCATCTACGCCGCGCGCGGCGTGGCCACGCCGGCCGAAGGCGAACTCAAGCTCGCGCGCCTGCTGCCGCCCGACGCGCTCGGCCACCTGCCGCAGGCCGCCGATTTGCTGGCCGATGCCATCGCCGGCGGCAGGCACATCGTGGTGGTGGGCGACTTCGACTGCGACGGCGCCACCGGCACGGCCGTGGCCGTGCGCGGCCTGCGGCTGCTCGGCGCCACGCGCGTGAGCTTCCAGGTGCCGCACCGCGTGACCCACGGCTACGGCCTCTCGCCCGCGCTGGTGGAGCACCTTGAAGCGTTCGCGCCCGACGTGGTGCTGACGGTGGACAGCGGCATCGCCTGCCACGCCGGCATTGCCGCGGCCAAGGCGCGCGGCTGGCAGGTGCTGGTCACCGACCATCACTTGCCGGGCGAAACGCTTCCCGACGCCGATGTCATCGTCAATCCGAACCTGGGCGGCGATGGCTTCCCGAGCAAGGCGTTGGCTGGCGTGGGCGTGGTGTTCTACCTGCTGCTGGCGCTGCGCAAGCGGCTGCGCGACGGCGGCGCCTTCGCCGGCAGCGAACCGGACTTGTCGTCGCTGCTCGACCTCGTGGCGGTGGGCACGGTGGCCGACCTGGTGGCGCTGGACTACAACAACCGCCTGCTGGTGTCGGCCGGCCTGCGCCGCCTGCGCCAGGGCCAGTGCCAGCCCGGCCTGCGCGCGCTGGCCGAACTGGCGGGCAAGGACCTCGCCCAGCTCACGGCCAGCGACATCGGCTTCGGCATCGCGCCGCGATTGAATGCGGCGGGCCGGCTCGAAGACATGGCGCTGGGCATCGAGTGCCTGCTGTGCGACGACCCGGCGCGCGCACGTGAACTGGCCAGCGTGCTCGACCGCATCAACGGCGAACGCAAGGGCATCCAGCAGCAGATGGTGGACACGGCCGAGGCGCTGGTGGCCGCGGTGCCGCTGGACGGCGACGTGCTGCCGCCGGTGCTGTGCCTGCGCGACGACGACTGGCACCCGGGCGTGGTGGGCCTGGTGGCCTCGCGCCTGAAGGACCGCATGTACCGCCCGGTGTTCGCGTTCGCGCCGTCCGAGCCGGGCAGCGCCATGCTCAAGGGCTCGGCGCGCTCGATCCCGGGCCTGCACATCCGCGACGCGCTCGCGGCCGTGGACGCGATGAACCCCGGGCTGGTGGAACGCTTCGGCGGCCACGCCATGGCCGCCGGCCTGAGCCTGCCGGCCGCGCACTTCGAACGCTTCCGCGCCGCGCTGGAGGCGCAGGTGGCGACAATGCTCTCGCCCGAACAGCTGCGCTCGGAGCTGCTGAGCGATGGCGAACTCACGCCGGCCGAACTCGGCCGCCCGCTGGCCGAGCAGCTGCGCCTGGCCGGCCCCTGGGGCCAGGGCTTCCCCGAGCCCGTGTTCGATGGCGTGTTCAAAGTGCTGCAGTGGAAACAGCTGGCCGAGCGCCACCTCAAGCTCAGCCTGGTGCCGGAGCGGGGCGGGGCACCGCTGTCGGCCATCCACTTCGGCGGCTGGACCGGCGCAACGCCGCCCGCCCGCATCCACGTGGCCTACCAGCTCGAACTCGACGACTGGGGCGGCCGCCGCGGCGTGCAGCTGCTGGTGCGGCACTGGACCGCGATGTAGCCTCCGATTCCTCGCCAAATCAAATTCAAGGCGCTCCAGACTCATGACTCCCTCGATCCAGGATCTTGAAGGGCGCTATCGCGAAATGCCCGATGAACAGGTGATCGCCTACTGCCGTTCGGGCACCCTGTTGCCGGAGGCCCTCCAGATCGCGCAGGGCGAGGCGCGGCGCCGGGGACTGGAAATCGGCAGGGACGAGGTGGACGACCTTCCGGAAGAAATGCCGCTGCCCGGTGACCTGGTCACGATTGCACGGCTGCCTTCGGTGACCGATGCGCGGGTACTGGAAGCGCGCCTGCTGGCGGAGGGTATCGGTGCATCGGTCACCGACGCCCATCTGTTCCAGGCCATGCATGCCTTCGGCGTGGGACTGGTGGACGTACGCGTGCAGGTGCCGGAGGCGCAGGTTTTGATTGCCCGCCAAGTGCTGGCGGCCATCGAGGCGGGGGAGTACCGGTTGGACGGCGACGAAGCCCAGCCTGCACCCGTGCCTTCGGCGCCCGCCGATGCGACGGGCCTGAGCGCCGAAGACATCGGGGCGTATGCCCATCATCCCTACTACGCGCGCGTGTCGGCGTCCATGCGGGAAGGCGCGCGGCGATGGGCGGGAGTGAATGTTTCGGTGCTGCTGTTCGGGTCGCTTTGGTTCTTCTACCGCCGCCTTCCGTTGGCGGCGGTCACTTATCTGCTCGTCGTCGGTGCCATCTTCCTGTTGCTCGGTTGGCTTGCCATCGACGATTGGCAAGACGGCGCGACGTCCATGGTGGCCCGGCAGGCACTGCTCGCCAGCGTGGTTGTCTGCCGGATTGGGGCGGCGATGGTCGCGAACAACCTTTACCTGGGCAAGGCTCGTGCGGCCATCCACCGGTTGCCCCTGCTCGGCCTGTCGCCCTCGGACCGCCTCATCGCCTTGCGGGCAAATGGCGGGCCTTCGGTACTGGCTTTGGCCTTGGCGGTCATCGTTCCCCTGGTCCTTCTGCAAATCATCCAGGCTTGAGCCTCTGTCTCCCCCCGGTGCGTAACCCCGTTCGCGGGCCTTGCCCGTTAACCTAGGCCAGCACGGTCGCCGACCGCGCCGCCACGCCCCGGGGTTTCCATGCTCCATGCCTTGATTGCCTTCCTGCTGTCGGTCCTGTTGGCTGCGCCTGCGTTCGCGCAGGTGCAGATCAGCGGACCGCTGCCGCCGCTGCTTTCTTCGCCCGGGGCCGAACGACCCGTGCAGCTTGCTTCGGCGCGCATCGACGTGGACGTGGCCGGCGGCCAGGCCCAGACCACCATCGAGCTGGTGCTGCGCAACCCCAACGGCCGTCCGCTGGAAGGCCAGCTGGCCTTCCCGCTGCAGCCGGGCCAGGAAGTGTCGGCCTTCGCGCTCGACATCGACGGCGTGATGCACGACGCCGTGCCGGTGCCCAAGGAGCGCGGCCGCGAAGTGTTCGAAGCCATCGAGCGCCGCAACGTCGACCCGGCGCTGCTCGAGCGCACCGAGGGCAACTTCTTCCGCCTGCGCGTGTTCCCGATCCCGGCGGGCGGCGAGCGCCGCGTGCGCTTCAGCCTGGTCGAAACCCTGGCGCGGGTGGACGGTGCGCGCCAGCTCACGCTGCCGCTGGATTTCGCCGCAGCCCTGGCCTCGGTGCCACTGCGGGTGCAGGGCGAGCGCGCCACGGGCGATCGCGCCCTGGCCCTGGTGGCGTCGGAGCAGGGCCAGGCGGCGCTGCTTGGCCTGCGCCAGCTTCGGGACGCCGGCGGGCTGGTGCTGCGCTGGCCGCTGTCGGGCGCGCCGCAGGTGCAGGTGCAGGAATTCGAGGGCGAGCGCTGGTTCCATGCCGAAGTGCCGCTGCCCGGCGTGGCCGTGCCGCGCGCGCTGCCCCAGCGCATCGGCCTGCTGTGGGATGCGTCGGGCTCGGCGGAGAAGCGCGACCGCGCGCTGGAGTTCGCGCTGCTCGACCGCTACTTCGCCGCCGTCGGCCAGGCCGAGGTCAGCCTGCAGGTGCTGCGTGACCGGGCCGGCGCCACGCGCCGCTTCCGCGTCACCGGCGGCGACTGGTCCGCGCTCAAGGCCGCCCTGCGCGCCGAGGTGCCCGACGGCGGCACCGACCTGGGCGCGTGGCTGCCGCAGGCGAACGTGCAGGAATACCTGCTGCTAAGCGACGGCCTGGCCAACTACGGCGCCAACGCGATGCCCGCGCTTCGCAACGGACAGCGCCTGTACGCGATCAGCACCTCCGGCCCGCGCGCCGATGCCGCGCGCCTGCGCGCCCTGGCCGAAGCCCGCGGCGGCCGCCTGGTGGAACTGGCCGCGCCCGCCGACCTGGACCGCGCCGAAGCCGAACTGCTGCGCGACGGCCCGCGCCTGCGCAGCCTGGACGCCACCGGCGCCCGCGACGTGGTGGCCGCTTCGGTGTTCCCGCGCGGCGGCGTGCTGAGCATCGCCGGCCGCCGCGAGGCGGCCAACGGCGAACTGGTGCTGGGCCTGGAGGAGGGCGGCCGCGTGCGCGAGCTGCGCCTGCCGCTGGGCGAGGCCCGCGCGCGACCGGGCCGCTTCCTGGCCCAGGCCTGGGCCGGCTACCGCCTGCGCGAACTTCAGGCCGAACCCAGCCTCAACCGCACCCGCATCCGCCAGCTCGGCCAGGACTTCGGCCTGGCCTCGCCCGAGACCTCGCTGCTGGTGCTCGAGACGCTGGACGATTACGTGCGGTACGACATCGTGCCGCCGCCGGCGCTGCGCGAGGCCTTCCAGGCGCGTCGCCGCGACGTCGCCGCGGAAGAGACTGCACAAGCGGCGAGCCACCTGGACGAGGTCGTGGCGGCGTTCGAGGAAAAGCGGGCCTGGTGGGGCACGACCTTCGCCGGGCGGCCCAAGCCAGACCCGCGGCGCGGCGAGGAGCAGCCCACGATTGCCGAAGTGTCCGTCCTGGGCTCCGAACCCCTGCCTGTCCAGGCCGAGGCGGCCGCGGACGCCTCCGCAAGCGCGGATCGCGAACGCGCCGTGCCGCGGAATTCCATGGCGCAGGCATCCTCTCCGCCGCCGGCGCCGCCTGCGAGCTTCGAGGGCTCGACGGACTTGGATTCCGTCGCGGTCACGGGAGCGCGCATCGGCAAAGCCAGCGCCGTGATCAACCTGCAGCCCTGGGCCCCGGACTCCGACGTGGCGCGTCGCCTGCGCGCGGCGCCGGCCGACCGGGTCTACGCGCTTTACCTCGACGAGCGCAGCGCCAATGCCGGCAGCAGCGCCTTCTACCTGGACGTGGCCGACATCCTGTTCGAGCGCGGCCAGCGCGACCTGGGCCTGCGCGTGCTGTCGAACCTGGCCGAGCTGCAGCTGGAAAACCGCGCCCTGCTGCGCGTGCTCGGCTACCGGCTGATGCAGGCGGGTGAGCCCGCGCTGGCCCTGCCGGTGTTCGAGCGCGTGCTGGTGATCGGGGGCGAGGAGCCGCAGAGCCACCGCGACCTGGGCCTGGCCCTGGACGCCGTCGGCCAGCCCCAGCAGGCGATCAACGCGCTGTACGCCGTCGTGTCGCGTCCCTGGGACGACCGCTTCGGTGGCATCGCCCTGATCGCGCTGGCCGAGCTCAACGCCATCGTCGCGCGCGAACGCGGTCGCCTGGACGTGCGCGCCATCGACCCACGCCTGCTGCACAACCTGCCGCTGGCCCTGCGCGCGGTGCTGAGCTGGGATGCGGACAACACCGACATGGACCTGTGGGTGACCCAGCCCGACGGCGAGCGCGCCTGGTACAACAACCCGCGCACTGCGGCCGGCGGCCGCGTTTCCGAGGACTTCACCGGCGGCTACGGGCCCGAGGAGTATTCGATCCGGCGGGCGCCGAACGGCAAGTACCGCATCGAGGTGGACTACTTCGGCGAGTCGCAGGCCTTGGTCAGCGGCGCGGTGACCGTGCAGGTCTGGCTCAGCACCGGCTTCGGCACGCCCAGGCAGCGCGACGAGCGGCTGACGGTGCGGCTGGCGCCGGACGGCGAGAACGTGCTGGTGGGCGAGTTCGAGGTTCGCTGACCCCCTGTTCCGGGCGGCCCCGGCGTGTTGGCCGAGGCCGCGTCCGGGGCAGGGCGGCGCGGCCGGTCTGCTATCATCCACGGCCGATCCAAGCCACTGCGGAACACCATGGAACTCAATCCCATCCGCCAGCGAATCGCCGACCTCAAGGGCCGGCTGGATTCGCTCAGGGGGTATCTTTGACTTCGACACCAAGGTCGAACGCCTCGAAGAAGTGAACCGCGAGCTGGAAAGCGCGGACATCTGGAACAAGCCCGAATACGCCCAGACCCTGGGCCGCGAGCGCTCGTCGCTCGAGAAGGTGGTCAACGGCATCCGCTCGCTCACCGACAACCTGGTCGGCGGCAACGAGCTGATCGACCTGGCCGAGATGGAGGACGACGCTGAAACCGTCGCCTCCGTGGTCGAAGACGTCGAGAAGACCGCCAAGGAAGTCGAGCAGCTCGAGTTCCGCCGCATGTTCTCGGGCAAGATGGATTCAGCCAACGCCTTCGTCGACATCCAGGCTGGCGCCGGCGGCACCGAGGCCCAGGACTGGGCCGAGATATTGCTGCGCATGTACCTGCGCTGGTGCGAAACCCGCGGCTGGAAGACCGAGCTGATGGAAGTGAGCGGCGGCGACGTGGCCGGCATCAAGTCGGCGACGTTCCGGGTCGAGGGCGACTACGCGTACGGCTGGCTCAAGACCGAGACCGGCGTGCACCGCCTGGTGCGCAAGTCGCCGTTCGACTCCGACAACCGGCGCCACACCAGCTTCACCTCGCTGTTCGTGTCGCCCGAAGTGGACGACGACATCGACATCGTGATCAACCCTGCCGACCTGCGCACCGACGTGTATCGCTCGTCCGGCGCCGGCGGCCAGCACGTGAACAAGACGGAATCGGCGGTGCGCATCACGCACATCCCGACCAACATCGTCGTCGCCTGCCAGAACGGCCGCAGCCAGCACCAGAACCGCGCCACCGCGATGAAGATGCTGGCCGCCAAGCTCTTCGAGCTCGAGGTACAGAAGCGCAACACCGAGAAGGACGCGGTGGAAGCCACCAAGTCCGAGATCGGCTGGGGCAGCCAGATCCGCAACTACGTGCTCGACCAGAGCCGCATCAAGGATCTGCGCACGGGCATCGAGCGCAGCGATACGCTGAAGGTGCTGGTTGGCGATCTGTATTAATTCATCGCGGCCAGCCTCAAGGCTGGCCTGGCCGTGGGCGCCAAACGCTCCGACGCCTGAAATAAGTAACTAGTGAAGAGTAACTAGGAACCAGTGAGAAGCTGCAAGCTCGCCAGTACCTTCTTTTCACTAGTTTCTGGTTCCTCTTGACTAGTTCCTTTCCACCACACTCCGGTCCCGGACACGCCATGACCCAGCCCCCCGCCGCCCCTGCCGCCGACGAAAACTCCCTCATCGCCGAGCGCCGGTCGAAACTGACGGCGCTGCGCGGGCAGGGCATCGCCTTCCCGAACGACTTCCAGCGCGGCGAGTACGCGCAGGACCTGCAGGACGAGTTCGCCGACCCGGACGCGTGGACGGCCGAGACGCTCGAGGCGCTGGACCGCCGCGTGGCCGTGGCCGGCCGCCTGATGGCCAAGCGCGTGATGGGCAAGGCCAGCTTCGCCCAGATCCAGGACATGAGCGGCCGCATCCAGCTGTACCTGCAGGGCAGCGAGCTGGGCGAAAGCTACGACGCATTCAAGGGCTGGGACGTGGGCGACATCGTGGCGGTGCAGGGCGGGCTCACCCGCACCCGCACCGGCGAGCTGTCGGTGAAGGCCGGCGCGCTGCGCCTGATGACCAAGTCGCTGCGGCCGCTGCCCGACAAATGGCACGGCCTGGCCGACGTCGAGCAGCGCTACCGCATGCGCTACGTGGACCTGATCGTGAACCCGGAGGCGCGCGAGGTGTTCGTGCAGCGCTCGCGCATCGTCTCGGCGATGCGCGCCTGGCTCGACGCGCGCCGCTTCCTGGAAGTGGAAACGCCGATGATGCATTACATCCCCGGCGGCGCCACGGCCAAGCCCTTCACCACCCACCACAACGCGCTGGGCCTGGACCTGTACCTGCGCGTGGCGCCCGAGCTCTACCTCAAGCGCCTGGTCGTGGGCGGGCTGGAGCGCGTGTACGAGATCAACCGCAACTTCCGCAACGAGGGCGTGTCCACCCGGCACAACCCCGAGTTCACCATGCTCGAGCTGTACGAGGCCTACGCCACCTACCACGAGGTGATGGACCTCACCGAAGGCCTGATCCGCGACGTGGCCGTGCGCGCGCGCGGCACCGCGCAGCTGCAGTGGGAAGGCATGGCGATCGACCTGGCCCCGGCCTTCCGCCGCTGGTCCATGACCGACGCGGTGCTCGAGCACAACCCGGAGATCAGGCCCGGAGAACTGCGCGACCTCGACGCCATGCGCCGCCACTGCGAGCGCCTGGGCATCAAGTTCAAGCCGGGCTACGGCTGGGGCAAGCTGCTGCTGGAAGTGTTCGAGAAGACCGTCGAACACACCTTGGTCCAGCCCACCTTCATCACCGACCATCCGGTGGAAGTGAGCCCGCTGGCCCGCGCCAGCGACCGCGACCCCGGGCTCACCGACCGCTTCGAGCTGTTCGTCGGCGGCCGCGAGCTGGCCAACGGCTTCTCCGAGCTCAACGACCCCGAAGACCAGAAGGCCCGCTTCCTGGCCCAGGTGGAGGCCAAGGACGGCGGCGACGACGAGGCCATGCACTACGACGCCGACTACATCCGTGCCCTGGAATACGGCATGGCCCCGACCGGCGGCCTGGGGATCGGCATCGACCGGCTGGTGATGCTGGTGACCGATTCGGCCTCGATCCGCGACGTGCTGCTGTTTCCGTACATGCGGCCGGAGAGCGGTTCCTGAGCATTCGCTAGCGGCTCCTGAGCATTCGCTCAGGATCCCCCACGATCCGCTTTGCGTATCGCGGGCCCCGGGCTCATCACTTCCGATCCCCTGCGGCTGTCGCCGCGCCCCCCTTACCGAGGGGGGCTTTCCACCAGGTGGGTGCAGCGCGGGGCTTTGCGCGCGGAGGGTGTGCGGCAGGAATGTTCAGCAAGTCCTTGCCGGGGTTGAAATCGGCGGAGTAAGCTCGGGGTGAGCCGCGATTCGCGGCAATCACGGTGTTTGCACCCGGGAGCTTCAGGTGAACGTACTGATTGTTGATGACCAGCCTTCGCAGCGGACGATGTTCCGCCACCTGCTGGAGGACATCAGCCCGGAAGTGAAAGTCACCGATTTCGGCGACCCGGTGGAGGCCCTGCTGTGGTCCCAGCGCAGCTCGCCGGACTTGCTGCTGCTCGACTACCGCATGCCCAAGCTCGACGGCCTGGAGTTCGCCCGCCGGTTCCGCCGCCCGCTGTCGCACCGGGACGTGCCCATCATCCTGATCACCGTGGTGGGCGACGAGCCGATCCGCAACGCCGCGCTCGAGGCCGGCGTCATTGATTTCCTGGTCAAGCCCGTGCGCCCGCGCGAGCTGCGCTCGCGCTGCCGCAACCTGCTGGCCCTGCGCCAGCAGCAGCAGAACCTGAAGTCCCGCGCCCACGAACTCGAGCGCCAGCTGCTGGCGCGCATGCACGAACTGGACGAACGCGAGCGCGAGATCCTGCACCGCCTGGCCAAGGCCACCCAGTACCGCGACGGCGGCAGCGTGGCCCACGTCGAGCGCGTCTCGCGCTACTCGGGCCTGATTGCCGAGGCCCTGGGCCTGCCCGAGGACGAGGTGCGCATGATCGAGCTGGCCGCGCCCCTGCGCGGCATCGGCAAGATGGGCGTGTCCGACGCCATCCTGCTCAAGCCGGGCAAGCTCGACGCCGCCGAATTCGACCAGATCCGCAGGCATCCGCGCCTGGGCTACGACATCCTCAGCGACAGCTCCAGCAAGTTCGTGCAGGTCGGCGCCACCATCGCGCTGCACCACCACGAGCGCTGGGACGGCAGCGGCTATCCCGACGGCCTCGTCGGCGAAGCCATCCCGCTGGCGGCGCGCATCGTCGCCGTCACCGACGTGCTCGAGGCGCTCACCACGGTGCGGCCCTACAAGGACGCCTGGCCGATGGCCCAGGCCTTCGAGTATCTCAAGGCCCAGTCCGGCGAGCAGTTCGACCCGACGGTGATCGACGCACTGATGGCGCGCCGCGACCGCGTCCAGGAAATCTTCGACTTCCACGCGCCGGCGCCCGCGCCGCGCTGACGCCACCGGACGCCCGACCCCGACGGTGAGCACGCTCCTGCAACGCTTCGCCGACCGCTTCCGGAACCGCCCGGACAGCGAGCATGGCCAGGCCTTGACCCGGGTCGCGGTGGTCACGGTGATCCTGGTCTACCTGCTCGGCGTCACGTCCGGCGCGACGGTGCGCAACGAGCCGCTGCAGCTGGTGTTCCTGTTCTTCGCGATCGAGGCGGTGGTTGGCATCGGCCTGATCGCCGGTATCGCGCTGCGACCCGGTGTTTCCCACGTGCGTCGCGTCATCGGCATGCTGGCCGACTACGCCATGATGGGCGCGGCCATGCACGTGCTGGGCGAGTCGCTGGCGCCGGTGTACGTGATCCTGATGTGGGTGACGATCGGCAATGGCCTGCGCTTCGGCGAACGCTACCTGGTGGCGGCCATCCTGATGGCCAGCGCCAGCTTCCTGGCCGTCATCACCAGCACCGACTACTGGCAGCTGAACCAGATGCTGGCCTGGGGCCTGTTGGTGGGACTCACCGCCATTCCCGCCTACCTCACTTCGCTGCTGCGCGCCCTGACGCGCGCCACCGACGAGGCCAAGCGCGCCAACGAGGCCAAGAGCCGCTTCCTGGCCAACATGAGCCACGAGTTCCGCACGCCGCTCAACGGCATCGTCGGCATGTCCGACCTGCTCACCACCACGCGGCTGAGCAAGGAGCAGCGCGAGTGCACCGAGGTGATCCAGACCTCGGCCAAGGCGCTGCTGGCGCTGGTGGAGGACGTGCTGGACATCTCGGCCATCGAGGCCGGCAAGCTCAAGCTCAACGTCGAGGACTTCCGCCTGCGCGAGATGACGCGCAGCGTGCAGGTGATGCTGCAGCCGCTGGCCAACAGCAAGGGCCTGGGCTTCTCGGTGGTGGTGTCCGAGCGCGTGCCCGACGACCTGCACGGCGACGTCGACCACCTGCGCCAGATCCTGGTGAACCTGCTCAACAACGCCATCAAGTTCACCGACCTGGGCCGCGTGGTGCTGGAAGTGGGCCTGGCGCCGCCGCGCCCGCGCGACCTGGCCGAGGCGCGCGCCGGCGAGATGCCGCCGCATACCATCATGCTGCGGTTCTCGGTGCGCGACACCGGCATCGGCATCCCGGTGGCGGCCCAGCGCCGGCTGTTCGAAGCGTTCGAACAGGTGGACGGCGCCAAGACGCGCCGCCACGGTGGTACGGGCCTGGGCACCACGATCGCCAAAGGCCTGGCCGAAAGCATGGGCGGGCGCCTGGGCTTCGAGAGCGAGGAGGGCGTGGGGTCGCACTTCTGGGTCGAGCTGCCTTATCGCCCGGCCGAGGGCCGGGGCGTGGCGCCGGCGCCGATCCCCGCCAACGTCATCGCCTTCGACGATCCGTTCGTGCGCCATCGTGCGCGCGTCAAGCCGCTGCACGCGCTGATCGCCGACGACCATCCGGCCAACCGGATGGTGCTGCGTCGCCTGCTGGAAAAGGCCGGCCACCACGTCGAGGAGGTCGAGTCGGGCGACGAAGTGCTGGCGCTGCTGGCCGAGCGCGACTTCGACGCCGTGCTGATAGACCTGCACATGCCCGGCGTGAGTGGCCTGGACATCATGCGCGAGGTGCGGGTGATGGAGGCGGGTGCCCCGCGGCGCACGCCCTTCTTGGTGCTGACCGCCGACGTCACGCCGGAGGCCATGCAGGCCTGCGAAAAGGCCGGTGCCCGGGCCTTCCTGCCCAAGCCGATCGTCGCCGGGCGCCTGCTGGAGGCAATGGCCGAGATCGCGCTGGGTGGCGCCGAACCGGCCGCGTCGCCGGGCGCGGTGAGCGCGGTGGACGCGGTGGTGCTGGACAACACCGTGCTGGCCGAACTGGTCGAGCTGAACCTGGGCAAGGACTTCGTCGCCAACTTCGTGCAGCAGTGCGTGCGCGATTCCCTGCACTGCCTGGCTACGCTGGAACTGTGCGGGCGTGCCGGCGACTGGGACGGGTTCCGGGACCAGTGCCATGCGCTCAAGGGCGTGGCGGGCAACCTGGGCATGTCCCGGGTCGCGGCGATGGGTTACGAGGTCATGCAGCTGCCCAACGGGCAGTTGGCGAAAGACTGGCGGGCGCGTGAGCGCGGCTTGCGCGAACAGTTCGAGCTGGCGCGCCAGGCCCTGGCCCGGCTGCCCGCCGGTTCGGGCGGGCAGCGTTCGGACGACATCTCGGGCTGAGCCCCAGGCCGAGTTGCGTCAGAGGGCAGCGGCGAGCGCGCCGGCGGTGCCGGCTTCGGACGAGCGACGCTCCTGGGCGCGGACCAGGCGCTCCATGGTGCGAAGCGACTTCTCGCCCAGCTGCAGCGCGGTGTCCACCCATATCTCGGTGATGCGCATCAGCTCTTCCATCGGCACCGGCTTGGCGTACTCGCGCACCTGCTGCATCGCCAGGCGGGCGTGCGGCGCGCGGCGATGGCTGCGCAGCAGGTCCTGCACGGCCTGCATGCCCTGGCCACGGGGGACCACCGCGTCCACCACGCCCATCGCGAGCATCTGCTCGCTGGTGTAGACGTTGCCGTCGAGCATCAGCTTCTCGGCCAGCGCCGGGCTGACGCGCCGGCACAGGAAGGAATAGGCGCCCATGCCCGGGAACAGGTCGAAAAGCACTTCCGGGAAGCCCATGCCGACGCCGGCTTCGGCGACGATGGTCTGGCACGACAGGGCCAGCTCGAGGCCGCCGCCCAGCGCGTCACCCTGCACCAGGGCCACCGTGTTGACCCGGCCGCCGAGCTGCGTGTGCAGGTGGTAGACGCCTTCGACGCACATGCGGGCATAGGCCAGCAGGGAAGCGCGGTCGCGTTCGCGGATCAGGCGGGCGAACAGGTCCAGGTCGCCGCCCAGGTTGAAGCTGCTGGCGTCGGACATCACCACCAGATGGTCCAGGCCCGGCTCGCGGCCGTCGATGGCGGTCTGCTGGCTGCGCTGGCCGACGCCGGCCAGGTAGTCGCGCATGTCCTTCATCAGGTCGAGCGTGAAGCAGGGGCGCCCGGGGCTGCCGTCCCGCGCCCGCTGGGCGTGCATGTACATCCAGCTGGTCCGGGTTGCGGGGTCTTCCTCGGTGCGCAGCGTGCGGTAGGCGAAGGGCCGGTTGATCAGTTCGACGACGGGGCTCATGGCGGGTTCCTCGGGGGGCTCTGGGTGGAGCCGCCCGGGCCAGGTCGGACTGGGGCGGCGCTGGTATCCATACGCGTTGGCGTTGCCAACGGCCCGATACTAGACCCACCCCCACCCCTGTTGTAAACCGCCCCCCGTTTGTTGTAAGGGGGCTGGTGTGACCTGCGTCACGCTTTTGCTTCGCCGGGCGCTGGCCTCAGCCCTTGGCGGGGGAGTCGCGCAGTTCCCGCCGCAGGATCTTGCCCACGTTGGACTTGGGCAACTCGGTGCGGAATTCGACGAACTTGGGCAGCTTGTAGCCGGTGAGCTGTTCCTTGCAGAACGCCTTCACCTTCTCGGCGGTGAGCGCCGGGTCCTTCTTGACGATCACCACCTTCACCGCCTCGCCGGACTTGTCGTCGGGCACGCCGACCGCCGCGACCTCGAGCACTTCGGGCATCAGCGCCACGACGTCCTCGACCTCGTTGGGATACACGTTGAAGCCCGAGACCAGGATCATGTCCTTCTTGCGGTCGACGATGAAGAAGAAGCCCTTCTCGTCCATCTTCGCCATGTCGCCGGTGTGCAGCCAGCCCTCGGCGTCGATCACCTTGGCGGTTTCCTCCGGACGCTGCCAGTAGCCGGCCATCACCTGCGGGCCCTTGATGCACAGCTCGCCCACTTCGCCGACCGGCAGCTGGTTGCCGGCGTCGTCCTTGACGCAGGCGTCGGTGGACGAGATCGGCAGGCCGATGGCGCCGTTGTACTCGGCCAGGTCCATCGGGTTCATGCAGGCGGCGGGGGACGTTTCGGTGAGGCCGTAGGCTTCGATCAGCGTGATGCCCGTGGCCTTCTTCCAGCGCTCGGCGACTGCGCGCTGCACGGCCATGCCGCCGCCCAGGGTGAGGTGCAGCTTGGAGAAGTCGATCTGGTCGAAACCCGGCGTGTTGAGCAGGCCGTTGAACAGCGTGTTGACGCCGGTGATGGCGGTGAACGGGATCTTCCTGAGCTCGGCGACGAAACCGGCCATGTCGCGCGGATTGGTGATTAGGTGGTTGAGGCCGCCGAACTTCATGAATACCAGGCAGTTCGCCGTCAGCGCGAAGATATGGTAAAGCGGCAGCGCGGTGATGATGACTTCCTTGCCGGGCTGCGCGTTGGTGCCGATCCACACCGACGACTGCTGCATGTTCGCCACCAGGTTGCGGTGGGTCAGCATGGCGCCCTTGGCGACGCCGGTGGTGCCGCCGGTGTACTGCAGGAAGGCGATGTCGTGGCCGCGGATGTCGATCGAAGGCAGGGTCTTGCCGGCGCCGAGCTCGAGCGCGCGGTTGAAGCGGATGGCGCCGGGCAGCGAATACTCCGGCACCTGCTTCTTGACGTGGCGCAGCATGAAGTTGATCAGCGCACCCTTGGGGAAACCGAGCATGTCGCCCACGCCGGTGACGATGACCTGCTTCACCGACGTCTGCCCGATGACCTCGGCCACCACGCTGGCGAAGTTCTCCAGCACGACGATGGCGCTCGCGCCCGAGTCGGTGAGCTGGTGCCGGAGTTCGCGCGGTGTGTACATCGGGTTGGTGTTGACCACCGTGAGCCCGGCGCGCAGCACGCCGAAGATGGCGATGGGGTACTGCAGCACGTTGGGCATCATCAGGGCGACGCGGTCGCCCTTCTTGAGCTTTAGTTCGTGCAGGAGGTAGTTGGCGAACTGGGTGCTCAGCCGGTCGACGTCGCCGTAGCTGATCTGCTTGCCGAAGTTGGCGAACGCGGGGCGGTCGCGGTAGTCGCGGCAGGCCTCGTCGAGCACCGACAGGATGGAGGCATACTTCTCCAGGTCCACCTGTGCCGGGATACCCTTTGGATAGCTAGCCAGCCAAGGACGTTCAGAACCCATGCAATTCCCCCTGATCTCACATTCCCGCCGCCCGCAATCCGCTGTGCAGCCGGTGGCTGCGGATTGGAGTATTCACTCGATTGGAGCATACCCCCCGTGGACAGGCAAGGCGCGCGGCGTATGGTTTCGCGCCGTTTTCACGGGTTTGCTCGCGGCGGTCGTGGCGCTGGCCGCGGCCTGTGCGAAGCAGCCACCGGAGGCCGCGCTGCGCGCCACCATCGCGGCGATGCAGGCGGCGGCGGAGGGCCGCGACGCCGACGTGCTGGCCGAATCGGTGTCCGAGGAGTTCGTCGGTCCCGAGGGCATGGACCGGGACCAGTTCCGGCGCACGATGGCCGTGGTTTGGCTGCGCGACAAGAACGTCGGCGTGCAGCTCGGCCCGCTCGACGTCGAACTGGTGGGCGACCGGGCGCGGGTGGATTTCACCGCCGGCACCTCGGGTGGCGAGGGTTGGTTGCCCGATCGCGGCCAGCTTCACCAGGTGGAGACCGGCTGGCGCCTCGAGGGCGGCGAGTGGAAGTTGATCTCGGCCAGCTGGTCTCCGGTCCTCTGACCCCCAAAGCAGGAGGGCCTCGAGGTCCGATGCGCTCGGCATCGGGCCTCAAGGCCCTGCTGTAAACACCCGGGATCGGGCCCGGGGGCCCGCCCGGAGTCAGGCCGCGTTGCGCGACGCCAGCTGGCGCAGCACGTAGTGCAGGATGCCGCCGTGGCGGAAGTACACCACTTCCTTGGGCGTGAGCAGCAGCACCTGCACCTGGAACACCAGCTCGGTGCCGTCCGGGCGCTTGGCCACGACGGTGGCCTGCTTGCCGGCGCCGTCGTGCAGGCCCGAGATGGAAACCACCTCGTCGCCGATCAGGCCCAGGGTCTGGGCGTTCTGGCCGTCCATGAACTGGCAGGGCAGCACGCCCATGCCGACCAGGTTGGAGCGGTGGATGCGCTCGAAGCTCTCGGCCACCACGGCCTTCACGCCCAGCAGGTTGGTGCCCTTGGCCGCCCAGTCGCGCGACGAGCCGGTGCCGTATTCCTTGCCCGCGAACACCACCAGCGGCACGCCTTCGGCCTTGTACTTCATGGCCGCGTCGTAGATCGCCAGCTGGTCGCCCGACGGGTAGTGGATCGTGTTGCCGCCCTCTTCGCCGCCCAGCATCAGGTTCTTGATGCGGATGTTGGCGAAGGTGCCGCGCACCATCACGTCGTCGTTGCCGCGGCGCGAGCCGTAGCTGTTGAAGTCAGTCGGGGCGACGCCGCGCGCCTGCAGGAACTTGCCCGCGGGCGAACTGGCCTTGATGTTGCCGGCCGGGCTGATGTGGTCGGTGGTGATGGAGTCGCCGAACAGGCCCATGATGCGCGCGCCCGAGATGTCGGAAATGGTGCCGACCTCCATGCGCATGCCGTCGAAGTAGGGCGGGTTCTTGATGTACGTGGAGGCCTCGTCCCAGGCGAACTTGGCGCCGTCCGGGGAGGCGATCTGGTTCCAGCGGGTGTCGCCGGCGAAGACGTTGGCGTAGTTGTGCTTGAACATCTCCGGGCCGACGGTGCGGGCGATGAAGTCGCCGATTTCCTTGTTGGTCGGCCAGATGTCCTTCAGGAACACCGGCTGGCCGTCGCTGCCCGTGCCCAGCGGCTCGGTGGTCAGGTCGATGTCCACGGTGCCGGCGATGGCGTAGGCCACCACCAGCGGCGGCGAGGCCAGGTAGTTCATCTTCACTTCGGCGTGCACGCGGCCTTCGAAGTTGCGGTTGCCCGACAGCACCGAGGCCACGGCCAGGTCGTTCTCGGCGATGCCCTGGGACACGGCGTCGGGCAGCGGGCCGGAGTTGCCGATGCAGGTGGTGCAGCCGTAGCCCACCACGTAGAAGCCGAGCTTTTCCAGGTCGGCGAGCACGCCGGCCTTCTTGAGGTAGTCGGTGACCACCAGCGAGCCCGGGCCGAGCGAGGTCTTCACCCACGGCGCGGAAGTGAGGCCCTTGGCCACGGCGTTGCGCGCCAGCAGGCCGGCACCCAGCATCACGGCCGGGTTGGAGGTGTTGGTGCACGAGGTGATGGCGGCGATGACCACCGAGCCGTCGCCGAGGTGCGCGTCCTGGTCGTGGATGCGGATCTTCGACCTGGGCTTGGAGGCCAGGTGCTCGGCCTGGTCCTGGGCGCCGCCTTCGGAATCCATTTTCTTCGCGGCGTCGCCGTTCGGCTTGCGGTTGGCGGTCATGCCGTCGAGGTTGGCGTGGAAGTTGCTCTGCATGTCGCTCAGCAGCACGCGGTCCTGCGGGCGCTTGGGGCCGGCCAGCGAGGGCAGCACGGTGGCCATGTCCAGGCCCAGCACGGCGCTGTACTCGGCGTCGGGCGCGCCCGGGGTGCGCCACAGGCCCTGGGCCTGGGCGTAGGCCTTCACCAGGGCGATGTGGGCTTCGTCGCGGCCCGAGAGGCGCAGGTAGACCAGCGACTCTTCGTCCACCGGGAAGATGCCGCAGGTGGCGCCGTATTCCGGGGCCATGTTGGCGAGGGTGGCGCGGTCGGCCAGCGGCAGGTGGTCCAGGCCGTCGCCGAAGAACTCGACGAACTTGCCGACCACGCCGTGCTTGCGCAGCATCTGGGTGACGGTGAGCACCAGGTCGGTGGCGGTGGCGCCCTCGGGCAGCTTGCCGGTGAGCTTGAAGCCCACCACCTGCGGGATCAGCATGGAACTGGGCTGGCCCAGCATGGCCGCCTCCGCCTCGATGCCGCCCACGCCCCAGCCCAGGACGCCCAGGCCGTTGATCATGGTGGTGTGCGAGTCGGTGCCGAACACGGTGTCGGGGAACGCGTAGGTGACGCCGTCGATGACGCGCTCCATCACCACGCGGGCCAGGTGCTCGAGGTTGACCTGGTGCACGATGCCGGTGTTGGGCGGCACCACCTTGAAGTTGTCGAAGGACTTCTGGCCCCAGCGCAGGAAGCTGTAGCGCTCGATGTTGCGTTCGAACTCGATCTTGCCGTTGAGGTCGAGCGCTTCGGGCTTGCCGAACACGTCCACCTGCACCGAGTGGTCGATCACCAGTTCGGACGGGATCAGCGGGTTGATCTGGTCGGCCTTGCCACCCAGCTTCACCACCGCGTCGCGCATCGCCGCCAGGTCCACCACGCAGGGCACGCCGGTGAAGTCCTGCAGCACCACGCGGGCCGGCATGAAGGCGATCTCGGTGTCGGGTTCGGCCTTCGGGTTCCAGTTGGCCACCGCCTCGATGTGCTCCTTGCCGACCGTCATGCCGCCGTCTTCGCAGCGCAGGAGGTTTTCGAGCAGGATCTTCATCGAGTAGGGCAGGCGGGCGAGGTTGAAGGCCTGGCCGAGCTTGCTGAGGCTGAAGATGGTGTAGGACTTGCCGTTGACGGCCAGCTGGTCGCGGGTAGCGAAGGAGTCGCTCATGGACAGGCTCCGGGAAGGAAAAAGAGGGGGTCTGGAAGTGGCGCGCAGGGCCGCCGCGTCAGCCCGTGATTATGCCCGAAAAGGCCGGCCCTGGCCCGGTCAGCGCAGCGAATCGAGCCAGCCGCGGGCCGATTGCACCAGTGCGCGGCGACCGAAAAGGAAGTCCCAGTAGGTGCCGCCCAGTTGCCGCCACAGCACGGCGGCGCGGATGGCCGCCAGCAGCGTGGCGCGGACCTCGCCGACCAGGTCGGGCTGGCCCAGGTACACCGGATTGCCCTGCACCAGCACCCTGGGCCCGATCGGGCTGAGCTCCTTGGCGTACAGCTCGCCCAGGCGCGACAGCACGGTCGGGTGGGTGGGGCCCCAATGCGCGTGCTGGCGGCCGATCTCCTCCAGTCCGGCGTGCACCGCCTCCACCGCGCCGCGCTGGCGCATGAAGCGGCGCTCCAGGTGCAGCACGGTCATGGCCATGCGGGTCAGGGCGGCGTCGCGGTTGGCCCCGCCCTCGAGCTGGTTCACCAGGCGCTGCAGGCCCGGTTCGAGCTTGCTGGCGCCGTCGAACACGGCCTCGGGTGATTCGGCGTCGAAGCGGAACAGGCTGTCGATGCAGGCCGCCAGAGGCTTGGCTTCGGCCTGGCCGGTCTGGGCCATCTGCTGCACCAGCTGCACGGCCTGCAGCAGGCCGGCGAGGGCGAGGGCGCGGTCCTTCATTCTTGGCGGGTCTTCCGTTCGAGGGGGGCATCGGTGGTGGCGATCACGGCGCCACCCAGGCATTCATCGCCACGGTACAGGACCAGGGACTGGCCCGGCGTGACAGCGCGCTGCGCGAGGGCGAAGACTACGCAAAGCCGTCCGTCCGCGTCCACGCGCACTTCGCAGTCCTGGTCATGCTGGCGGTAGCGGGTCTTGGCCGTGCAGGTGAACACGCCGGCCGGCGGCGCGCCCGACACCCAGTGCGCGGCCTCGGTTTGAAGCTGGTTCGACAGCAGCCAGGGGCTGTCGGCGCCCTGGTCCACGAACAGGACGTTGGCGTGCACGTCCTTGCCCACCACGAACCAGGGCGCCGAGGGGCGGCCGCGCACGCCGCCCACGTTCAGGCCTTCGCGCTGGCCCAGGGTGTAGTACCAGGCGCCGGCATGCTGGCCGACCACGGCGCCGTCCACGCTGCGGATCTCGCCCGGCCGGGCCGGCAGGTACTGGCCCAGGAAATCGCGGAAATCGCGCTCGCCGATGAAGCAGATGCCGGTGGAATCCTTCTTGGCCGCGGTGGGCAGCCCGGCGTCCCGGGCGATCCGCCGCACCTCCGGTTTGGGCAGGTGGCCGATCGGGAACAGCGTTGACGCCAGCTGCTGCTGGCCCAGTTGGTGCAGGAAATAGCTCTGGTCCTTGCCGCCGTCGGCGCCGCGCAGCAGGCACCAGTGGCCACCGCGCCGGGCCACCTGGGCGTAGTGGCCGGTGGCGATGCCCTCGGCGCCCAGCGCATGGGCCTCGTCCAGGAAGGTCTTGAACTTGATCTCGCGGTTGCACAGTACGTCGGGGTTGGGCGTGCGCCCGGCGCGGTATTCGGCCAGGAAGTGTTCGAACACGCCGGCCCAGTATTCCCTGGCGAAATTTCGGGCGTGGAAGGCGATGCCCAGCCGGCCGCAGATGCCCAGCGCGTCGCGGCGGTCTTCTTCGGCGCGGCAGGGGCTGGTTGCCGCCGGTGTCGTGCCCCCGGCGGCCGCGGGGCTGGCCGGGTCGGCGTCGTCGTCCCAGTTCTGCATGAACAGCCCGGCGATCGATTCGCGCTGGCGCTGCAGCAGCAGGGCCGCCACCGAAGAATCCACGCCGCCGGACATGCCGACGATGATGCGCGCCGCGCTCATGCGAAGTGGGTCAGCGCCTGCAGCGGGAAGCGGCGCCCGGCCAGGAAGTCCTCCACCGCGCGCCAGACCAGCGGGCTGCGATGGCGGGCCGATTCGGCCTGCAGTTCGGCCGGCGTGAGCCACAGGGCCTGGATGATGCCTTCGTCGAGCGAACGGTCGGGGTGGTGCTGCAGCGGCTCGGCGGCGAAGGCCATGCGCAGGAAGTGGCGCCCGTCGGCCGGCGACTTCCACTGGTAGGCGCCGATGAAGGCGGTCAGCGCGACGTCCCAGCCGGTTTCCTCGAGCGTTTCGCGCAGCGCGGCGTCGAGCAGGCTCTCGTCGGGCTCCAGGTGGCCGGCGGGCTGGTTGAGCACCCGGGCGCCGCCTACGGTTTCCTCCACCACCAGCAGGCGGCCGTCACGCACCACCACGGTGGCGACGGTGACGTCGGGCTGCCAGAAACGCCCGCTGCGGTAACTCAATTCGGGCCCCCGGCCGGTGGCGCGGTGTGCCCGCGGGCGCGGCGTGCGTTCGGGCGGGGGAGGGCGGGGGCACGCAGTGTCATCGGGTTTGCCGGAGCGGGCGCCAAAACGGCGATGCGGCATTGTCGGCACAAACACACCGGGGCGTCCATGCTTGCATTCCTGACGCCGCGCCCCGATTTATACTGCCGACATGGCCCAAGACCCCCACCCCGAAAGAGAACACGAGCACGGCGTCGCGGTCGAGGCCGCCAAGCCCGAAGTACTGCGTCCGCCGCTGTACCAGGTGGTCTTGCTCAACGACGACTTCACCCCGATGGACTTCGTGGTGGAGGTGCTGCAGGTTTTCTTCGCCCTGAACCGTGAAAAGGCCACCCAGGTGATGCTGCACGTGCACACCCGGGGCAAGGGCGTTTGCGGCGTCTACACACGCGAAGTGGCTGAATCGAAGGTGACGCAAGTGAACGACTTTTCCCGGGAACACCAGCACCCCCTGTTGTGCACCATGGAAAAGACCTAGGCTGGCCCCATATCGGAGCAAACGTTCCGGAGACGCCCAATGTTCAGCAAGGATCTCGAGTACACCATTGGCCAGTGCTACAAGCAGGCCCGCGAAGCCCGCCATGAATTCATGACGGTCGAGCACCTGCTGCTGGCCCTGCTGGACAACCCCTCGGCGGCCGGCGTGCTCAAGGCCTGCGGCGCCGACCAGCCCAAGCTGGCCACCGGGTTGCGCCAGATCATCGCCGACACCGTGCCGGTGCTTCCCACCGACGACCCGCGCGACACCCAGCCCACGCTGGGCTTCCAGCGCGTGCTGCAGCGCGCGGTCTACCACGTGCAATCCTCGGGCAAGAAGGAAGTCACCGGCGCCAACGTGCTGGTGGCCATCTTCGGCGAGAAGGACTCGCACGCGGTGTATTTCCTCAACCAGCAGGAAATCACCCGCCTGGACGTGGTGAACTACCTCTCGCACGGCATCGCCAAGATCGGCGACGCGCCCGACGAGAAGCCGGCCCCGGAAGCCAAACCCGACGGCGAGGAGGGCGGCGACTCCAAGGCCAACCCGCTGCAGGAATTCGCCAGCAACCTCAACGAGCTGGCGCGCGAAGGCAAGATCGACCCGCTGATCGGCCGCGAGGACGAGGTCGAGCGCACCATCCAGGTGCTTTGCCGCCGCCGCAAGAACAACCCGCTGTTCGTCGGTGAAGCCGGCGTCGGCAAGACCGCACTGGCCGAAGGCCTGGCGTGGCGCATCGTCGAGGGCAAGGTCCCGGCCGTGCTCAAGGACGCCACCATCTATTCGCTCGACCTGGGCGCGCTGGTGGCCGGCACCAAGTACCGCGGCGATTTCGAGAAGCGGCTCAAGGCCGTCATCAACCAGATCAAGAAAGAGCCGGGCGCCATCCTGTTCGTGGACGAGATCCACACCATCATCGGTGCGGGCTCGGCCTCGGGCGGCACCATGGACGCGTCCAACCTGATCAAGCCGGTGCTGCAGAACGGCGAGCTGCGCTGCATCGGCTCGACCACGTTCCAGGAATACCGCGGCGTGTTCGAGAAGGACCGCGCCCTGGCCCGCCGCTTCCAGAAGATCGACGTGGTCGAGCCGACCATCGCCGAGACCGTCGCCATCCTCAACGGCCTCAAGTCCCGCTTCGAAGCCCACCACGACGTGGAGTACGCCAGCGAAGCCATCCAGGCCGCGGTGGACCTGTCGGTGAAGCACATCAACGACCGCCTGCTGCCCGACAAGGCCATCGACGTGATCGACGAGGCCGGTGCGCGCCAGCGGCTGATGGACCCGGACAAGCGCAAGCACCTGGTGGACGTCGAGGAAATCGAGCTGATCGTGGCCAAGATGGCCCGCATCCCGACCAAGCAGGTCAGCGCCTCGGACAAGGACGTGCTGCGCAACCTCGAGCGCAACCTCAAGATGGTGATCTTCGGCCAGGACCCGGCCATCGAGACCCTGGTGTCGGCCATCAAGCTGGCGCGCTCGGGCCTGGCCAGCCCCGACAAGCCGATCGGCAACTTCCTGTTTGCCGGCCCCACGGGCGTGGGCAAGACCGAGGTCACCAAGCAGTTGGCCATGCAGTTGGGCATCGAGCTGGTGCGCTTCGACATGTCCGAATACTTGTAAGGACAGTCCGTGAGCCGCCTGATCGGCGCGCCGCCGGGATATATAGGCTTCGACCAGGGCGTCCTGCTGTCCGAGAAGTTCGTCAAGACGCGGCTCTGCGTT
>JANOJQ010000055.1:0-17936 GCA_031418815.1 Lysobacteraceae bacterium
AGGTTTCGGACGGCCCGGCCGCTGCGCCCGGCGATTACACCGCCGCTTTCGGCACGCTGAGCTTCACTCCCGGCCAGACCACCCGCACCATCACCGTGATCGTCAACGGCGATGTGGTGCCCGAGGCGAACGAATCCTTCTTCGTAAACCTCTTCAGCGCGACCTTCGCCAACTTCACCGACAACGTGGGCTTGGGCACGATCACCAATGACGACGTGCCGGTGACGGTCAGCCCGGGTACGCTGCCCAACGGCACCGTCGCGGCGGCCTACAGCCAGACCATCACTGCCAGCGGCGGCGTCTCGCCCTACGGCTTCACGGTCACTGCGGGAGCGCTGCCGACCGGTTTGACCCTGACCTCGGGCGGCGTCCTCAGCGGCACGCCGACCGCAGGCGGCACCTTCAACTTCACCGTCAGCGCAACCGATAGCAGCGGCCCGCCGGGTCCGTTCGCGGGCATCCAGGCCTACACCGTCACCATCGCGCCGCCGACCATCGTATTGCCGGCCACCCCGCTGGCAGGCGGCACCCTGGGTGCGGCGTATTCGGCAGCGATCACGCCGGCCTCCGGCGGCACCGCGCCGTACGCCTATGCGGTCACTGCCGGCGCATTGCCGGGCGGGCTGACGCTCAACACCGCGACCGGCGCCATCACCGGCACGCCGAGCGCGCTGGGGACCTTCAACTTCAGCATCACCGCGGCCGACAGCAGCACCGGCACCGGCCCGTACACGGCCACGCGGGCGTACGCGATCACCGTGATCGACGTGCCGCCCGTTGCCAACGCGGTCTCGATCACCGTGCCGTTCAACGCCGGCCCGACCAATGTGACGCTCAACATCACCGGCGGCACGCCGACCTCGGTCACCAGCAGCGCGGCCACCAACGGCACCGCCACCGCCACTGGCCTGAACATCACCTACCAGCCCAACGCGGGCTACGCCGGCCCGGACAGCTTCACCTACACCGCCAGCAACTCGGGCGGCGCGTCCGCGCCGGCCACGGTGACGGTGACGGTGAGTAACCCGGTCATCACCATCACGCCCAGCGGCGGCTTCGCGGCCACCGTGGCGGCGCCGTACACGCAAACCTTCAGCTTCAACGGCGGCGCCCAGCCCTGGAGCGGCTACCAGGTGACCAACCTGCCGGCCGGCCTGGCCATCACCGGCACCACGGCCAACACCGTCACGGTGTCGGGCACGCCGACGCAGGCGGGCAGCTTCAGCCTCAACGTCTCGGCCACTGACAGCAGCACGGGCAATGGCCCGTTCACCGTCGGCCAGGCGTTCACGCTGACGGTCACTGGCCCGGGCCTGGCCCTGGCGCCTGCGGGCGCCACTTTCAACGTTGCCTATGGCGCCACGTACTCGCAGGCCTTCACCGCCAGCGGCGGCACCGGTCCATACACCTACGCCCTCACCGCGGGGGCGCTGCCGCTGAGCCTGGACCTCATCGGCAATACGGTATCGGGCACGGTCACGGAGCCGGGCAGCTTCACCTTCACGATCACGGCCACCGACACCGGCTCCACCGGCGCCGGCGCACCGTTCACCGTGTCGCAGGCCTACACCATCAACATCGCGGCACCGACCATCGTGGTCGCTCCGCCGACCCTACCCAACGGCACCGCGGGCCAGGCCTACGCAACCATCAACCTCGCCGCCAGCGGCGGCGTGGCGCCTTACGCCTTCCGCATCAGCGGTGGCTCGCTGCCCTCGGGCGTGACCATCAACTCCGGCGTGATTTCCGGCACCCCGACCCAGGTGGGCACCTTCGCGGTCACGGTGGAGGCCGGTGACGCCAATGGCCAGCGCGGCACGCGCAGCTACAGCTTCACCATCGCGCCGCCTGTGCTCACCCTGAGCCCGGCGGCGGGCACGCTGGTGGCGGCCTATGGCCAGCCTTACACCCAGGCTTTCGTGGGCGGCGGCAACGTGGCGCCAATGACCTACACGATTACCGGGGCGCTGCCGGCCGGCCTGAGCGCATTCAACGGCACCATCACCGGCACACCGACCGTCCCCGGCAGCTATCCGATTTCGGTGACCGCTCGGGAGAACTTCATCACCGGTCCGGGCGCGCCTTACACGATTACGCAGAACTACACCATCGACGTCCCGGCACCCACCATCGTGGTCGCCCCGTCCACCTTGCCCAATCCCACCGCCGGAACGGCCTACAGCCAGACGCTCACCGCCACCGGCGGCGTCGGCCCGCACGGCTTCGCCATCACCGCCGGCAGCCTGCCGACCGGCCTGAACCTGACGGGCAGCGGCACGCTGTCGGGCACGTCCAATGCAGTGGGCACGTTCAACGTCACCGTCACCGCCACCGACGCCAACGGCCAGACCGGCGCGCGCGCCTACACGCTGACCATCGCGGCGCCGACGCTGACGATGACCCCGGCGGCCGGCACGCTGACCGCGCCTTACGGCGTGGCCTACTCGCAGGTGTTCACCGCCAGCGGCAGCGCGGGTCCGTTCAACTACGTGCTCACCGGCGCGCTGCCAGCGGGCGTCACGTTCAGCGGCAACACGCTGGCGGGCACGCCGACCGTGCCGGGCAGCTACCCGATCACCGTCACCGCCACCGACACGGTGCTGACCGGTGCGGGCGCGCCGTTCTCGGTCACGCGCAACTACACGCTCAGCGTTCCGGCCCCGACCATCGCGGTCAACCCGGCCACGCTGCCCAACCCGAGCGCCGGCACGGCGTATAGCCAGACGATCACCGCCACCGGTGGCGTAGGGCCGTACAGCATCGCGGTGACCGCGGGCATGCTGCCTGCGGGCATCACGCTCTCGACCGGCGGCACGCTGTCGGGCACGTCCAATGCAGTGGGCACGTTCAACTTCACCGCCACCGCCACCGACGCCAACGGCCAGACCGGCGCGCGCGCCTACACGCTGACCATCGCGGCGCCGACGCTGACGATCACGCCGGCGGCGGGCACGCTCACCGCGCCTTACGGCGTGGCCTACTCGCAGGTGTTCACCGCCGGCGGCAGCGCGGGTCCGTTCAACTACGTGCTCACCGGCGCGCTGCCGGCGGGCGTCACGTTCAGCGGCAACACGCTGGCGGGCACGCCGACCGTGCCGGGCAGCTACCCGATCACCGTCACCGCCACCGACACGGTGCTGACCGGTGCGGGCGCGCCGTTCTCGGTCACGCGCAACTACACGCTGAACGTCCCGGCGCCGACCATCGCCATCGCTCCGGCCACGCTGGCCAACGGCATCGCCTCGCAGGCCTACAGCGCCACGGTGTCGGCCACGGGGGGCGTGGGTCCGTACTCCTTCACGCTGACGTCGGGTGCGCTGCCCGCGGGCATGTCGCTGACGTCCGCAGGCGCGCTCTCGGGCACGCCGACGGCCAGCGGCACGTTCAACTTCACCGTCACCGCCACCGATGCCAACGGCCAGGTCGGCACCCGCGCCTACGCGCTGGTGATCGCGGTGCCGGTGCTCACGCTGACGCCTGCCACCCTGCCCCAAGGCATCGTCGGCGTGGCCTACAGCCAGGCCTTCAGCACCGCCGGTGGCATCGCGCCCTACAGCTACGCGGTCACTGCCGGCGCGCTGCCGGGCGGCCTGTCGCTGACGGCGGCCGGCACGCTGGCGGGCACGCCCACCGCGGCGGGCAGCTTCAGCTTCACCGTGAGGTCCACCGATAGCACGGCGGGCACCGCGGCCACCGTGTCGCAGGCCTACACGATGGTGGTGATCAACTCGCCGCCGGTGGCGGTGAACGACACCGCCACCGTGCTCGCCGGCCAGGCGGTCACCATCGCCGTGACCAGTAACGACGTCACGGTGGTGCCGATCACCAGCATCGCCATTGCCACCGCGCCCACCCAGGGCACGGCGGTGGTGTCGGGCCTGAGCATCATCTACACCGCGCCCACCACGGCCTCGCCGACCGTCAGCTTCACCTACATCGCCACCGGCCCGGGCGGAAATTCCGCGCCGGCCACGGTGACCGTGACGGTGAACCCGCTGCCGGTCGCGCCCGTGCTCACCGCCACCACCGGTCCGGCCCAGCCGGTGCAGGTGGTGCTGACCAACGGTGCCGCCGGTGGTCCGTTCACGGGTGCCACGGTGGTCGCGGTCTCGCCCGCCGGTTCGGGCACCACGTCCATCGCGGCCTCGGGCGCCAACTACGTGCTCACGTTCACCCCGGCCGCCGCCTTCAACGGCGTGGCGGTGGTGCGCTACACACTGCGCAACGCCTTCGCCACCTCGGCCGAGGGCACGGTGACCATCACCGTGCAGCCGCGTCCGGATCCGTCGCTGGATGCGGAAGTGCGTGGGCTGGTGGACGCGCAGGTCGAGTCCACCAAGCGCTTCGCCACCACCCAGATCAACAACTTCCAGCAGCGACTGGAGCGGCTGCACAACGGCGGTGAGGGTGGCTTCGACAACGGCATCGGCTTCGCGATCGACCGCCCGTGCATCGAACCGCTGGTGGGCTACTCGATCGATCCGTGCAATCCGGACACCAACGGCTTCCGGGGTGGCAACGGCCTGGCCAACAGCGCCACGGGCACCGGCGCGACCGGCGGCACGGGCAACGGCGGTCCGGTGGGCACGTGGATCGGCGGCATGATCCGCTCGGGCGCGCAGGACGGCCGCAACGGCGGCGCCGACATCGACTTCGAGACCGACGGCCTGAGCACCGGCATCGACTACCGGGTCAGCGATGAGTTCGTCATCGGCGGCGGCTTCGGCTACGGCAAGGACGAGAACGCGATCGGCGACGACGGCAGCCGCGTGGACGGCGACGCCCGCACGATAGCGCTCTACGCCAGCTACCACCCGGGCCGCTGGTTCATGGACACGCTGCTGGGCTACCAGTCGCTGGACTACGACCTGCGCCGCTACCTCACGGCCAACGGCGGCCTGGTCAACGGCCAGCGCGAGGGCAGCCAGAAGTTCGCCTCGGTGTCGGTGGGCGCGGACATCGTGCGGGAAAACATGCTGTTCACCCCGTACGCCCGCCTGGACGTGGCGCAGGCCCGCCTGGATGCATACACCGAGACTGGCGACCCGATCTACGCACTTGCCTTCGACGAGATGGACGTGGACACCACCACCGGCAACCTCGGCCTGCGGATGGACTGGCAGCACGACCAGCCCTGGGGTCGGTTCACCCCGCAGCTGCGCCTGGAGTACCAGCACGATTTCAGCGGCCGCTCCGACGCCGTGATCCGCTACGCCGACCTGATCGGCGGCCCGGTGTACGGGCTGTCGTCCACCGGCTTCGACAACAACCGCTTCATGGTCGGCCTGGGCGCACTGTTCGACCTCAAGAGCGGCTGGGGCTGGCGCCTGGAGTACCGCGGCCAGGTCGGCAGCGACGGCGAGACCGACAACGGCGTCAGCGTGAACGTGCAAAAGCAGTTCTAAGCCACGCGCCACACCGCAACCAACCAGGGGCCGGGAAACCGGCCCCTTCCTTTTCAAGCCAAAAAGGGGTCAGAGAACATATTTGTTTAAAACAAATATGTTCTCTGACCCCTTTTCGGCTGGGCGCTGGTAGGCTCCGGGCATCGCTTTTGGGGGAACCATGGCCCATAACCAGTTCGAGTTGCTGAAACAGCGGCGCTTCTTGCCCTTCTTCCTCACCGCAGCGCTGGGTGCGTTCAACGACAACGTGTTCCGCAACGCGATGCTGGGGCTGATCATCGCCCTGGGCCTGAGCAACGACCAGGTGGCGATGTACTCGAACCTGGCGCCGGCGCTGTTCATCCTGCCGTACTTCCTGTTCTCGGCCACGGCCGGGCAGATCGCCGAAAAGTACGAAAAGGCGGCGCTGATCCGCGTCACCACCGCGATGGAGATCGGCATCATGTCGCTGGCCGCGGTCGGCTTCGTGATGGGCTGGCCGGCGCTGCTGCTGGTGGTGCTGTTCCTCACGGGCCTGCAGTCCACGCTGTTCGGGCCGGTGAAGTATTCGATCCTGCCGCAGGTGCTCAAGCCCGAGGAACTCACGGGCGGCAACGGCCTGATCGAGATGGTCACCTCGCTTTCGATCCTGCTGGGCATGATCACCGGCATCGTGCTGCTGATGAACGCCGAGTCGGGCCCGATGTATGCCGCGGCCGCGGTGATCGCGCTGGCGGTGATCGGGCACTTGGTCAGCCGCGCCATCCCGCGCGCGCCGGCGGGGGCGCCCGACCTCAAGGTCAGCTGGATCCCGGTGAAGGAAACACTGGGCGTGATGCGGCTGATGCGCAAGCAGAAGGCCGTCAGCAATTCGGTGCTGGGCATATCGTGGTTCTGGTTCGTGGGCACGGCGCTGTCGGCGCAGCTGCCCAACTACGCCGAGCTGCACCTGGGCGCGGCCGACGGCAACCTCACCGTGTACCTGCTGTGCCTGGCGCTGTTCTCGGTCGGCACGGGCGCGGGCTCGCTGATGTGCGAGAAGCTTTCGGGCCGCACGGTGGAAATAGGCCTGGTGCCGATGGGCGCGCTGGGCATCACCGCCTTCGCGTTGGACCTGTATTTCGCGCGCACCGGGCTGGCGCCGGTGGGCGGGCTGGACGCGGGTGGCTTCATCGCCCAGCCCGGCAGCTACCGCATCATGTTCGACCTGACCATGATCGGCATGTTCGCCGGCTTCTTCGTGGTGCCGCTGTTCGCGCTGGTGCAAAGCCGCACGCCGGGCGATGAGCTTTCGCGCGTGATCGCCGCCACCAACGTGCAGAACGCCGTGTTCATCGTGGCGGCGGCCATGGGCAGCCTGCTGGTGCAGCAGAAGCTGGGCTGGTCGATCCCGCAGGTGTTCCTGGCGGTGGCGATCATGAACGCCGTCGTGACGATCTGGATCTTCACGATCGTGCCCGAGTTCTTCATGCGCTTCCTGGCGTGGATCTACGTGCGCACGCTCTACCGCGTGCGCACCGACGGCATCGAGGAACACGTGCCTGACGAAGGCGCTGCCCTGCTGGTGTGCAACCACGTCAGCTACATGGACGCGCTGATCATCAGCGCCTCGGTGCCGCGGCCGATCCGCTTCGTCATGTACTACAAGATCTTCCAGATCCCGGTGATGAGCTGGATCTTCCGCACCGCCAAGGCCATCCCCATCGCCGGCGCGCGCGAAGACCCCGAGATGATGCGCAAGGCCTTCGACGAGGTGGACGAAGCGCTGGCCGACGGCCAGCTGGTGTGCATATTCCCCGAAGGCGCGCTGACCAAGGACGGCCAGATCGCGCCGTTCAAGGGCGGCATGGAAAAAATCCTCGAGCGCCGCGCCGTGCCGGTGGTGCCGATGGCGCTCAAGGGCATGTGGGACAGCATGTGGAGCCGCCAGGGCTCGCGCATGCGCCGCCTGCGCCTGCCGCGCCGCTTCCGGGCCCGCATCGAAGTGGCGGCGCTGCCCGCCGTGCCCGGCGAAACCGCCACCGCGCAAGCCCTTGAGGCCACGGTGCGCCAGCTGCGCGGCGACCAGGCCTAGGTCTTTTTACCGCGGATAAAATCTGATGGAGCGCGATAAACGCGGATAAAGCAGAAGGCTGTGTGAAAAGCGCCCTACCCCCCGCCTTGCCCCCATTCCGATTCTGCCTTATCGGATCTGATCGCTCTAAATCAGATTTGATCCGTGGCCAAAACCGCCCCGAAGATTCAACCGCGGCGCCAGACGTCCGAGTGCGGCAGCTTGGCGCGCGCCTCGGGCGAGGCATACCAGCGCGTCAGCCCGCAGTCGGCACACACGGCAACGGTGAACTTGGCGGCGCTGAAGAACGAGCCCAGCCCCGCGAGGTTATTCGGCGCATAGCCGCCGCCGGCGCTGATGCCGCCTTGTCGGTAAACGCGGCCGCCGTCGCATTCGGGGCAGCGGGATGCATCGGTCATCGGGAACTCCGGAATTGAAGGGCTGCGTTGGGTCAGCAGCCGTGGTTGAGGAAGATCTCCAGGCCGCCGACCTCGCGCGATATGACTATCGGCACCACGGCGAACACGGCCGCACCCGCCGCGAAGCCGAGGGCGTCCAGCCTGGCCCACCACCCTGTCCTGATCCGCGTGCGGAACAGGACCCGGGATCCGGGCGTCGGGGACTGCCCGGCACGGAGGGTCTGCCAGGACCACAGGGCAAACAGCACCACGGGTACCCAAGGACCGACCAGGACGTACGCGAAGATCCCCTGAAGCGTAGCCAGGCTCGCGCACGGGTTGGCGGAATCGATGCGGGCAAGCACGGCGGGCATCCACCACAGGTGCGACATGAACCACGCGAAAACCAAGGCCCTCGCCAGGACCAGCCGCAGCCGCCCGGATCGCGTCGGTTCGAGATAGGCCGGCTCCCGCGCCGACTCCATCAAATCGTCCAGCCCGCCAACACCAGCAGCGCCAGCACGCCCAGCCACAGCAGCAGGATGCGCCAGACCAGGCTCATCGCGTCGCGCAACTCCAGCAGGTCGGGCGCCTGCGCGGGGCCGTCCACCGCATAGGCGTCTTCTTCGGCCAGTTCGCTGGCCACGCTGGCGCGCGCGGCCGCGTCCAGGAAGCCCGGGTCCAGCCGCACGCCCTGCGCGTGCCAGTCGCGCCACGCGCTGAGCACGCGATCGAAGTCAGCGGCCAGCGCCAGCGCGAAAGTCATCAGCTGCGCCACGGGCCAGTTCAACACCGCCAGCGAAATCCGGGCCAGGCCACGCTGGCCGGCCGGCAGGCTGCGGCGTGCCTCGCCCTGCGCGCACAGCGAAATCAGCCGATAGCCCAGCGCACCCACTGCGCCCGCCACCAGGAACCAGAACAGCACGCCGAACCAGCGCCACAGCGCGCAGCGAAACACCGCGGCCACCAGCGTCGGCCCCTCGACCACCGGCTCGCCGCCTTCCGGGAACAGCGCCACGGCCGCGGCGCGGCGCGCCTCGGGGCCGCGGGCTTCGATCACTTCTTCCACGTCCAGGCTCAGGTCGCGCGGGCCCCAGGTGTACAGCAGCGCCAGCAGCGCGAAGCCGAAGGCCGGCAGGCCGTACCAGGCGTCGTCGATCAGGAATTGCGCCGCGCCCACGGCCAGCAGCGGCAGGCCCACGGCAATCAGCAGGCCGACGCGGTTGGGCCATTCGCCGCCGGTCTGCCGGCCCAGCCAGTGCAGCCAGCCGATGAACCAGTCGTAGCGGCGCAGCGACGGCAGCGACGGGACGAGGTGCCCGAGCAGCAGCGAAACGACAACGGCGATGAGCGCGGCGGACATGCGTTGATTCTATCCCCGAAATCCGTCGGTCCCGACAGCCTCAGCCGACCGGCTGAAAACCGTCGCCCTCGCGGCCGCGGGCCTCGGCCATCCAATCGTCGATCAGCCAGCGCGCAATGGACATCCGGGGCGACAGCTGCAGCTCGCCCGACGCAACGGCCGCGTCGATGTCGGCCACGCTGAACCAGCGCGCCTGTTCGAGTTCGTCGCCCACCGAGGGCTCCAGCGGCAGGGCCTGGGCGTGGAAGCCGACCATCAGTGCAGCCGGGAACGGCCAGGGCTGGGACGCAGCGTAGGCGCTTTCGAGCACCGGCACGCCGGCCTCTTCCATCACTTCGCGGGCCACGGCCTGTTCCAGCGACTCGCCCGGCTCGACGAAACCGGCCAGCACGCTCCAGCGCTTGGCCGGCCAGCTGGCCTGGCGGCCCAGCAGCAGACGGTCGCCGTCGCTGACCGCGACGATGATGGCCGGGTCGGTGCGCGGGTAGTGTTCCAGCCCGCATTCGGCGCAGCGGGCGCAGTAGCCGCTCTTGCACAGCACCAGCGCGTGGCCGCAGCCGCCGCAGAAGCGGTTGCGCTGCTGCCAGTGCAGCAAGGCGCGGGCCTGGGCCAGGGCCGCGGCGTCCAGTGCCGGCCACAGGTGCGCGGCCGAACGCAGGTCCAGGCGGCCGGGCAGCGGCTCGGGCAGCACTTCATGCGGCAGCGCGAACCAGGCGCCGTCATCGGACAGGCCCAGGAACGTGGCCGCCTCGGGCATTTCCGCCAACAGCTGGGCGCCCACGGTGAACTCGGGCGCCTCCACGGTGCCCGGGAAGCGGGCGTTGCCGTCGCTGTCCACCACCAGCACGCGGGCGCGGGCCCAGCGCAGCCGGAGGTCGTCCGGGCGCTCGCGCATCAGTTCGGAACGGTCGAGCCCCGGACCGCGGAAGGCGTAGCCCGGCCGGGTGGCACCCATGCCGGGCTCAGGCCGAGAAGCTGCTGCCGCAGCCGCAGGTGGTCTTGGCGTTGGGATTGCGGATGACGAACTGGGCACCCTGCAGGCTTTCGCGGTAGTCCACTTCGGCGCCCATCAGGTACTGCAGGCTCAGCGGGTCCACCAGCAGGGTGACGCCATCGCGACTGAGCGCCAGGTCGTCTTCGGACTGCTGTTCGTCGAACTCGAAGCCGTACTGGAAGCCCGAGCAGCCGCCGCCGCTGATGAACACGCGCAGCTTCAGCCCCGGATTGCCTTCCTCGGCGATCAGCGCCGCGACCTTGGCGGCCGCGGCGGACGTGAACTCGAGCGGAGCGTCGAGCTGTTGGTAGCTGGGATGCATTTCCATGCCGGCCAAGATGGGCGCTCCGGCGGCCGGATTCAAGCGCTCTGTGCCTCGGCCTTGGCGTTCAGGCGCGACACCGACGGCACTTCCGGTCCCGTGAGCTGGGCCAGCGGCGCGTCGGCGTGGATCAGCCGGCCGGTGATCATGGCGCCGGCCGCCATCTCGACCACCTTGTAGTGGATGTTGCCGTTCACACGGGCGTGGGCGGCCAGTTCGATGCGCTCGCCCGCATGCACGTCGCCGGTCATGCGGCCGCTGATGACCACCACGGGGGCATGGACCTCGCCTTCGATGTGGCCGTTCTCGGCGATGGTGATCACCGCGGCCGAGCCTTCGTCGGCGCTCACCTTGCCGTGGATGGTGCCCTCGACGTACAGGCCGCCGGAGAAGCTGATGTCGCCGCGGATCACCGCGTGGGGGCCGATCAGGGTTTCAACGGCGTGGCCGCCGCTGCGGGGGGTCTTGTGCTTGTCGCTGCCGAACATCTCAATCTCCTCGTGGCGCCTCGGCCTGCCAGGGAAAGGCCTGGTCCACGGTGCTGCCGTCCGAGCGCAGCTGCACCCGGACGCGTTGGGGGGTGAAGCCCTCGGGCAGCACGACGCTGCCTTCGAGCTGCTGGAAATAGCGGAACGAGAACGTCTGGCCGGGTGCGCCCGGCTTCTGGAGTAGATCTTCCCAGCGAAGGCTGCGCAGGCGGCCCTCGCTGACACCTTCCACCGACACCCGCGCCTCGCCCTTGCTGATGGCGCCGCGGTTGAGGTTCTGGGTCAGGGTGACGGTGTAGCGCCAGGTGCCGCCGACCTCGGGCGTGAACACCGCCTCGTGCACCGACAGGCCGCGGCGCTGGCCGGTGGCGCCAACCAGGCGCTCGTAGAAGGCAACGTCGGCGCGCAGGCCCGACACTTCCTCTTCGCGCTCGGCCAGGGATGCCTGCAGCTCGGTGTTGGCGCTGCGGCTGATCTGGTCGCTGCGGCGCAGGGTGGCCACGTTCTGGCGCAGCTGCTTCACCAGGGCTTCGGCCTGGGCCGCCCGCTTGGTGTTCACCGCCAGGCCTTCCTGCGCTTTGTCCAGGCCGGGCGCGGCGCGCATCGTGGCCCAGGAATACACGCCCACCAGTGTCAGCAGCCACAGCCCAAGGCCAGCCGCCAGCAGCACGCGCGCGTGCGGCCGGTGCGGCACGATCACGAAGCGCGGCTTGTCGGGGGCGGGGGTGCTCATCGGGACGGCGGGGGCCGGTGAAGTGAGGGGACCGTGAATGAGGCCGCGCAGTACGGGCCAGCGTCAAGGCTTCGCATCACTATACTGTGAACTGCATCACCCTCCGGGAGCACATCATGTCCGAAGCACACGTGTTTGCCCTGGGCCTGGCCCTGGCCTGCCTGGCGGGCGTGCGCGCCTACTTCACGGTATTCGGGGTCGGCCTGGCCGGCCTGATGGGCTGGGTCGACCTGCCGTCCGCCCTGCAGGTCACCTCCTCGCCGTGGGTGCTGGGCACCGCCGGCGCGCTGGCCATCGTCGAGTTCAGCGCCGACAAGATCCCGGGCGTGGATTCGGGCTGGGACCTGCTGCAGACACTGGCGCGGGTGCCGGCCGGGGCGTTCCTGGCGGCCGCCACGCTGTCGGACGACGGCCAGCTCGGCGGCGGCGCCCTGGCGCTGGGCGCGGGTGCCGCCCTGACCACGCACGCCATCAAGGCCGGCACCCGCGCCGTGATCAACGCCTCGCCCGAGCCGCTGTCGAACTGGACTGCGTCGCTCGGTGAAGACGCGGCGTCACTGGGCGCGCTGGCGCTGGTGTTCTCGCACCCGATGCTGGCGCTGGCCGTGCTGCTGGGTGCGCTGCTGGCATTCGCGGCCGGCGTGTTCCTGGTGGCGCGCTGGCTGCTGCGGCGCGGGTCGGCCGGCAAACCGGCCGGCATGGCGCCAGGAGCATGAGTGCCGCCGCTGTCCGCTGAATCGCGCGATCGTCGTTGGCCTTCGTACATGACTGATGACAGCCTGACAGTCATGGGCCCGGGGGGCATAATCCAAGGCCAACCGGGGGCACTTCGATGAATCCGCACGACGAGGCCAGACTCGCCGAACATCGCCACGCGTTCCTGCGTCTGTTGCCCAAGCGCGTGGAAGTGATTGGCCGCCGGCTGCACCGGTTCCTGCAGGAGGGCTGGGACATCAACGGCCTGGCCCTGATGCACCACGACGCCAGGTGGCTGGGTGAGGCCTGCTCGCGCCACGGCCTGGACGACGCCAGCGGACACTTTGCCCAGATGCACGCTCTGCTGGGCGGAACCCTCGACAACCAGACGTTGCCGGACCCCGGCCTCGGCGAGCGCCTGTGGCACCTGGTCGAGGACATCGGCCTCGCGGTGCCGATGACCGCCGAACCCGGCATCGGCACCGGCACCGGCGCCAACGTGGCGCGCCAGTCCGACCACGGTGGCCGCGGCGAGACCCCGCCGCCGAACTACTGGCGCCGCTGGGGCGACGATGCCCCGGCCGCGCGCCCGGCCGAGATCGCCGGACCAGTGGTGGTGACGCCCGCGCCCGTGGCCGTGGCCCCGCCGCCGCCCGCGCCCAAGCTGGCCGCCGACGACAAGCTGCACCTGGCGCCGGGCCCGAAAGCCGCGCCGCCGCCGACACCCATCGCCGCACCGCGTGCCGCGGCAGCCCCCAAGGCCGAGCCAACCCCCGGACCGGTAGGCGCCGGCATCCGCGTCTACCACCTCACCGACCACGGCCCGTTGTCGATCGAACTCGACCAGCGCCTGGAAACCCTGGGCTACGAAGTGGAACTGCTCGACAACGCCGAGGAACTGCGCGAACTGCTGGGCGCGCTGCCGGCCCAGCTCACGCTGGTGGACGCCGCGTTCAGCGACCAGCTGGAGGCCATCGGCCAGGCCGTGCGCGAGACGCGCGAACGCAGCAGGCAGCGCCTGCTGCTGGTGGCGCTGTCACAGGCCGACGACATCAACCTGCGCCTCACCGCCAGCCGCGCCGGCGTGGATTCGCTGCTGGTGGACCCCAGCGGCGCGACCGACGTGCTGCGCCGGCTGTCGCTGCTGCTCGACCCGGGCAGCGAGGCGCCCTACCGCATCCTCGTCGTCGAGGACGACCGCAGCCAGGCGCTGTTCGCCGAAGGCATCCTGCGCAACGCCGGCATGGAAACCATGGTGGTGCTCGAGCCGCTGGACGTGCTGGACTCACTGCACCAGTTCCAGCCCGACCTGATCCTGATGGACCTGCACATGCCCCATGCGAATGGCATCGAGCTGACCGTGCTGATCCGCGACCAGAACGCGTTCCTGCACACGCCCATCGTGTTCCTGTCGGGCGAATCGGACGAAGACCGCCACTACGACGCGCTTGAGGCCGGCGGCGACGATTTCCTGTCCAAGCCGGTACGCCCCAAGTACCTGATCGCCTCGGTGAAGAACCGCGTGGCGCGCCACCGCGCGCTGGAATCGCGCCGCCAGCGCCGCCGCGGCAAGGACCATGAAACGGGGCTGTTCAGCCGCGAGGAGCTGCTCGAATCGCTGGACGCCCTGCTGGCCGACGCCTCCGAGCGCAGCCCGGGCGGCGTGCTGTTCCTCGAGATCGAAAGCGTGAACCTGCTGCGCGACCGGCTCGGCCTGACCGCGCTCGAGCAGCTGCTCACCAGCGTGGGCAAGCTGCTGTCCGACACCGCCAGCCCAACCGCGGCCGGCCGCTTCGGCGACGGCAGCTACCTGATCCTGGACCATGAGCGTGACGAGGCCGGGCTCGAGGCCCTGGCCACCCAGCTGCGCGGCGTGCTGGTGCAGCACCCCTTCAACGTGCAGGGGCATCCGCTGCGCCTGCGCGTGTCGGTGGGCATCTGCGCCCTGCGCCATCGTTTCCACGAGGCGGGCGAACTGCTCAACGCCGCCGAGCGGATGGCCCGCGAGGCACGTACCAACGACCGCGGCTTCAAGCGCTACGAGCCGCTGAAGCCGACCGAAGCGGCGCGCGAAGCCTCGCTGGTGAACCAGATCCGCGAGGCCATCGCGCTGGGCAACCTCGAGCTGATCTACCAGCCCGTGGTGGCCGTGGCCGGCAGCGACGACTCGCAATACCAGGTGCTGCTGCGCCTGCGCGGCCCCGACGGCAAGCTGCTGCCCGCCGCCGAGGTGATCCCGTTGGCCGAGCGCGGCGATTTCATCGTGGACATCGACCGCTGGGTTATCCAGGCCTCGCTGCAGCTGATCCAGAACCGCCGCGCCGAAGGCCGCCCGTTGCGCCTGTTCGTCACCCAATCGGCGCTCACCCTGGTCGAGCCGACCCAGGCCGCGTGGCTCAAGGCCGAGCTCAGCGCGCACGACGTGCCGGGCTCGTCGCTGGTGATCGAGTTGAGGCTCGAGGACGCGGCCGTGCACGCCGCCACCGTGCAGCAGTTCTGCCGCGCGATGGTGGACGACGGCGTGCAGATTTGCCTCAGCCAGTTCGAAGCCGGGCCGAACGTGGAGGCCCTGTTCGACCAGCTGCCGCTGAGCTTCGTGAAGCTGGCGCGCAAGTACACCGCCAGCGCGCTGTCGCCAGCGCTGCGCGACGAGCTGAAGGTGCTGATCGAGCGCGCCCACCGCCGCGGCCTGGAAGTGATCGGCCACGGCGTGGAGGACGCGCAGTCGGCGGCCACCCTGTGGATGAGCGGCATTGACTTCATCCAGGGCAACCTGGTGCAGCAGGCCGACCGTGGCATGGACTTCGATTTCCAGCAGGCGGTCCTCTGACCATGCTTCCAGAAAACCCCAAACCCAACGACGCCCTGATCGTTCGCTGGCTGGCGCTGGCCGGCGCCGCCGGTGCCGCCGTGGCCGCTGCGATGGGGCACTTCAGCAACAACTGGCTGTGGCAGGCGCTGGCGCTGGTAGCGTCGCTGCTGGCGGTGGCGGGCATCGCCGGGCTCTGGCGCGCCTTCCACCTGCGCAACCGCGCGCTGGTGCAGGCCGCCCAGCACACCGGCGAACAAACCCGCGAAGTCAGCGCGCTGCAGGAAGAGCTGGCCCTGCACCGCCGCCTGGAGCGCGAGCTGACCGAAGCCAAGCAGGCCGCCGAGTCGGCGATGATGGCCAAGGGCGAGTTCCTGGCGACCATGAGCCACGAGATCCGCACGCCGCTCAACGGCATCATCCCGATGCTCGACCTGCTGATGAGCTCGCGCCTGCAGCCTGACCAGATGGACATCGTGCGCACCGCGTTCACTTCGGCGCGGCAGATGCAGCGCATCGTCGACGACATCCTCGATTATTCGAAGCTCGAGGCCAACCGGGTCCAGCTCGAAACCACCAGCTTCAACCTGCGCGAACTGCTCGATTCGGTGATCCGCCTGATGGAGAAGCCGGCCGAGAGCAAAGGCCTGCGCCTGAGCCTGCAAATGGACCCGGCCGTGCGCCTGGCCGTGCGCGGCGACCCGGTGCGGCTGCGCCAGGTGGTGACCAACCTGCTGAGCAACGCGGTGAAGTTCACCGAGCGCGGCTCGGTGAGCCTCAACGTCACCCGCCGCGGCGAAACCCGCACCCAGCACGAGCTGCGCTTCGAGATCAGCGACACCGGCATCGGCATCGCCAAGGACGCCAAGCTGTTCCGCGCCTTCAGCCAGGCCGATGCCAGCACCACGCGCCTGTACGGCGGCACCGGCCTGGGCCTGGTGATCTGCAAGCGCATCGTCGACCTGATGGGCGGCAGCATCGGCGTGGACTCCGAGCCGGGCCGCGGCTCCACCTTCTGGTTCGAGATCCCGCTCACCAAGGCCGCCGGCGACATCCAGGGCCAGCGCAGCGACCTCAACGGCGCGCGCGTGCTGCTGCTGAGCACCGACCCCGCGCTGCGCCAGCGCTTGGCCCTGGCCGCGCCCAGCTGGGGCGCCACCCTCACCCCGACCGACACCACTCAGGACGCCCTGACCCGCCTGCGCACTGCCATCAGCCGCGGCAGCGGCTGGACCTTCGACCTGCTGCTGGTGGACCTGACCAGCGTGCGCAGCACCGCCATCGCCCTGCACCGCAACCTGCGCCGCACGCCCGAACTCGAAGACATGCGCGTGGCCTACCTGCAGGGCGACGAAGCGGTCGCCAATGAAATCCTGCAGGGCCCCTACGCGCTGCTGCTGTCGCGCATGATCGGCAGCACCGAGCTGCGCAGCGGGCTGAGCAATTTCCTGTCCACCCCGGCCGCCGCCGCCAAGCCCGACGCGCCCGAGCCACACGCTCCCGAGCGCGTGCTGATCCCGGAGGAAGCCGAGGGCACCGAGCCGCGCGTTGGCCGCCTGCGTGGCCGCGTTCTGCTGGTGGAAGACAACCCGGTGAACCTGATGGTGGCCCAGCGCCTGGTGGGCATGCTGGGCCTGCACTGCGAAACCGCCGACAACGGCGAGAAGGCGCTCGAGCGCATGCACGCCGGCCACCTGGACCTGGTGCTGATGGACTGCCAGATGCCCGTCAAGGACGGCTACACCGCCTCGACCGAATGGCGCCAGCACGAGGGCGCCAACGGCCTGCCGCGCCTGCCCATCATCGCCATGACCGCCAACGCCATGGCCGGTGACCGCCAGAAGTGCCTGGACGCGGGCATGGACGACTACCTGTCCAAGCCGGTGGACCGCCGCCTGCTGGAAGCCACCATCGCCCGTTGGCTGCAGCACAGGCCGCAGCCAGAAGCGTCCACGCCATTGCCCGACGCGCCGGCGCCGTCCGCGCCGATGGCCCGGCCCGAGCACGCCGTTCCAGCCTCGCGCCCGGCGCCGCCCGTAATGCCGCCGCGCCCGGCCATGGGCGACACGGTCCAGCGCCCCATCGTGCCGTTCCCGACGCGCGCGCCGGCGCCCACGCCCGGCCTGGCCACCGGCCTGCCGCCCTCGCGCCCAATGGCGCCGGCGCCCGCACCGGCCGCGCGCCCGACGGCGCCAGCCGCCGCACCGGCCGCGCGCGCCGAGCCCTACAGCGCCGAGATGCGCCCCGACGCCCCGCCGCCGCCGCCGGTGCTGGCCAGCGAAGTGGTGGAAGAACTGCGCGCGGTGATGGGCAACGAATACCTCAGCCTGCTGCGGCTGTTCCTGGAAGACGCGCCCAAGCACGTGCAGGCATTGGAAACCGCCGCCGCCAGCAACGACATGGCCGCCTTGGTAGGCCCGGCGCACACGCTGAAGTCGGCCTCGGCCAACCTGGGCGCCATGGCCCTGTCGGCCGCCGCCAAGCGCATCGAGCTGGGCGCCCGCCAGGGCGTGCTGCCGCGGCCCGCCGTGGCCGTGGCCGTACTCGAGTCGGAGTACAAGCGCGCCGCCGCCGCCATGCAGGGCCTGCTGAAAAGCTGAAGAACGGGGTCAGGTTCACTTCCTGCAGGAAGTGAACCTGACCCCGTTCTTCAGCTTTTCAGCAGGCCCTGCATGGCGGCGGCGGCGCGCTTGTAC
>JANOJQ010000056.1:0-17636 GCA_031418815.1 Lysobacteraceae bacterium
CGCAGCGGGGAGCTTCGCGAATTCGGTGACGCCGGCGGTGGTTTCGGTCCAGCCGGGAAATTCCAGGTACACCGGCTCGCACTCGTCCCAGCCGGCGGCGTCCAGCGGCGCGTATTCGGTGCGCTTGCCGCGGTACTGGTAGGCGATGCACATCTTCAGGCTGGGCATGCCGTCGAGGATGTCGAGCTTGGTGATGCACAGGCCCGAGATGCCGTTGATGGCCACCGCGCGCTTGAGCGCGACGATATCGATCCAGCCGCAGCGACGCGGCCGGCCGGTGGTGGCGCCGAACTCGGCACCCTTCTGGCGGATCAGCTCGCCGGTGGCGTCGTTGAGCTCGGTCGGGAACGGACCGCCGCCGACGCGCGTGGCGTAGGCTTTGGCGATGCCCAGCACGTAGTCGATGGCGTCGGCGCCGACGCCGGTGCCGGCCATCGCGCCGCCCACCGTGGTGTTGGACGAGGTGACGTAGGGATAGGTGCCGTGGTCGATGTCGAGCAGCGAGCCCTGCGCGCCTTCGAACATCACGCGCTTACCCTGCTTGCGCAGATCGTGCAGGATGCCGGCCACGTCGGCCTTCATCGGCTCGACGTAGGCACCGAATTCCAGCGCCTCGTCGAGGGTCTTCTGGAAATCCACCGCTTCCACGCCCAGGTACTTCGTCAGCACGAAGTTGTGGTAGTCCATGGTGGTGCGCAGCTTTTCGGCCAGCTCCTTCGGGTAGCTCAGGTCGGCCACGCGGATGCCGCGGCGCGCCACCTTGTCTTCGTAGGCCGGGCCGATGCCGCGGCCGGTGGTGCCGATGGCGGCGCCGCCGGCGGCCTTCTCGCGGGCCTGATCCAGGGCGATGTGGTAGGGCATGATCAGCGGCGTGGCCGGGCTGATCTTCAGGCGCGAACGCACCTCGACGCCGTTGGCCTCCAGTTCGCCGATTTCCTTCTTCAGCGCGGCCGGGCTGAGCACCACGCCGTTGCCGATCAGGCACAGCGCGTCCGCGCGCAGGATGCCCGAGGGGATCAGGTGCAGCACGGTCTTCTTGCCGTTGATCACCAGGGTGTGGCCGGCGTTGTGGCCGCCCTGGAAGCGCACGACGGCGCCGATCTCTTCGGTGAGCAGGTCGACGATCTTGCCCTTGCCCTCGTCGCCCCACTGCGCGCCCAGCACCACTACCGACTGACCCATGACCTGACTCCGGAATAATTTGGAAGGTTGGGGCGACGGTCGCCTGGCCGTTTCCGGGGCCCAGACATGCAAAAAGCCGGAGGTCGCCCCGGCTTTTCGAAATTATCCTCGGTTTGTGCGGCCGGGGCTAGCCCGGAACCGGCCCCCGGAGGGGCCGGCCGGCGGGATTCAGCGCTTCTCGGTGCCGAAGTACTGCAGGAACTCCGAATCCGGGTCCAGCACCAGCGTGGTGCGGCCGTCGGCCATCGAGTTACGGTAGGCCTCCAGGCTGCGGTAGAAGGCGTAGAACTCGGCGTCCTGGCCGTACGCTCCGGCCGCAAGTTCGGCGGCCTTGGCGTCACCGGCACCGCGCAGGCGCTGGGCGTCGCGCTCGGCTTCGGCCAGGATCACCTGGCGCTCGCGCTCGGCTTCCGAGCGGATCTCGTCGGAACCCTCGGAGCCCTCGGCGCGCAGCTGGTTGGCGACCCGCGTTCGTTCGGCGCGCATACGGTCGAACACCGAGCCCAGGATGGTGCTGTCCTCGGGCAGGTTGATGCGCTTGATGCGGATGTCCACGATCTCGATGCCCAGCGTGGCCGCGCCTTCCTTGGTTTGCGCCAGCAGGCGTGCCGTCAGGTCCACCCGGCCGCCGGACACCACTTCCTGCAGGGTCAGGCGGTTGATCTGGTTGCGCAGCGCGTCCTTGATGATCGGCGTGAGTCGAAGCTTGGCGGCTTCCTCGTTGCCGCCGCTGGCGGCGCGGTAGAAGGTGGAGACATCGTCGATGCGCCACTTCACGAAGAAGTCGACGCTGACGTCCTTCTTCTCCGACGTCAGGTAGCGCTCGGGCGCATCGTCGAGGGTGAGGATGCGGCGGTCGAACTTGCGCACCTCCTCCACCAGCGGCAGCTTGAAGTGCAGCCCGGGCTTGATGCCGCTGCGCACCACCTTGCCCAGGTTGAGCACGATGGCGGTCTGGGGTTCGTTGACGACGTAAACCGAGCCCATGGCGCCCAGCAGGACGACCACGGCCAGAAGAATGATCAGTGGGTAACCGCGCAGCATGTCAGCGTCCTCCCGGTCGGGCGTCGGCGCGCGGGCGCTCGGCGGTGGTGGATTCAGGGTTGGCCGCCTGGGTCACGGGCAGCCGGAGCGCGGGCGCTTCGACCGGCACGCCGGCGCTGGCCGGGGTGCCGCCGACGGGCAGGTACAGGATGTTGCCGCTGCCCGACATCACCTTCTGGTTCGCCGACAGCACGGCCTGCATGGTTTCCAGGTACAGGCGCTTGCGCGTGACCTCGGGGGCCTTGCGGTATTCGTCGGCCAGCAGGCGGAAGCGCTCGGTGTCGCCTTCGGCGCGCGCGATCACCGAGGCGCGATAGCCCTCGGCCTGGGTGCGCACGGCCGCGGCGGTACCGCGGGCCTCGGGCACGATCTTGCTGGCGTAGGCCTTGGCTTCGCTCTCGATGCGGTTCTTGTCTTCGCGGGCGCTGATGGCGTCGTCGAAGGCGGGCTTCACTTCTTCCGGCGGCCGGGCATCGGGCAGGTTGAACTCAGTCAGCACCAGGCCGGTCTGGTAGTCGTTGAGCGACTGCTGCAGCCGCTGGCGCGCGGCGACCACCAGTTCAGCGCGCTGCGACAGCACGGTGTCCATGGTGCTCTGGCCCACGGCCTCGCGCACGGCGCCTTCGGCCGCCTGCTGGAGCGTCTGTTCCGGGTCGCGAGAGCCGAACAGGAACAGGCGCGGGTCGGACTTGGTGTACTGGGCGTTGAACTTGATGTCGACGATGTTCTCGTCCTTGGTCAGCACGCGCACCTGGTCGCTCAGCGTGAGCACCTGGGTGGCGTCCACCACGGTCACCGTCTCGACCGGCCACGGCCACTTGAAGTTCGGGCCGGGGGTCATGATGCGGTTGAACTCGCCGAAGCGCAGCACGACGCCGCGCTCGCGCTCGTCCATCAGCTTGAAGCTGTTGAAGACCAGCCAGATGCCCACCAGCGCCAGGATCCAGGGCAGCGGATTGAAGCTGCCCGCCGCCTGGCCGCCGCGGCCGCCGGCGCCATTGCCGCCGCCGAACATGCCCTTGAGGCGGTTCACGAAGGCGTCCACCTCGTTGCCGGGGTCTTTGCCTTTCCAGGGATCTTGGTTGCCTTTTCCAGGCTGGTTCCAGGCCATGCTTGCTCCGTCGCGCACTCCGTGGCGGCGTTCTGGCAGGGGCCAGGGCCGTGAGCGGCGCTTTAGTCAGTGTCAGGATTGTAGGTAGGGTCGCCGGGGGCCACAAGCAAGAGGGCGTGAAGCAAATGCCCGCCTGGCTCGTCCGCCAGACGCTCGGCCGTGGCCATCGGCAGGTCCAATTGGAGCACCCAGCCGGTCTCGTCCACGTGATCGGACGCGATGGCGCCCATTTCGTGCAGGCGCGCCCGCAGGCGGCCCTGGTCGGGACCCAGCCGCAGTTCGGCCTTCAGGCGGCGGTCGACGAAGCGATTGGCCAGCAGTGCGCGCAGCAGGTCAACGCCCTGCCCGTCCCTGGCCGACAGCCAGATGCGCTCGCGGCCTTCGACTTCGGGGTCGTGGCGCGGCAGCGCACCGTCGATGCGGTCGATCTTGTTGAACACCAGCACCTGCGGGATGTCGCCGGCGCCGATTTCCTCCAGCACCTTGTCCACCTGGCCAATGCGCTCGTCGCGCAGTTCGTCGGCGGCGTCGATCACGTGCAGCAGCAGGTCGGCCTCGCGCGCCTCGGCCAGGGTGGACCGGAACGCGGCCACCAGCTCATGCGGCAGGTCGCGCACGAAGCCCACCGTGTCCGACAGCACCAGCGGCGCGACGCCGTCCACGCGGCGCACGGTGGGATCGAGCGTGGCGAACAGGCGGTCGTCGGCGTACACGCCCGAGCCGGTGAGCGCATTGAACAGCGTCGACTTGCCGGCGTTGGTGTAGCCCACCAGGGCCACGCGCGGCACCTCGTTGCGGATGCGGGCGCGGCGCATCTGGGTGCGCTGCACTTCCACTTTGTCCAGCCGCGCCTGCAGCGATTCGAGGCGCTTTTGCAGCATGCGCTTGTCGAGCTCAAGCTGGGTTTCGCCCGGGCCGCGCAGGCCGATCGAGCCGCCGCGCTGTCGTTCGAGGTGGGTCCAGCCGCGCACCAGGCGCGCGGACCAGTGCTTGAGCTGGGCCAGCTCCACCTGCAGCTTGCCTTCATGCGTCGCCGCACGCTGGGCGAAGATGTCCAGGATCAGGCCGGTGCGGTCCACCACCCGGCGCTTGAGCATCTTCTCGAGGTTGCGCTCCTGGCCCGGGGTCAGCAGATGGTTGACCAGCACCAGGTCGGCGCCGGTGGCTTCGCAGGCCGACTGCGCCTCCTCCAGCTTGCCGGTGCCGATGTAGTAGGCGGCGTTGGGCTTTTCCACGCGCGCCATCAGGGTGCCGACCACGGTGGCGCCGGCCGATCGCGCCAGCTCGGAAAATTCCTCCAGCAGCGCCGGGTCCTGCTGGCCCGGCGCATACGGCTGGATCAGCAGGGCGCGTTCGCCCTTGCGGGCGCGCTCAAACATCGCGGGGCCTCAGCACGGGACGGTCAATCGTCCTGGCCCGCCTCGTCTTCGTCGCCGCCGGCACCGGCCGTGCCGCCGCCCGGACCGACGCGGACATTGCGCGCCGGGACCACGGTGGAGATGGCGTGCTTGTAGACCATCTGGCTGACGGTGTTGCGCAGCAGGACCACGAACTGGTCGAAGCTTTCGATGGTGCCCTGCAGCTTGATGCCGTTGACCAGGTAGATCGAGACAGGGATGCGCTCACGGCGCAGAGCATTCAGGAAGGGATCCTGGAGGGATTGGCCTTTGGACATGTGGACTCCGTTCTTCTTTTTGTGGCGCGCCAGCTGGCGCGATTTGCGGCCAAAAGGGTCCGAGGCCGCGAATGGCGCCAGTCTACCAGCACCGCCTGTTACCGGCGGGTCACGAACGCCGCCAGGGCCTGCGCGAGCCCGGCCTGGTCGCTGGCCGGGTCGAACCAGCGGGCGTCGGCCTGGGCCCGCAGCCAGGTGATCTGCCGCTTCGCAAGCTGGCGCGTGGCGGCGATGGCCTGGTCGCGGAACGTGGCGGCGTCGGTGTCGCCGTCCAGGTGCTGCCAGGCCTGCCGGTAGCCCACCGCGCGCATGGACGGCAGGTCCGGATGCAGGCGCGGGTCGGCACGCAGGCGGTGCATTTCGTCCAGGAAGCCTTCGTCCAGCATCTGGTCGAAGCGTCGCGCGATGCGCTCGTGCAGCACGGCGCGGTCGGCCGGCGCCAGCACCAGGCGCAGCACGCGGAAGGGGAACAAGTGGCGCGGCGTTTCCTGCTGCCACTGGCTGATCGGCCGGCCGGTGGCGCGGAACACTTCCAGCGCTCGGGTGATGCGCTGCCGATCCTGCGGCTTGATGCGCAGGCCGGCCGCCGGGTCCAGCTTCGCCAGTTCGGCATGCAGGGCCGGCCAGCCGCGCTCGGCCGCTTCGGCCGCGATGTCGGCGCGCCGCGCCGGGTCGGCCTCGGGCAGGTCGGACAGGCCGCGCAGCAACGCGCTGAAATAAAGCCCGGTGCCGCCGACCAGCAGCGGCACCCGGCCGCGCGCGGCGAGGGCCTGCATCGGCGGCAGCGCCTCGCGGGCGAAGTCGGCGGCCGAGAAAACATCGTGCGGGTCGCGTACGTCCACCAGGTGGTGCGGCGCCAGCGCGCGGGTGGCGGCGTCGGGCTTGGCGGCGCCGATGTCAAGGCCGCGATAGACCAGCGCCGAATCCACGCTGATCACTTCGGTGCCCAGCTGCTGCGCCCACGCCACCGCCAGCGCGGTCTTGCCCGACGCCGTTGGGCCCATCAGGGCGATGGCGAGCGGGCGCGGGTCGCGCACGGGCTCAGGCACCGCTGCGGCGCAGTTCGCCCTGCACCGAGTCGAACAGGCCTTCCATCGCCGGTGACGGCGGCTTGCCGATGCGCGTGGCGACCACGATCGCCAGCGTCGCCAGCGCCACGCCCGGCACCATCGAATACAGACCCGTGGCCGCCGAGAACCAGACTTCCCAGGCAATCACCGTCACCGCGCCCACCACCATGCCGGCCAGCGCGCCGTTGCGGGTCATGCGCTTCCAGAACAGCGACAGCACCACCACCGGCCCGAACGCCGCGCCGAAGCCGGCCCAGGCATAGCTCACCAGGCCCAGCACGCGGCTGTCGGGGTTGGACGCCAGCCAGATGGCCAGCGCGGCCACGGCCAGCACCGCGAAGCGGCCCACCCACACCAGCTCGCCCTGCCCGGCCCTGGGCCGCAGGAAACCCTTGTAGAAGTCCTCGGTGATCGCGCTCGAGCACACCAGCAGCTGGCAGCTCAGCGTGCTCATCACCGCCGCCAGGATGGCCGACAGCAGGATGCCCGCCACCCAGGGATTGAACAGCAGCGTGGACAGTTCGATGAACACGCGCTCGGGGTTGGCCGTCACGGCGCCGGCCTGGCCGGGGTTGGCCGCGAAATACGCGATGCCGAAGAAGCCGGTGGCCATCGCGCCCGCCAGGCACAGCACCATCCAGGTCATGCCGATGCGGCGCGCGCCGCGCAGGGTGCGCACGTCCTTGGCGGCCATGAAGCGCGCCAGGATGTGCGGCTGGCCCACGTAGCCCAGGCCCCAGGCCAGCAGCGAAAGGATGCCGACCGCGGTGGCGCCCTTGAAGAAGTCGAGGTTCGCCGGGTTCACCTGCTCCACCAGCGCCAGGCTTTGCGCCGGGCCGCCGGTGCCCAGCACCACGAACACCGGCGTGAGGATCAGCGCGAAGATCATCAGGCTGGCCTGCACGGTGTCGGTCCAGCTCACGGCCAGGAAACCGCCGACGAAGGTGTAGACGATGGTGGCCGCCGCGCCGTACCACATGGCCTGCGCATACGGAATGCCGAACACGCTTTCGAACAGGCGCGCGCCGGCGACGATGCCCGAGGCGCAGTAAACGGCGAAGAACACCAGGATCACCAGCGCCGAGAAGATGCGCAGCAGCTTGCCGCGGTCCTCGAAGCGGTGGGTGAAATAGTCAGGCAGCGTGAGCGCGTTGTTGCTGCGCTCGGTGTACAGGCGCAGCGGCGCCGCCACGTACTTCCAGTTGAACCAGGCGCCGGCCACCAGGCCGATGGCGATCCAGCTTTCCGACACGCCACCCACGTACAGCGCACCCGGCAGGCCCAGCAGCAGCCAGCCGCTCATGTCCGAGGCGCCGGCCGACAGCGCGGTGACGAAGCTGCCCAGCGAGCGCCCACCCAGGATGTAGTCGTCGAAGCTGCGGGTGTAGAACCAGGCCGCGAAGCCGATGCCCACCATGCCCAGGATGTAGATCGCGAAGGTGATGTGCAGCGGCGAAAACTGGCTCATGGCGTCTCGTCGGGTGGTCGGGGCCCGGCAAGCTTATCGCGATCAAGCGCCGGGGCCACGGCTGTGCACAGCCCCTGTGGACAGCCCGTGGGGAAAGCCTGTGGATGGATTGCGGAGCGCCATGCCCGGCGTGGCTTCGGGCGGGTTTGGCCAAGGAGTGACCAGCGCCGCGGCTACTCGTCGTCAGGCCAGCGGATGGCCGGTTTGGCGGCAACGGCCTTGGGCCCCGGGAATGCGGCGACGGCGGCCCACACCTTCATCGCATCCACGGTGGCGGCGACGTCATGCACGCGCACCAGGCGCGCGCCGTATTCGGCGGCCAGCACGGCGGCGGCCACCGAGGCGAACACGCGCTCGTCCACGCCGCGGCCGGTGATCTCGCCCAGGCTGCGCTTGCGCGAGATGCCCGCCAGCACCGGCACGCCCAGGTCGGCCAGCCGCGCCAGCTGGCGCAGCAGCAGCAGGTTGTGGTCCAGGGTCTTGCCGAAGCCGAAGCCCGGGTCCACGACGAGGTTCTTCTTGGCGATGCCGGCCATCTCGCAGGCGAACAGGCGTTCGGCCAGGAAGCGGTGCACGTCGCCGACCACGTCGTCGTAGTGCGGCGCGTCCTGCATGCCGCGCGGCTCGCCCAGCATGTGCGTCAGCACCACCGGCACGCCCAGCGAAGCGGCGGCGTCCAGCGCGCCCTCGCGTCGCAGCGCGTAGACGTCGTTGATCATGCCGGCGCCCGCGGCCACAGCCGCGCGCATCACTTCGGGCTTGGAAGTGTCCACCGAGATGGGCAGCGAGGTTTCGCGTGCGAGGCGTTCAATCACAGGAATGATGCGCGCCAGCTCGTCGGCCAGCGACACCGCTTCGGCGCCGGGGCGGGTGGACTCGCCGCCCACGTCCAGCGCGTCGGCGCCTTCGGCCGCCAGCTTCAGGCCGTGCGCCACGGCGGCCGCCACGGTGTCGTGGTGGCCGCCGTCGGAGAACGAGTCGGGCGTGACGTTGACGATGCCCATCACCCGCGGGCGATCGAGCTTGAGCAGGCGCCCTGCGCAGTCGAGCTGCGGCGTCAGGTCGAACATCGCGTCAGGTCTGCGGCATCGGGCCGCCGATGGGGCCGGTGGCCGGGCCGGTGCCCGGGTCGTCCTTGGAGATGCGGCCCGACTTGGCCCAGTCCGACGGCGGGCCCGGGCGGCGGCCTTCCATGATGGCGTCGATCTGGATGGCGTCGATGGTTTCGTAGGTCAGCAGCGCCTCGGCCATGATGTGCAGCTTGTCCATGTTCGCGGTGAGGATTGCCTTGGTGCGCGCGTAGGCGCGGTCCAGGATGCTGCGCACCACTTCGTCGATCTTGCGCGCGGTGTCGTCCGAGACCGACTTGTGCTGCGTGACCGAGCGGCCGAGGAACACCTCGTCCTCGTCCTCGCCGTAGGCGATCGGGCCCAGCTCTTCGGACAAGCCCCACTTGGTGACCATGTTGCGGGCCATCTTGGTGGCACGCTCGATGTCGTTGGACGCGCCCGTGGTGACCTTGTCCACGCCGAAGATCAGCTCCTCGGCGACGCGGCCGCCGTACAGCGAGCACAGCAACGATTCGATGTGCACGCGGTTGTAGCTGTACTTGTCGCCCTCGGGCAGGTACATCGTCACGCCCAGCGCGCGGCCGCGCGGGATGATGGTGACCTTGTACACCGGGTCATGCTCGGGCACGGCGCGGCCGACGATGGCGTGGCCGGCCTCGTGGTAGGCGGTGAGCTTCTTCTCGTCCTCGCTCATGATCAGCGAACGGCGCTCGGTGCCCATCAGGATCTTGTCGCGGGCGCGGTCGAAGTGCTCCATGCGCACGGACTTGGCGTTCTCGCGGGCGGCAAACAGCGCCGCCTCGTTCACCAGGTTGGCCAGGTCGGCGCCGGAGAAACCGGGCGTGCCGCGGGCGATGGTCATCGGCTCGACGTCGGCGTCCAGAGGCACCTTGCGCATGTGCACCTTGAGGATCTGCTCGCGGCCGCGCACGTCGGGCAGGCCCACGGTGACCTGGCGGTCGAAGCGACCCGGGCGCAGCAGGGCCGGATCGAGCACGTCGGGGCGGTTGGTGGCGGCGATCACGACCACGCCCTCACCGCCCTCGACGCCGTCCATCTCGACCCGCAGCTGGTTGAGGGTCTGTTCGCGCTCGTCGGGGCCGCCGCCCAGGCCGGCGCCGCGATGGCGGCCGACGGCGTCGATTTCATCGATGAAGATGATGCAGGGCGCTTGCTTCTTGGCCTGGTCGAACATGTCGCGCACGCGGCTGGCGCCGACGCCGACGAACATTTCGACGAAATCAGAGCCCGAGATCGAGAAGAACGGCACCTTGGCCTCGCCGGCGATGGCGCGCGCCAGCAGGGTCTTGCCGGTGCCCGGCGGGCCGACCATCAGCACGCCGCGCGGGATCTTGCCGCCCAGCTTCTGGAAGCGGCCCGGATCGCGCAGGAACTCGACCAGTTCGCCGACTTCTTCCTTGGCTTCCTCGCAGCCGGCGACGTCGGCCAGGGTGACCTTGACCTCGTTCTCGCCCTGCAGCTTGGCGCGCGACTTGCCGAAGCTCATGGCGCCCTTGCCGCCACCCTGCTGCATCTGTCGCGTCATGTAGAAGAAGAAGCCGATGATCAGCAACACCGGGAGGAAGTTGAACAGGATGGCGGCCACCCACGAGCGGCCCTCCGGCTTGGCCTGGACGGTGACCACGCCGTTCTCGAACAGCGTGTCCACCAGGCGCGTGTCGCTGGGGTTGGCGGTGGTGAACTTGGTGCCGTCCTTGCGCTCGCCGGCGATGCCGATGTTGTTGGAGTCGATGGTGACCTTGGCCACGCGGTCGGCTTTGATCTCCTGGATGAAGTCGTTGTACGTCAGCTCGCCCGTGGGCGCGCCGACCGGCGCCGAGAAGCTCTTGAACAGCGCCATCAGTACGACGGCGCCAATCAGCCAGAGCAGGAGGGTCTTTGCCAGGTCGTTCATCAGTTCTTTCCTCGGCGCTTGCCCAATGCCAGCGCATAAACTTCATTCGACCGGCGGCGCGATGCCGCCGGCTTGCGAACCACCACTTTCTCGTAGCGGGTCCTGAGGTCCTTGACGTAGGCGTCGAAGCCGTGGCCCTGGAACAGCTTGATCAGGAAGTTGCCGCCCACCCTCAAGTGGTTGTCAGCGAAATCGCGGGCCAGCTCGGACAGGTACATCGCCCTTGCCTGGTCCACGGTATCCACGCCAGTCATATTGGGGGCCATGTCGGAAAGGACAAGGTCCACCGGTTTGCCGGCCAGCAGGGACTCCAGCTGCGACAATGGCCCGTCCTCTCTGAAATCGCCGTGAATGAACTCCACGCCGGCGATCGGCGGCATCTCCAGGATGTCCAGCGCCAGCACCCGTCCGTGGTCGCCCATGTCCCGCCGCAGCACCTGCGACCAGCCGCCCGGGGCGGCGCCCAGGTCCACCACCACCATGCCGGGCTTGAGCAGGCGGTCCTTCTCGATCAGTTCCTCCAGCTTGTAGGCCGCGCGCGAGCGCATGCCCTCGGCCTGGGCCTTCTTAACGAAGGGGTCGTCGAAGTGTTCCTTCAGCCAGCGGGGGCTGCTCTTGCTGCGTGCCATGGTCGGCGGGGGCCAGGAAGGCGGAAGTGGCCGCCATGATACCCTACGGCCCCTCCCCGCCCCGCCCGGAACGCCATGCCTGCCGCCCTCAGCAACCCCCAGAAGCGCTACCTGCGCGGCCTGGCCCATGACCTCAAGCCGGTGATCATGGTCGGCGCCAAGGGCGTCTCCGACAGCGTGGTGGCCGAGACCGGCCTGGCCATCGAGCGCCACGAGCTGATCAAGGTGCGCGTGGCCGCCGGCGACCGCGAGCTGCGCGACCAGTGGATCACCGACCTGTGCGAGCGCGCCGGGGCCGACCTGGTGGCGCGCATCGGCAACATCGCGGTGCTCTACCGCCGCAGCGAGGAAAACCCGCTGATCGTGCTGCCCAAGGCCTGAGGCCCCCGCAGAATGCAGCTGGCGCAGGAAAATCCCGATTTCATCTACGTCCTGCGCGGCGCCAGCGAGGCCGGCATCCTGGTCAACCAGGAAACGCTGGTCCGCAGCTTCCTGCTGACGCCCAACGTGATCGTGCAGGACTGGCGCCCGACGTCGGCCGCCGACCTGCAGCCCGAGGACATGCTGGCCCTGCTTGAACTCGAGCCGGCGCTGGTGCTGCTGGGCACCGGCCCGCGGCAGCGGTTTCCGTCGGCAGCGGCCATGGCCGCCCTGCTCACCCGCGGCATCGGCATCGAAGTGATGGACAGCGGCGCCGCCGCGCGCACCTTCAACGTGCTGGCCACCGAAGGCCGCAAGGTCGTGGCCGCCTTCCTGCTCCCGGGGTAAAAACCGGTTTTTACGGCGGGGGCAGGACGGTGAGCGGGTCCACGGGCTTGCCGTTGCGGCGGACCTCGAAGTGCAGCATGTCGCGGCTGGTGCCGCTGCGGCCAAGCTCGGCGATCGTCTGGCCGGCGCGCACGGCCGTGCCCTCGGTGACGAGTCGCTTGCGGGAATGGGCGTAGGCCGACAGCCATTCGTCGCTGTGCTTGACGATGATCAGCTCGCCGTAACCCACCAGGCCGGCGCCCGAATACACCACCACACCGTCGGCGGCGGCGACCACGGCCTGGCCGGCGGTGCCGGCGATGTCGATGCCTTGGCGCTTGGGGTCGCCGGCCGAGAAGCGGCCGATCAGCTGGCCCTGGGTCGGCCAGCGCCAGCCGCCGGCGCTCACCGCGGCGGGCACGACCGGCGCGCTTGGCACGACCACCGGCGTGCCGGCGATGGCGGGCCCGCCGCCGGGGCTCACGGACGTCGCCGGAACCGGGTTGGCGGGCGCTGCCGGCAGCGTGCCCGCGGGACCCGGTTCCGGCGGCAGCGCCGTGACGGGCGCCGGCCCGGTGCTGTTCGAGGCCACCGGCGAGGCGCCGGGGCGCACGAGCGGCGTGGGCGCCGGCATGCCGGTGACCGAGCCTCGCGAGGTGTTGCGGGAAGCCGTGCGCGGCGCGGACGCCGCGCGGGCCTGGGCCAGCCGCAGGCGCTGGCCCGGGTAGATGGTGTAAGGCGCCGGGATACGGTTCCAGCCGGCCACTTCGCGGTAGTCGAGGCCATGACGGAAGGCGATGCCGTAAAGCGTGTCGCCGGCGCGCACCACGTAGGCGCCGTCGCGCGGCGTCGCGGCGACCGCGCGGGAGGGCGCCGACGCACGCGAGCCTTCGCGCTTGACCACCCGCGAGCTGCCGCAGCCAGCGACCAGCACGGCCACCATCGCCAGCGCAGCCAGTCGCAGCAGCGCGTTCACGCCCCGCCCCGCATCACCAGCCAGGTGACCACGCCGGCCAGCAGCAGCAGGGCGATCCAGCCGACCGGTTCGATGTACTTGTGCAGCGCCGCTTCGGCCCGCGCGCCACCCAGGCGGATCGCGCCGGCCACCAGATAAACGCGCTTGCCGCGGCCGATGAGCGCGCCCAGGAAGAACGGCAGCAGCGGCATGCCCACGGCACCCGAGGCGATGGTGAAGATCTTGAAGGGGATCGGCGTGAAACCGGCGATCACCAGCAGCAGGAAGCCGTTGGCCGCGGCCTGCTGCTTGATGCTCTCGAACTCTTCCAGGTAGCCCAGCTTCTCCACCAGCGGCATCGCCATCTCGATGGCGTAATAGCCCAGCGCATAGCCGATGAACATGCCCACCATCGAACCGGCCAGGCTGAGCGTGGCGAACCACAGCGCGCGCTTGGGCTGGGCCAGCGACATCGGCGCCAGCATCATTTCCGGCGGCACCGGGAAGAAGATGGCCTCGACGAAGCTCAGCAGCGTCAGCAGCGCCGGCGCGTGACGGTGCCGCGACCAGACCAGCGCCTTGACGTAGAGCGGACGAAATACCTGCATTCAGAGGGTTCCAGGCAGCAGCGGGACGAACACGACGGCGCCGAGGTCTTCCTGCACCAGCTGGCCTTCGCTGCGGCGCAGGCGCAGCAGTCGCTGGCCGTTCGCGGCGCCGATGGGCGCGACCAGGGTGCCGCCCTCGGGCAACTGCTCGTACAGCGAAGCTTCCAGCGCCGCGGCGCCGGCGGTGACGATGATGCCGTCGAACGGCGCGTACTCGGGCCAGCCGGCGCGGCCGTCGTCATGGCGCGTGCGCACGTTCAGGCCCAGGCTGCGGAAGCGGCGGCGCGCCACCCGCAGCAGTTCCTCGATGCGCTCGACGCTGTAGGTTTCCAGGCCCAGCGTGGCCAGCACCGAGGCCTGGTAGCCCGAACCGGTGCCCACTTCCAGCACGCGCCCCGGGATGCCGTGTTCGATCAGCGCCGCGGTCATGCGCGCCACCACCCACGGCTGCGAAATGGTCTGGCCGTTGCCGATCGGCAGCGCGGTGTCTTCGTAGGCGCGGCTGGCCAGCGCTTCATCAATGAACAGGTGGCGCGGCACGGTGCGCATGGCCGTGAGCACGCGCTCGTCGCTGATGCCGCCTTCGGCGCGCAGGCGCTCGATCATGCGGTCGCGGGCGCGCTGGGAGGTCATGCCCTGGCCGCGCGCGGCGGGCTGGCTGTGGAATCGGGCCGTCATACCGGGTGCTGGAGCCCTTCACCGAGGCCAGCCACCCAACTGGCGACCTTTTCCAGCGCCTGGTAGCGCGTGAGGTCGACGTGGATCGGGGTGATCGAGATGAAGCCGGTGCGGACCGCGTGGAAGTCGGTGCCGGGGCCGGCGTCCTGCTCGGGGCCGGCCGGGCCGATCCACCACAGCGGCCGGCCGCGCGGGTCCATCTGCTCGATGCAGGCCTCGGCGCGGTGGCGATGGCCCAGGCGCGTGACTTCGTAGCCACGCAGTTGGTCCCAGGGCAGGTCGGGCACGTTGACGTTGAGGATGGTGTCGGCCGGCAGCGGGTCCACCAGCAGGCGCGCCGTGATTTCCAGCGCGGCGCGGGCGGCCGAATCATAGTGGCGGCCGGACTGTTCGCTGGTCACCAGCGACATGGCCACGGCCGGCAGGCCCAGGAATCGCCCCTCCATCGCGGCGGCCACGGTGCCCGAATAGATGACGTCGTCGCCCAGGTTGGCGGCGCTGTTGATGCCTGACACGACGATGTCGGGGTCGGCGGCCAGCAGGCCGGTCAGCGCCAGGTGCACGCAATCGGTGGGGGTGCCGGCAACGCGCCAGACCCGTTCGCCGATTTCCTTGGCGCGGATCGGCTGGTCAAGGGTGAGCGAGTTGCTGGCGCCGGAGCGGTCGCGGTCGGGCGCCACCACGGTCACTTCGTGGCCTGCGGCCCGCAGGCCGTCGGCCAGGACGCGGATGCCGGGGGCTTCCACGCCATCATCATTGCTCACCAATACGCGCATCGGGGGTCTCGCGGAAAGTGGACATGATAACGGATGCGGCCACCCCGCCGTCACCGCGGCTCGGGTTAACCTTCCTCAATGAAGCGCAAGCCGCCCGCGCCACCGCCCGCGATCACGCCCGAAGACGCCGCCCTGTTCCGGGAAGCGATCGGCGAAGTGCGGGAAATGCCGCCGCCCCCGTCCGCGCCCGAGCGCCCGCGGCCGGCACCCGAGCCGCGCATGCAGGCCCGCGACGAGGCGCTGGCGCTGGTGCAGTCGCGCACGGCCTCTTATCTGGCGGCCACCATCGACGCCGCCGAAACGCTTTCATACCGGCGCGACGAAACGCCGGAAAAAGTCCTCAAGGCGCTCAAGCGCGGCCAATACAGCCTTGGCGGCGAACTCGACCTGCACACGCTGCGCGCCCACGACGCCGAGCGCTGGCTGCGCGAATTCCTCGCGCAGTCGCGCGCCGGCGGGCATGCCTGCGTGCGCATCATCCACGGCAAGGGCCCGCGCACGGTGGACGGCGGCTCGGTGCTTAAGGCCCTGGTGGACCGGCTGCTGCGCCAGCGCGCGGACGTGCTGGCCTTCGCCTCCGCGCCCGCAGCGATGGGCGGCACCGGCGCGGTGCTGGTGCTGCTGGCCAAGCGGCGGCCCGGCGAGCAAGCGCCCGGGCATTGACGGCGCGCGCCTTGCCGGCGTCATCGACGGCTCCCGACCCGCCACCGCGGTGCTGCCGAGCTTGACTTTATTGCCGTAATGCGAATAATTCGCATTACCGTTCATGCTTGCGAGAGTCGTTCATGCCCCGACACCACCGTCTCACCACCTGCGTTGCCCTGGCCCTGGCCTGCCCGCCCCTCTTGGCGGCCCCCGATCCGGCCCAAGCCCCGAGAACCCTCGCAACGGTGGAAGTAGTGGCCAAGGACGAGCAGGGCCGTCCCGCCGAGGGCAGCTCCAGCATCCTCGACAGCACCGTCCTGGTGTCGGGCCGCGCGCTTTCGGTGAACGAAGCCCTGCGAAAGGTGGCCGGCGTAACCGTGCGCGACGAGGAAGGCTTCGGTCTGCGGCCGAACATCGGCATCCGCGGCTCCAACCCCACGCGGTCGGCGAAAGTGCTGCTGCTCGAAGACGGATTGCCGGCGATGTACGCCCCGTACGGCGACAACGCCAGCTACTACCACGCCCCGCTCCAGCGCTACGACCGGATCGAAGTGCTCAAAGGGGCCGGCTTGCTGCGCTTTGGCCCACAGACCACCACGGGCGCGATCAACTACATCACGCCCGATCCGCCGCGCGAAGCCGAAGGCCACGTCCAGCTGAGCGGCGGCACGCGGGGCTACGGTGCCCTGGAGGCCAGTCTTGGCGGCGGGGGCGCGCTGCTTGACCTGGGCCACAAGCGCGGTGAGGGTGCCCGCGACAACACCCGGCTCGAGCAAAGCGATGTCTTCGCCAAGTACAGCATGACGGTCAACGAGCAGCATTCGCTGACGCTGCGCGCCAACTACCTGCGCGAGGACTCGCAGGTGGGCTACAGCGGCATCACGGACGCCGAGCTGCGCAACTTCGGCAGTCAGCATTACCCGTTCAAGGACGATCTTTTCGACATCCGCCACACCGCGGTTTCGGCCAGCCATGCCTACACGCCCTCGGAAGGCTTGCAGCTGCTCACGTCGGCCTACGCCAGCCGCTTTGACCGCGACTGGTGGCGGCAGTCCAGCACCACCAGCGACACCCAGTGCGGCACCGCGTTCCGAGATGCCCGCTATCGCGGCGAGCGCGTGGACGGACGCGCCTGCGCGTCCAACCAGGGCCGGCTGCGCAGCTACGACATGTGGGGCGTGGATTCACGGCTGAGCCTGCCGACCAGCGCGTTCGGCACGCCCGGCAGCACCGAGCTGGGCCTGCGCTGGCACGAGGAGGACCAGGACCGACGACAGATCAACGGCGCAAGCGCGGCCGCGCGGACCGGCACGCTCGTTGAGAGCAACGTTCGCACCACGGAGGCGCTGGCGGCGTTCGCCACCACCACGTTCGACCTGGGCCCGGTGCAGCTCACGCCAAGCCTGCGCCGGGAAAACATTGACTTCAGCCGACGCAACCGCCTGGCGGGCGGCCTGGCCGGCGCCGACTCCACCGCGGAGACCCTCTGGGGCATGGGCGCCAACTGGGACCCCGCCGCCAACACCACGGTGTTCTTTTCGGCCCATGAAGGCTTCTCGCCGCCGCGGGTGGAAGACCTGATCGCCGGCAACGGCACCAGCACCGAAGTCGGCGCCGAAAGCAGCACCAACCTGGAGTTGGGCGTGCGCCACCGATACGGAAAGCTGAACGTCGATGCCACGGTGTTCCACACCGATTTCGACAACCAGCTGGCCGTTGGCTCGATCGCCGGTGGCAGCACGCCGCTGGCGCAGGGCGAAACCCTGTACGAGGGCCTCGAACTGACCCTGGCATTCAATCGCGGGGCGCTGACCAGCCGCAGCGGTGAGTGGTACTCCGACGTCGCCCTCACCTGGCTGGCGACGGCGGAGCAAACCACCGCGTTGCGCCGGGTGGACAACGGCCTGGCGGTCAACGGCAGCGTGGCCGGCAATCGCTTGCCCTACGCGCCGGAGTTCACCGCCACCGCGCGCCTTGGCTACGCCCGCGGCGCATGGGACGCCAGCCTGGAAATGCAGCACGTGGGCAGCCAGTGGTCTGATTTCGGCAACACCCGCGCACCC
>JANOJQ010000057.1:0-11754 GCA_031418815.1 Lysobacteraceae bacterium
TGGCGGTGTCGTGGAAACCGTTGATGAACTCGAACACCAACGCTGCCACGATGACGAGCAGGAGCAGGGTAAGCACGTGCTGCTCCTCAGGAGTTCTTCAGTACGACCTGGTGCACGACGTTGCCGGCGTCGCGGCAGCGGTCGATGGACTTCTCCAGGATCTCGAACAGGTCCTTGAGGATCAGGTAGCGCATCGGGTCGGTTTCGTGGGCGTAGGTGTCGCGGTAGAGCTCCAGGATCAAGCGGTCGGCCTCGGCCTCGATGGCCTGCAGCTTGTCGTTGAGGCCCTTGGTGGTTTCCAGGTTCATGCCCTTGCGCAGCAGGCCGACCATTTCCTCGAGCACCACGCAGGCGCGCTCGAGCATGGCGGCGCGCGAGATGAAGTCCACGTCGCCCACGCGCTCGTGCGCCAGGGTGTAGCGCTCGGCGAACTTCTCGACCACCTTGGGGATCTTGTACAGCGCGTTGGACAGATCTTCGATGTCCTCGCGCTCCAGCGCGGTGACGAACGTGTTCACCAGCTCCTGGCTGATCTGCGCGGCCAGGCCCTTCTCGCGCTGGCGGGCCAGCTTGAACTTCTCCAGCGAGCGCTGGGCCGGCGGCGTGGCCAGCAGTTCGCCCAGGGCGCGGGCACTTTCACGGGCGGCGGCGGCGCTGGCCTCGAGCAGGCCGTAGAACTTGTCGCCCTTGCCGAAGATGGTCTGGAGGGAAAACATGCGGGGCTCCCGGGGCAGCCGGAAGGGAGCCGGCAATGAAATGTGAAGGGAATATTACCGCTTCGCGACATTGCGCGTCCCGCCCCGGGCGGGGGCCGGGGGGCGGTGTGGCATAGTGGCGGCTTCCCCCACCCCCTGAACGGAAGTTCGTGCCGGCCTTGCCCGGCGGCCCATGACCCTCGAAATCGCCCTGGTCCTGCTGCTCATCCTGTGCAACGCCTTCTTCGCGATATCGGAGATGTCGGTCGTCACCAGCCGCAAGGCCCGGCTCCGGCAGATGGCCCAGGAAAGCAGCCGCGCCCGCACCGCCCTCGAGCTGGCCGAGCACCCCGAGCGCTTCCTGTCCACGGTGCAGGTGGGCATCACGTCCATCGGCATCCTGACCGGTCTCTACGGCGGCGAAAGCATCGGCAACCGCGTGGCCGAAGCCCTGGGGCCCCTGGGCCTGGACGCCAAACTGACCCAGGGCATCGGCACCGGCGTCGCGGTCACCCTGATCACCTACTTCAGCATCATCATCGGCGAGCTGGTGCCCAAGCGCATCGCCCTGCTGGCGCCCGAGCGCATCGCCAGCGTGGTCGCCATGCCGATGAACATCATCTCGGTGATCGCCACGCCCTTCGTGTACCTGCTGTCGCTGAGCACGCGCACCCTGCTGCGGCTGATCGGGCTCAACCGCGGCCGCGACAACCAGGTGTCGGAAGAAGAGATCCGCATGCTGGTGGCCGAAAGCCACGAACAGGGCGTGATCGACGCCGACGAACGCAACATGATCAACCGCGTGCTGCGCCTGGGCGACCGCAGCAGCGCCGGCCTGATGACGCCGCGAACGCGAATCGTCTGGCTGGACGCGGCGGCCAGCGTCGAGGAAAACCTCGCCACCATCCGCGAAAGCCAGCACGCCCGCTACCCGGTCTACCGCAAGGACGACAGCGACGTGCTGGGCGTACTCGAGGTGAAGTCGCTCGCCGGCCTGATCGGCACTCGCCCCGACGGCGAACCCGACCTGTTCGCGGGCCTGCGCCCGGCGCTGTTCGTGTCCGAGTCCACGCACGCACTGAAGCTGATGGAGATCTTCCGCGAGGAACAGCAGTCCATCGCCATGGTGGTGGACGAATACGGCGAGATCGAAGGCATGGTATCGGTGAACGACCTGCTGGGCGCCGTGCTGGGCCGCGCCCAGGCCAGCGAGGACGGCGACGACGAGGAAATGGTGGTCACCCGCATGGACGGCTCGATGCTGGTGGACGGCCGCCTGTCCACCGAGGACCTGCGCGAACTGATCGAACTCAATGCCCTTCCCGGCGAAGACGACCACGACTACCACACGGTGGCGGGCATGGTGGTCGCGCGCTTCGGCCGCATCCCGCACGCGGGCGAACTGTTCGAGTGGCGCGGCTGGTGCTTCGAGGTGGTGGACCTGGACGGCGCCCGCATCGACAAGCTGCTGATCAGCCGCCTGCCCGAACCGGCCGACCCCGACGGGGTTTAGGCCGGATAAAGCCGCACGCCGCCAGACTTGAGCCCCATGAGCCCCGAGATCAGCACCCGCGCCCTGCTGCACGCCGTCGCCGAAGGCGATCCGGCGGAGGCGCTGACGCTGGGCGGCCTGCTCGACCAGTTCAAGGCGCGCGCGTACGGCGTGTTCCTGCTGATGAGCGTGCTGCCGGCGTTCGTGCCGCTGCCGATGGGCGCCGGCGCGGTCAGTGGTCCGCTGGTGAGCCTGATCGGCCTGCAGCTGCTGGCGCAGATGGAGCACCCGTGGGTGCCCGGCTTCCTGTCGCGGCGTCCGCTGTCGCGGCCCGGCATGGTGAAGTTCCGCGACCGCACGTCGCGCGTGTTCCGCTGGCTCGAGAAGGTCAGCCGCCCGCGCACGGAATGGGTGATCGACCATCCCGCCGCGCGCACCTTCACCGGCCTGATGCTGGTGCTGCTGGGCTTCCTGCTGGCGCTGCCGCTGCCGGCCACCAACTACCCGTTCGGGCTGATCCTGCTGGCCTACGCCATCGCCCTGATCGAGCGCGATGGCCGGCTGATGCTGCTGGCCTGGGCCATGGGCCTGGGGCAGCTGGCGGTGGTGGGCGTGCTGTCGGGGACCATCGCCGGGCTGCTCGGCGACTTCATGTCCTGGGTCGGCAAGCTCTTCAGCTGACGGCGGCGCGGACTATTCGCGGAAGCTGCGCAGGATCTCGGCCGCCGGCATCGGCCGGCCCAGCCAGAAGCCCTGGCCCTGGTCGCAGCCGCGCTCGCGCAGCACTTCGTACTGGCCCTCGAGCTCGATGCCCTCGGCCACCACGGTGATGCCCAGCGAATGGGCCATGGCGATGATGGCCGACGTGAGCGCCAGGTCGTCGGGGTCGCGCAGGACGTCGGAGACGAAGCTGCGGTCGATCTTCACCCCGTCCACCGGCACCCGGCGCAGGTGGCTCAGGCCCGAGAAGCCGGTGCCGAAATCGTCCAGCCACACCTTCACGCCGGTGGCGCGCAGGCGCGACAGCAGCGCACTGGCCTGCACCTCGTCGCCCAGCACGGCCGTCTCGGTGAGCTCCACGTGCAGCTGGCGCGGCAGCACGCCGGTGGCGGCCAGCGCGCTGGCCACCACGTCGGGCAGGTCGCCGGTGCGCAGCTGGCGCGGCGAGATGTTCACCGACACGAACGGCGGCTCCTGGCCGGGCTGCGCCCATTGCGCGGCGTCGCGGCAGGCCTGCACCAGCACGTTGCGGCCCAATGCCTCGATCAGCCCGCTCTGTTCGGCCACTTCGATGAACACCGACGGCGGCACCACGCCCAGGCGCGGATGCTGCCAGCGGCAGAGTGCCTCGGCGCCCATCAGGCGGCGGTCGGCCAGGCGATAGATGGGCTGGTAGTGCAGGCTCAGTTCACCGCGGTCCCAGGCCCCGCGCAGCTCTTCCTCCAGCTGCACGCGGCGCTCGACGGCCTGGTCCATGGCCTTGCTGTAGAAGCGATAGCAGCCCTTGCCCGCGACCTTGGCCTGGTACATCGCGATGTCGGCGTTCTTGAGCAGCGGCCCGGCGCCGACCGCGTCGAACGGGAACAGCGTGATGCCCACCGATGCGCCCAGGAACACCTGTCGCCCGCGCAGCACCAGCGGCCGCTGGATTTCCTCGATGATCGATTCGGCCAGGTGGCCCGAGCTGGTGCGGATGTCCTCGGCCATGAACAGCACGATGAACTCGTCGCCGCCGAAGCGGGCGATCTCGGCGCCGACGCCGCCCAGGCGCTCCACCGCCATGCGGATGCGCATCGACAGCTGGCCCAAGACTTCGTCGCCGGCTTCATGGCCGAGCGTGTCGTTGACGCGCTTGAAATCGTCCAGGTCGACGAACAGCAGCGCCAGCTCGCCGCTGGTGGCCTGCAGGGTCATCAGCCGCTCGTCGAGCGCTTCGCGGAACGCCAGCCGGTTCGACAGGCCGGTGAGCGAATCGGTGTAGGCCATGCGGCGGATGTCGCGGTCGTGGCGGGCGACGCTGTCGCTCATGCGCGAGAACGCCCGCACCAGCTCGCCGATCTCGTCCTGGCGGTCGGACTGCACGCGCACGTCGGCATAGCGTCCCTGTTCGATCCGCGATGCGGCCTCGGCCAGCCCCTGGATGGGCTGCACCACGCGCCGCTGCAGCAGCCACATGGCGGCCAGGGCGATCACCGCCAGCGCCGCCAGCAGCACCATTATCCAGCCCAGGTGTTCGTTGCTGGCGGCCTGCAGGCGCTCGCCCAGCGGCAACAGCATCTCGCTTTCACGCCGGGTGGCGCCGTCGCGCGACAGGCCCACGCGCACGCCGCCGATGCGCTGGCCGCCGATGCGGATCGGGCTGGCGACGTCGAGCAGCTTGTCGCTCCACTGGGCGTGCACGCCTGAAGCGGCCAGCGCTTCGTAGGCCATCGTGTCCGACATCGGCTGGCCGAACGCCGGGATGTCGCCCGAACCGTCGTGCACCACCTGGCCCTCGGCATCGTGGATCACCACGTACACCACGTCGGGCTGGCGCAGTGCGGCGCGGGCCAGCTCACCCAGCTTGGCCAGGTCGAGGTAGTACAGCGGGTTGGTGGCGGCTTCGGCCAGCTGGCTCGACAGGGTCTGGCCGCGGATGAGCAGGCCTTCGCGGGACATTTCCCGAAGCGCGGCGGCGCTGAGTTCGCGGGCGTCGTGGTTGCTGCGCTTCTCGTGCAGCCACAGCGCGGCGAACAGCACCACCACCACCACCATCGTGGCGAACAGCATCAGCAGCAGCTCGCCGCGCAACCCCAGGCGGACCGGCAGCCTCACTCGAGCGCCTCGCGGATTTCGCGGGCGCCGCGGCGCAGCTCTTCGAGCTGGGCGCGGGTGTTGGCGTCGGCTTCATAGAAGCCGGTGGTGCGGAAGAACTGCCGCAGCGCGTCGCGCGCCTGCGGGTCGGTGCTGGCGCCCAGCAGCACCTGCCTGAGTCGCTCGGCCACCGCCGGCTCCAGGCTGGCGCTGACCAGCTCCATCGCCCGCGGCATCGGCTCGGTGGTGTGGATGACGACCAGGTCGCGCCGGAACACTTCGGATACGCGCTGCAGCGATTCCCAGTCCTGGTCGCTGAAGCCGCCCGCGTCCACCAGCCGCTTGTGTACCCAGGCCGCGAGGTTGGCGTCGGTGTTGGCGAACACGTAGCCCAGGCTGCGCGCGTCGCGCCCCTCGAGCGGTGACACCATCAGGGTCATGGGCAGCCCCTGCTTGCGCAAGGCCAGCGCCGGCACCAGGTAGGCGCTGGTGGACGAAGGCGACTGGAAGGCGATCGTGCGGCCAAGCAGCTGGGACAATTCGGTGATGCCGCTGTCGCGGCGCACGAAGATCACCGAGCGGTACTCGCGGGCGCCGGCGCGCTCGGTCAACAGCAGCGGGCGGGCGCCGACGCGGTCGGCCAGCAGCAGGCCCGTGCCGGGCGTCTCGGTGACCCAGTCGACCTTGCCGCGGCGCAGGTAGCTCATCATCTGCTGCGGGTCGCGCGCCATCAGCACGCGGCCCTCGCGGATGCCCACGCTGCGCATGCGCGGCACCACGTAGTCGAGCAGCGGCTGCAGCTGTTCGTAGTGGCGGCGGGGGTCGTCGCTGATGCGCCCGAGCACCAGCACGCCGTCGGCGGCCTGCGCGACGCCGGCCAGCAGCAGCAACATCAGCAGCAGCGCGTACCGGGCAGCACCGGGAACAGCGCTTTCATGGGTTGGCGTCACGGGGGGCTCGGAGTTTTCATCGCGGGGCTGCCCTACTGTATGCGCCCCGCCTTGGCGGCGCTAGGCTCGGCCGCCGCGCGCGATCCGCGCCATGCGCTGGGCTTCGGCCAGGATACCGCGCAGTATCTTGACCTCGCGGGCGTCCAGCCCCGCGCGCAGGTAAAGCCGGCGCAGCCGCTGCATCACCATCTCCGGCGGCTTGCCCTTGTGGAAGTCGATCTCGTGCAGGGCCTGGTCGAGGTGCACGAAGTAGCGTTCGAGCTCGTCGGCGGTGGCGGGCGGCTCGGCCTCCGCTGGCGGCATGGGCCGCCCGGACGCGAGCGCGCCGCCGGCCGCGTCCAGGCTGGCCAGGCGCAGTTCATAGGCCAGCACCTGCACCGCCGCCGCGAGGTTGAGGGAGCTGAAGCCAGGGTCGGTGGGGATGCCCACCGAAGCGTGGCAGCGCTGCAGCTCCTCGTTCTCCAGGCCGGTGCGCTCGCGGCCGAACAGCAGGGCCACGGGCCCCTGGCCGGCAGCGTCGACCAGGGCCTGGGCCGCCTCGCGCGGACTCATCTCGGGCAGCGGCACGTGCCGGCGACGGGCGCTGGTGCCCAGCACGAAGCGGCAGCCAGCCAGGGCCGAGTCGAGGTCGGCATGGACCGGGGCGGCCGCCAGCAGGTCGTCGGCGCCGGCGGCCAGGGTGTTGGCCTCGGGGTCGGGGAAGCGCTCGGGCGCCACCAGGTGCAGGGCGGACAGGCCCATGGTCTTCATGGCCCGGGCCGCCGAGCCGATGTTGCCCGGGTGCTGGGTGCCGACCAGGACGATGCGGAGGTTGTCGATGGCTGATGTCATGAGCTTCTAGAGGCCCGGTCCGGGCCAACCTGTTATCCTTTGCGCCGCGCCGGCTCGACCGGCCCCCAGTTCTTCTCACAATCCAGCGGTCATTGGACGGGCATATGCAGAAACCTGTCGTCAACGTCATGGTCAAGGCGGCCCGTTCGGCCGGCAACTTGATCCTGCGCCACATGAACAAGCTCGACAGCTTGAGCGTCTTCGAGAAGTCGAAGCAGGACTACGCCAGCGAGGTCGATGCACAGGCCGAGGCGGAGATCATACGCGAGCTTCGTCGCGCCTTCCCGGACTACGCCATCCTTGGCGAGGAATCGGGCGCCATGGGCTCCGGGCGCTACACGTTCGTGATCGACCCGCTGGACGGCACGTCGAACTTCCTGCGCGGGTTCCCGCACTTTTGCGTGTCCATCGCGCTGTGCGAGGGCGGCGAGCCGACCCACGGCGTCATCTTCGACCCGATGCGCAACGAGCTGTTCACCGCATCGCGCGGTGCCGGCGCGGTGCTCAACGACAAGAAGATCCGGGTCGGCGAGCGCAAGGACCTCAACGGGGCGATGCTGATCACGGGCTTCCCGCCGCGTGAGCGCGCGCGCCTGGCGCCGCACCTGGACACGCTGCGCACGGTGCTGGCCGAAGCCGAGGACATCCGCCGCACCGGTTCGGCCGCGCTCGACCTGGCCTACGTGGCCTGTGGCCGCGCCGACGCCTACTTCGAGGCCGGCGTGAAGCCCTGGGACATCGCGGCCGGCATCCTGCTGGTGCGCGAGGCCGGTGGCCGGGTCTGCGATTTCCGCGGCGCCGGCGACCGCCTGCTGATGTCCGGCCAGGTCGTGGCCGGCAACCTCAAGATCAGCGAAACGCTGCAGAAGGCCATCGTGTCCACGAACTACGCGGCCGCCTTCTCGGTCTGACGGTTCCTGGTTCATGGATGCTCGGGAAGGCCCGCCTCGGCGGGCCTTTTCTTTTCGCACCCCTGGGTTCCGGCGCCGGAATCACCGCGCAGCGAAGCGTTGCCTTCTGTTCGTGCAGAGCCTTTTAACTCACAGAAGCCAACGCTTCGCTGCGCGGCGCTGCCGGTGGCGAATGCCTGGGTTCGTGACGAACAGCCGTGGTGCGTTCGGAGCGAGTGCTTGCGCCTGCCGCCGCTGGCTATCGAGACTGCATCTCTTCTGCAGACCGCGTTCGTTGACCCGGCTGCGGCGCTGTTGCTCCACCTTGCCCAGCAAGGCGCGTCCCTTCGGACGCTTGTAGGTTGAGGCCATTCGACGTGGGGTGCGCCGCTGGCGTCCGGCAACTTCGAGCGCATCCGCTTCCGCCGGAGGCGCGGGCGGCAAGCGCCCGAGCAGGCGCTGCCCGCCTTATGCTTCGCGGACAAACCAAACAAGAAAAGGCCCGCACGCTGGCGGGCCTTTGGCCGAAGGAGAGCCCCCTTGGTAAGGGGGCGCGCCGAAGGCGCAGGGATCGGAAGTAATGAGCCTGGGGGCCCGCGATCCGCAAAGCGGATCGTGGGGTAGTTCCGGCGAATCGCCGGAATTACGGCCGGCGGGCGAGCTCGGCTTCGATGTCGTCGCGGGCCTTGGGCATCAGGTCCTGCTTGTTGACGCCCATCGCCAGCAGCAGCGGGCAGGCCACGAAGATCGAGGACAGCGTGCCGAACACCACGCCGATCAGCTGCGCCTCGGCCATGCCCTTGAGCGACTGGCCGCCGTAGACGTACAGCGCCAGGATCGTCAGGAAGGCCACGAACGAGGTGATGATCGTGCGCGACAGCGTCTGGTTGACCGAGCGGTTGAGGATCTCGCGCGGTTCGAGCTTGTTGAGCGTGCGGAAATTCTCGCGCACGCGGTCGAAGACCACGATGGTGTCGTTGATCGAGAAGCCCATCACCGACAGGATGCCGGCCAGCACCGTCAGGTCGAAGTCGTGCCCGGTCAGCGCGAACCAGCCACAGACCACCAGCACGTCCGTCAACGTGGTGATGATGGCCGCGATGGCGAACTTGAGCTCGAATCGCGCCCAGATGTAGACCAGGAAGCCGAACGCCACGAACAGCGCCGCATAGACGCCGTTGATCGCCAGTTCGTTGCCGATCTGCGGACCGACGAAGTCGCTGCGCAGCACCACGCCCGGGTTGTCGGCCGTCTGCGACGCCGCCAGGATGGCCGCCCCGCCCTGCTCGCCGGTCAGTGCCGGCTTGCCTTCGACCACCGCCTCGGGCTGCAGGCGCACGACGATGTCGTTGCCCGAGCCGAAGGTCTGCACCACCGCGCCCTCGAACCCGGCGGCCTCCAGGCGCGTGCGCACCTGCTCGACGTCCACCGGCCGTTCGAACTTCATCTCGGTGGCCGTGCCGCCGGTGAAATCAAGGGCGAAGTTGAAGCCCTTGGTTCCCAGCAGGACCAGGGACGCCAGGCAGATGAGCGCCGTCAGCCCAAGGGTGACGTGCCGCAGCTTCATGAAATTGATATTGCTGTTGGACGGGAAAAGTTCCACGCCGCCTCCTGCGAAAAACGATTAGATCGAAAGGGTGGTGAGCTTCTTGCGCTTGCCGTAGATCAGCGTGGCGAGGCCACGCGACACCGAAACGGCCGTGTACATGGACGTCAGGATGCCGATGATGAGCGTGATGCCGAAGCCACGGATCGGGCCCGAGCCGAACACCGCCATCGCCACGCCGGCCAGCAGCGCCGTCGTATTGGCATCGGTGATGGTGCCGGAGGCCTTGTCGTAGCCGTTGGCGATGCTCGACAGCGGCGTGTTGCCGTTGCGCAGCTCTTCGCGGATGCGCTCGTTGATCAGCACGTTGGCGTCCACCGACAGGCCCACCGTCAGGGCGATGCCGGCCAGGCCGGGCAGCGTCAGCGTGGCGCCGATCACCGACATGATGGCGACCACCATCAGCAGGTTCAGCAGCAGCGCCAGGTTGGTGACGATGCCGAAGGTCTTGTAATAGACCAGGAAGAAGGCCAGCACGAACATGAAGGACCAGAACACGGCCTGCACGCCCCGCTGCACGTTCTCCGCGCCCAGGCTCGGGCCGATGATGCGCTCCTCGATGATCACCATCGGCGCCGCCAGCGAACCGGCGCGCAGCAGGCGCGCCAGGTTGGCGGCTTCCTGCTGGCTTGCCAGGCCCGTGGTCTGGAAGTTGCGGCCGAACACGCCCTGCAGGGTCGCGGCGTTGATGACTTCCTCGGTGACGCGGAAGCTCAGCACGTCCTTGCCGTCCACCTTTTTGATTTCCGGGATGGATTCGATGTAGACCGCGGCCATCAGCTGGCCGACGTTCTCGCGGGTATGCGCCAGCATGCGGTTGCCGCCGGCGTTGTTGAGCTCGATCTGCACCGCCGGGCCACCGCCCTGCGGGTCCGGGTTGGACGTGGCGTTGACCAGCTGGTCGCCCGACACGATCAGGCGGCGCGAAAGCAGGATCGGCCGCGGCTTGCCGTCGGCGCCCAGGTCGCGCGAGAAATACAGGCGCGCGTTCGGCGGCACGACGCCGGTGGCGGCGGCCTGCGCGGCCTGCGCGCCGTAGTCCACCACGTGGCGGTATTCCAGGGTGGCGGTGGCGCCGATCAGGTTGCGGGCCTCGGCGGTGTCCTGCACGCCCGGCAGCTGCACCACGATGCGGCTGTCGCCCTGGCGCTGGATGACCTGCTCGCCGACGCCCAGGCTGTTGATGCGGTTGTCGAGCGTGTTGCGGTTCTGCTCGATGGCGCCGTCCATGATCGTCTTGACGAGCGTGGGCGTCATGCGGGCGACCAGGCGGTTGGGCTGGGCCCGGTCTTGCTCCAGCTGCAGCTCGGGCGCGTCGCGGCCGATGGCGGCACGCACCTCGTCCATGTCGGCGGCGTCCTTGATTTCCACCAGGATACCGTCCGCCGTGCGCGAGACGCTGGTGTAGGCGAACTTGCCGTCGCGCAGCACCGTGGCGATCTCGTCGGCGAAGCCGTTGCTGCGCTTCTCGATGGCGGCCTTCTGGTCCACTTCCAGCAGGAAGTGCACGCCACCCTGCAGGTCAAGGCCCAGGGACATCTGGCGGGCGCCGGCCGACTCCAGCCAGCCGGGCACGGTGGACGCGAGGTTGAGCGCGACGGTGTAGTCGTCACCCAATTCGGCGCGCATGGCATCAGCGGCCTTGGTCTGCTGGTCGGCGTTGGGCAGGCGGACGATCAGGCTCTCGCCCTCGACCGCCACGGCCTTTGTCTGGACGTCGCTCTTGTCGAGCAGCCCCCGGACCCGCAGGACCAGGGCGTCGTCCACCACGCCGCCGCGGTTGGCGGCGACCTGCACGGCCGGATCCTTGGGATACAGGTTGGGCAGCGAGTAGAAGGCGGACAGCGCGATGATCAGCGCGGCGACGACGTATTTCCAGGTGGAGTACTGAAGCATGGGCGACAACCGTTGGCGACCCCGTCAGGGCCGTGTGTGGATCGGATGGGGACGGATCAGGCGGACTTCAACGTGCCCTTGGGCAGCACCGCGGTGATGGCGCCACGCTGGATCTTGACGGTGACCTTGTCGGCGATCTCGACCGTGACGAAGCTTTCGCCGAGGTCGTCGATGCGGCCGGCCATGCCGCCGCTGGTCACTACTTCGTCGCCCTTCTGCAGCTTGGTCAGCAGCTCGCGGTGTTCCTTGGCGCGCTTCATCTGCGGGCGCAGCAGCAGGAACCAGAACACCACGAACAGGATGATCAGGGGCAGCAGGCTCATCAGCGGGTTCGGCTGGGCGGCGCCGGCGGCGGCCTGGGCGGACGCGGGGGAAACCAGGATATCGAGCAGGGACATGGCTTTATCGTCTCAACAGGGAATCTAGCCACAAAGTATGCCACAGCCCGCCCCACCCGGCCCCGACCCCTGCCCCGCCCTGGCCCCCGGCCGCATACCCCGGCCCCGCGGCGAGCGCCGGCCCACACACACGTGGGGTCTGCCGGACGTCTTGCTAGCGCCATCCATGGCAGCAAACGCCGGCCGTTCCGGGCTTCCTGCCC
>JANOJQ010000058.1:0-4374 GCA_031418815.1 Lysobacteraceae bacterium
GGACGTGGTGCTGGGCCTTTACTACATGACCCGCGCACTGGAAAACAAGAAAGGCGAGGGCATGGCCTTCGCCAATGTCGCCGAGGTCAAGCGCGCCTACGACAATCGCGTGGTCGAACTGCACGCCAAGGTCAAGGTGCGCATGCACCTCAATGAAATGAACGAAGACGGCGAGCGCATCGACCGCAAGTACATCGTCGACACGACGGTGGGTCGCGCGTTGCTGGCCGAGATCCTGCCGGAAGGCCTGCCGTTCTCGTTCGTCAATACCGAGCTGACCAAGAAGAACATCAGCCGCCTGATCAACACCTGCTACCGCATGCTGGGCCTCAAGCACACGGTCATCTTCGCCGACCAGCTGATGTACACCGGCTTCTCGTACGCAACCCGCGCTGGCGTGTCGATCGGCATCGACGACATGATCATCCCGGACGAGAAGAAGGGCATCTTGGCCGAGGCCGATGCCGAAGTGCTGGAGATCCAGGTCCAGTACCAGAGCGGCCTGGTCACCGCCGGCGAGCGCTACAACAAGGTCGTGGACATCTGGTCGCGCACCAACGAGCGCGTGGCCAAGGCCATGATGGAATCCATCGGCACCGAGAAGGTGGTCAATGCCAAGGGCGAGACCATCGACCAGAAGTCGATGAACTCGGTCTACATCATGGCCGACTCCGGCGCCCGTGGTTCGCAGGCCCAGATCCGCCAGCTGGCGGGTATGCGCGGCCTGATGGCCAAGCCCGACGGCTCGATCATCGAGACGCCCATCACGGCGAACTTCCGTGAAGGCCTGAACGTGCTGCAGTACTTCATCTCGACCCACGGTGCGCGAAAGGGCCTGGCCGACACCGCGCTCAAGACCGCCAACTCCGGTTACCTCACCCGCCGCCTGGTCGACGTTGCCCAGGACGTGGTGGTCACCGAGTCCGATTGCGGCACGCTCAACGGCCTCACCATGACCCCGATCGTCGAGGGTGGTGACGTGGTTGAGCCGCTGCGCGACCGCGTGCTGGGCCGCATCGTCGCCGAGGACGTGTACCTGCCGGGCAACGACGAGGATCCGATCGTCACCCGCAACACGCTCCTCGACGAGGCCTGGGTGGACAAGCTGGAAGTCGCCGGCGTGCAGCTGATCAAGGTGCGCTCCGCGATCACCTGCGACAGCACCTTCGGCATCTGCGCCCACTGCTACGGCCGCGACCTGGCCCGTGGCCACATCGTCAACCACGGTGAAGCCGTGGGCGTCGTGGCGGCGCAGTCCATCGGTGAGCCGGGTACCCAGCTGACCATGCGTACCTTCCACATCGGCGGCGCGGCGTCCCGTGCGGCCGCGATCGACAAGATCACGGTCAAGACCACCGGTACGGTCAAGTTCAACAACCTCAAGTACGTCCAGCACGCCAACGGCCACCTGGTCGCGGTGTCGCGCTCGGGCGAACTGTCGGTGCTCGACAACCACGGCCGCGAGCGCGAGCGCTACAAGCTCCCGTACGGTTCGATGATCAACGTCAAGGATGGCGATGACGTCAAGGCCGGAAAGGTCGTGGCCAACTGGGACCCGCATAACCACCCGATCGTGTCGGAAGTCACCGGCTTCGTTCGCTTCATCGATTTCGTCGACGGCATCACCGTCATCGAGAAGACCGACGACCTGACCGGCCTGGCCTCGCGCGAGATCACCGATCCCAAGCGTCGCGGCTCGATGGGCAAGGACCTGCGGCCGGTCGTGCGCATCCTCGACAAGAACGGCAAGGACCTCAACATCCCGGGCACCGACCTGCCGGCGCAGTACCTTCTGCCGCCGCGCTCGATCGTCAACCTGCAGGACGGCGCCGCGGTCGGCGTGGGCGACGTGGTCACCAAGGTGCCGCAGGAAGCCTCGAAGACCCGCGACATCACCGGCGGCCTGCCGCGCGTGGCCGACCTGTTCGAGGCCCGCAAGCCCAAGGATCCGGCCGTGCTGGCGGAAGTGTCCGGCATCATCAGCTTCGGCAAGGACACCAAGGGCAAGCAGCGCCTGATCATCAAGGACGCCGACGGCAACGAGCACGAAGAGCTGATCCCGAAGTACCGCCAGGTCATCGTCTACGAAGGCGAGCACATCGCCAAGGGCGAGACCGTCGTGGACGGCGAGCCGAACCCGCAGGACATCCTGCGCCTGCTCGGCGTCGAGCCGCTGGCCGCGTACCTGGTGAAGGAAATCCAGGACGTGTACCGGCTGCAGGGCGTCAAGATCAACGACAAGCACATCGAGACGATCATTCGCCAGATGCTGCGCAAGGTCGAGATCACCGACGCCGGCGACAGCCGCTTCATGGCGGGCGAGCAGGCGGAGCGCATCCGCGTGGTCGAGAGCAACGCCAAGGCGTTCACCAAGAACGAGCTGCCGGCGCGCTACGAGCCGGTCCTGCTGGGCATCACCAAGGCCTCGCTGGCAACCGAGTCGTTCATCTCGGCGGCTTCCTTCCAGGAAACCACCCCCGTCCACACCGAGGCGGCCGTTCGCGGCACCCGCGACAGCTTGCGGGGCCTGAAGGAAAACGTTATTGTCGGCCGCCTTATCCCGGCGGGCACGGGCCTTGCGTACCACAGCAAGCGCCGCAAGGCCGCCACCCCTGAACTTTCTGATTCCGACCTGGAGACCTTGCGCGCCGCCCCGGCGGCCACCGAGACGACCGAAGAAGCCGGTTCCTAAGGCTGAATATTGCGCTGGCAGGCCCGCCGATGGCCCGCCCACATCCGGAAAGAGGGGACAGGAAGTCCCCTCGTGTTCGGTTCAAGGACGATGGAAACCAGCAAACCCGGCTGTCAGCGATTTGACAGAAGGGTTTAACGCGAATTAAACTCCCGCTTCTCGGTGGGCCGGTTTCCGGCCTGCCGTGTCATTTTTCATCAGGATTCCGAACGCATGGCGACGATCAACCAGTTGGTGCGCAAGCCGCGCCAGCCCAAAACCTACAAGAGCGCTTCCCCGGCCCTGGCCAACTGCCCGCAGCGTCGTGGCGTGTGCACGCGCGTGTACACCACCACCCCGAAGAAGCCGAACTCGGCCCTTCGCAAGGTCGCCAAGGTGCGCCTGACCAACGGCTTCGAAGTGATTTCCTACATCGGTGGCGAAGGCCACAACCTGCAGGAGCACTCGGTGGTGCTGATCCGCGGCGGTCGCGTCAAGGACCTCCCCGGCGTGCGCTACCACACGGTCCGCGGTTCGCTCGACGCCGCTGGCGTCGCCAAGCGCCGCCAGAGCCGTTCCAAGTACGGCGCGAAGCGCCCGAAGAAGTAATCCTGGGCCAGCGGTTCCACCGCGCTGCTCGACACCCGATCATCAAAAATTTAGGCAAGCATCATGTCCCGTAAAGGCTCACCTGGTACCCGTTCGATCCTCCCGGATCCGAAGCACGGAAGCGAAGTGGTCGCGCGCTTCATCAACATGGTCATGAAGTCCGGCAAGAAGTCGATCGCTGAGAAGATCGTCTACGGTGCCATGGAAGTCATAGGCGAGAAGAACAGCGACACGCTCGCCCTGGTCGAGAAGGCCCTGGCGAACGTTGCGCCGGCCGTCGAGGTCAAGTCCCGCCGCGTCGGCGGTGCGACCTACCAGGTCCCCGTCGAAGTCCGCACCTCGCGCCGCATGGCGCTGGCGATGCGCTGGGTTATCGACTCCGCGCGCAAGCGTGGCGAGAACACCATGCCGCGCAAGCTGGCCGCCGAACTGATCGAGGCCTCCGAGTCCCGCGGTGGCGCGGTCAAGAAGCGCGAAGAAACTCATCGTATGGCAGAAGCCAACAAGGCCTTCTCGCACTACCGTTGGTAATAGACAAGGATTGCTGCTGTGGCCCGTCATACCCCCATTGAGCGTTACCGCAACTTCGGCATCATGGCCCACATCGATGCCGGCAAGACCACCACGTCCGAGCGCATCCTTTTCTACACCGGTGTGAACCACAAGATCGGTGAAGTCCACGATGGCGCGGCCACCATGGACTGGATGGAGCAGGAGCAGGAGCGCGGCATCACGATCCAGTCCGCAGCCACCACCTGCTTCTGGAAGGGCATGGACAAGACCCAGGAAGAGCACCGCTTCAACATCATCGACACCCCCGGCCACGTCGACTTCACCATTGAAGTCGAGCGTTCGCTGCGCGTGCTCGATGGCGCGGTCGCCTGCTTCGACGGCGTTGCCGGCGTCGAGCCGCAGTCGGAAACCGTCTGGCGCCAGGCCGACAAGTACCGGGTCCCGCGCATCTGCTTCGTGAACAAGATGGACCGCATCGGCGCGGACTTCCTGCGCACCTACGAGCAGATCACCACGAAGCTTCAGGGCAATCCGGTGGCCATCCACCTGCCGATCGGCTCCGAGGACAAGTACCTGGGGGT
>JANOJQ010000059.1:0-21843 GCA_031418815.1 Lysobacteraceae bacterium
CGGCCACACCCCTGCTGGCGCAGCTGGCGGCGGCGGCCGCCACGCTGCCCGCGTGCGCGCCCGAGCAGATGGCCGTGCGCGTGCTGGCCGCGCTACAGCCGCTGCGCGCGGACCCGGAGGTGCTGGCCGCCGCGGCGCTGCACCTGTGGCCTGAACTGCGCGCGGCGCTGCCCGCGGCGGCCCTGGCCGGTTCGCCACGGCTGGCGCCCCTGCTCGAGGGTCTCGCCGCGTCCGGGCAGGTAAGTGCGCTGCACCACCAGCGCCAGGGCAAGGGCAGCGCCGAGGGCCTGCGCCGCCTGCTGCTGGCCCTGGTGCGCGACCTGCGCGCGGTGCTGGTGCTGCTGGCGGTACAGCTGGTGCGCCTGCGCGACGCCGCCAGCCTGCCTGCCGAAGAACGCCGCGCGCTGGCCGAGCTCACCGCCGACATCCACGCGCCGCTGGCCAACCGCCTGGGCATCTGGCAGCTCAAGTGGGAACTCGAGGACCTCGCCTTCCGCTGGCTGCAGCCCGACACCTACCAGCGCATCGCCCGCCTGCTGGACGAAAAGCGCGGCGACCGCGAACGCTTCATCGAAGACGCCATGGCGCGCCTGCGCGAAGCCCTGGCCGAGGCCGGCATCGCCGCCGATGTCGCCGGCCGGCCCAAGCACATCTACAGCATCTGGAAGAAGATGCAGCGCAAGGGCGTGCCCTTCAGCGAGCTCTACGACATCCGCGCCGTGCGCGTGCTGGTGGACGACATCCCGGCCTGCTATTCGGTGCTTGGCCTGGTGCACCAGCTGTTCCCGTCGATCCCTTCGGAGTTCGACGATTACATCGCCCACCCCAAGGGCAACGACTACCGCTCGCTGCACACCGCGGTGATCGGACCCGGCGGGCAGACGCTGGAGGTGCAGATCCGCACCCACCAGATGCACGAACACGCCGAGCTGGGCGTGGCCGCGCACTGGCGCTACAAGGAGGGCGGCGGGGCCGACGCCAGCTTCGAGCGCAAGGTGGCCTGGATGCGCCAGCTGCTGGAGGCCCGCGACGAGGGCGAGGATGCGCTGATGGCGGGCTTTTCCACCGAACTGGTGGAAGACCGGGTCTACGTGCTCACCCCGCGTGGCGAGGTGATCGACCTGCCGCGCGACGGCACCGTGCTCGACTTCGCGTATGCCGTGCACACCGAGGTGGGGCACCGCTGCCGCGGCGCCAAGGTCAACGGCCGCATCGTGCCGCTGGACCACAAGCCGGCCACCGGCGACCGCATCGAGATCCTCACCGCCAAGGCCTCCGAGCCGCGCCGCGACTGGCTGCTGGCCAGCAACGGCTTCCTGGCCACGGGCCGCGCCCGCGACAAGGTGCGCGCGTGGTTCCACCGCATCGACCGCACGCGCAACCTGCAGGCCGGCCGCGAACTGCTGGACAAGGAGCTGCGCAAGGTCGCGCTGCTGCACGCCGACCTGGCGCCGGTGCTGGCCAAGTTCCGCTTCGAATCGCTCGACGACCTGCACCTGGCCATCGCCCTGGGCGACCTGGGTCCCAGCCAGGTCAGCCGCACGCTGCACGACCACGCCCAGGCGCAGAAGGCGCCGCCCGAACCGGCGTCCATGGTGTCGCGGCGCGCCCAGGCCCCGGCGTCGAAGGCGCCGTTCACGGTGCAGGGCGTGGGCAACCTGCTCAGCCAGATCGCCCGCTGCTGCCAGCCGGTGCCCGGCGACGTCATCGTGGGCTACCTCACCCGCGGCCGCGGCGTCAGCATCCACCGCGCCAGCTGCCCGAGTGCGCTGCGGCTGCTGGCGCGCGAGCCCGATCGCCGGCTGCCGGTGGAGTGGGGGCGCAAGGGCGCCTCGAGCTACGAAGTGGACATCACCCTGCGCGCCTTCGACCGCAAGTGGCTGCTCAAGGACCTCACCAACGTGATCGCCCAGATGGGCGTGAACATCCTGGGCGTGCAGTCGCGGGTGGACGAAGGGCAGGGCATGGCCGAACTGAGGCTGGCGGTGCGGGTGGCCGATTTCGGCCAGCTCAGCGACCTGCTGGGTCGCCTGGGCGCCGTGCCGGGCGTGCAGGAAGCCCGGCGCATCAGCTGAACCCCGGCGGCCGGCGTTCATCCGGCGCTGGTATCCTCGCCGCCATGAAGGAACCGGCGGCATGACGCAGCGACGCACCGAGCCCGGCGGCACGCCCGACCTGGGACCCATGGACCACCTTGACCTGGGCCGCCCGTCGCACCGCGCGCCCGCACCCGCGGCCACCCCGCGGCGCGCCTGGCCCTGGATGCGGCTGGCCGTGGCCGTGGCCTTGATCGCCGGGCTTGTGCTGCTGCTGGGCCAGTGGCGCGAACAAATTGGCCAACGGCTGGTGCCCGACTCGGCCATCAACCTGCAGATCGAGCAGGCGCAGCAGGCACTGGCCCGCGGCGATCTCAGCCAGGCCGACGGCAGCGGCGCGCGCGAGCGCTTCCAGGCGGTTCTAGCGCGCGATCCCGACCACCTCGCGGCCCGGGCCGGCATGGCCGCCGTGCGTGACGCCGCGCTGGCGCAGGCGCGCGCGGCGATCGCCGTTGGCGACGACGCGACCGCGCGTGCCCGCATGGACATGGCCCGCGGCATGGCGGCGCCCGCCTCGGAGTTGGCGCGGCTGGAACAGGATATCCAGCGCATCGAAACCACCGGTGCCGACGTCGCCGACCGGCTCGAGCGCGCGCGCGCGGCCCAGGCCCAGGGCCGGCTGGAGCAGTTGCCCGACGGCGCACTCGCGCTGTACCTGGACGTGCTGCAGCAGCAGCCCGACAACGCGCTGGCGCTGGCTGGCCGCAGCGAAATCCTCTCGGGGCTGGTGGTGCAGGCGCAGCAGGCGCTGGCCCGGGGCGAGATCGACCAGGCCGAGGCGCTCGCCGCCCGCGTGGTCCAGGCCGACCCCAGCCATCTCGAACTGCCGGCCCTGAAGGCGCGGCTGGGCGAAGCGCAGCAGCAGCGCCAGCGCGAACGCGAAGCCCTGCTGGCCATGGCGGCCGGCGAGCTGCGCACCGGACGCCTGGAATCCGCCGCCGAAGCCTTCGTTGCGCTGCTCGCGGCCGAGCCTGGTTCGGCGGACGCGCGCCAGGGGCTCGACGCCGCCGCCGCCGCGATGGCCAGGCGCGCGGGCCGCGAGGCCGCCGATTTTGATTTCCCGGCGGCCGAGGCGTCGCTGCAGCGGGCGCGCGAATGGCAGCCCGCTTCGCCCGCGATCGCCGCCGCCGAGCGTCGCCTCGCGCAGGCGAGGTCGGCGCAAGGCCAACTGCCCGCCGCCGACCCCGCACGGCTCGCCGGGCTGATCGAACAGGCCCGCACCGCCATGCGCCAAGGCGACCTGATCGACCCGCCGGGCGCGTCGGCCTGGGACTTCCTGCGGCAGGCCTCCGCGATCGCGCCCGGGTCGGCCGACCTGCGTGCGTCGATCGCCGAATACGACCGGCGCGCGCTCGCCTGCTTCGAGGACGAACTGGCGGGCAACCGGCTTTCGCGCGCGCAGTCCTGCCTGGACGCCCGCGCCGCGCGCGATGCCGGCAGCGCGGCCCTGATGGCGGATCGCCGGCGGCTGGCGGACCGTTGGCTGGCGTTCGCCGACGAGCGCCTGGGCGCGAACGAGCTGGCGCTGGCGCGGCGGGCACTGCAGTCGGCGCAGGCGCTGGACCCGGCGCACCCGGGCCTGGTCGCGATCGCCGAGCGCCTTGCGCGCGCCGGCGGCTAGCGCGCCGGCAGGGTTTCCAGCAGCGCGCGCAGCGTGGCGCGCGCAGCGGCGGGTGAGAAGTGGCGGCGAGTGTTTTCCAGGCCGCCGGCGGCCAGCGTTTCCCACAGCGTGCGGTCTTGGTACAGGCGCGCCACGGCGTCCGCGAACGCCTCGGCCTCGTCGGCCACCAGCACGTCCGCGCCGTGCACCAGGTGCATGCCCTCCACCGCGCACAGCGTGGCCACCATCGGCTGGCCGTGCGCGAGGCTTTGGTTGACCTTGCCCTTGACGCCCGCGCCGTAGCGAAGCGGCGCCACGCCCACGCGCACACCCTCCAGCAGCGGCGTCAGGTCGGGCACGAAGCCGTGCAGCCGTACGCCGGGCAGTTCGCCCAGGGCCACCACTTCCGGCGGCGCCTGCGCGCCGACCAGGTTCAGCACAACGCCGGGCAACCGGGCCCGCACGCGCGGGAAAATATCGCGCGCCATCCACACCGCGGCGTCCACGTTCGGCGGGTGCCGGTAGCCGCCCACGAACATCAGGTCGCTGCGTTCGGCCCAGGGTTTCCCGGGCCCGTGCACGTCGTGGATGTTGGACACCACGTCCACCTTCGCGCCCGGCAACTCCAGCGCCAGCAGCGCCTGCTCGGCGCTGCTCACCACCCAGGTGGTGTCGCACTGCTCGACCAGGCCCAGTTCGATGCGGCGCGTGCGCGCGGCCTGGCGCATCTGCGCGGCATCGCCGCTGACCTCGGCCTCGCGCTGTTCGCGCAGGTGGTGCAGGTCCACGGTGTCGAACACCACGTGTGCCCTGCGGGCATGGCTGCGCAGCAGCCGAAGCGCCGGCGCCAGGACGTAGTGTCGGCTGCCCACCACGAGGTCGAAGCGCGCGCCATGCTTGACCAGCCAGGCCGGTACGTCGGCAATGTAGGGGCTCCACCAGACCTCGATGCCGAGCTGCTGCAGCGCCTGCGTGTAGGCGCCGTCGTGCGCGCGGTTTTCGGCGAAGAACACCACCGAGCAGCCCTCGTCGCGCATCGCCCGCATCAGCGCCAGCATGCGCATTGATCCGGAGTCGCGGTCGGGCGTTGGCGTGCAGGCGTCCATCACCAGCACCCGGTGTTGGCGGCCGCGCTCGCTGGCCACTTCAGGGTCGCTGCCGGCGGGCTGGTGCGAGCGCGCCAGCTCGCTGCGCCAGCGCTGCAGGAACTTCGCGTGGTTGCTGACCTGGTAGGCCTTCACGCCGGTGCGCAGGTCGGTGCCCGAGCTGATGCCTTCGTGGTGCACCACCATCGACGCCGGCTGGTAGCGCACCTTCGGGCCGGCGGCGCGGATGCGCATCGCCAGGTCGGTGTCTTCGTAGTAGGCCGGCGCGTAGTGGCTGTCGAAGCCGCCCAGCTGCAGGAACAGGTCGCGGCGCAGGGCGATGGACGCGCCCGAGCAGTAGTCCACTTCGCGGACGAAATTGAACCGTGGGTGCGACGGGTCTTCGAAACGCCCGTAGTTCCAGCCCGAGCCGTCGGCGAAGACGATGCCGCCGGCCTCCTGCAGGCGACCGTCGGGATACACCAGCTTGCTGCCCGCCAGGCCGGTGTCGGGGTGGCTGGCGAACGTTGCCAGCAGCGCGTCGAGCCAGCCGGGCGACACGGTGGTGTCGTTGTTGAGGAACACCAGGAACTCGCCGGTCGCGAGCTCGGCGCCGGCGTTGCAGGCGCCGATGAAGCCCAGGTTCACCGGGTTGCGGTGGTAGCGCAGGCCGGGGATGCCCGGCAGCACGCGCGCCGTGGCGTCGCTGGACGCATCGTCCACGACGATGACTTCGAACGCCGTGGCGTCGCCGCAGTCGCTCAGTGCGCGCAGGCAGGCCAGGGTGTAGTGCAGCTGGTTGTAGACCGGCACGATGACGCTGGCGCGCGGCGACTTTGGCCGCGGCAGGCGCAGCGCGCTTTCGGCCGCGTTGTCCTGCGGTGGCGGCGGCAGGCTCACCGTGTGCGGCGTCGCTTTCCGCATTTCCTGGTAGCGCCGCCACGTGCCGGCGATGCCGCGGACGCGCAGGCTCGCCAGCCCCCGGGACGTGAGCTGGCCGGCTTGGCGCACGCGATAGGCCTCCGCCAGCCCCAGGTTGCGCAGCCACGTGGCGATTCGCCGCGGCAGCGCCCCGGCGCGCCAGGTCAGGCTGGCGCGGATGGCGGCCAGCTGCGACTGCGCCTCGTCGCGCTGGGACACGGCCACGTCGCGCTGGCGGGCCAGGTCGTTGCTGTCGCGCTGGTAATAGCCGTGCGCCTGCGCCAGCTGCTGGTCGAGTTCGCGGATGTACTCTTCCAGCCGCGCGCTTCCGCTCTGCGCTTCGGCCAGGTCGTTCTCAAGGCGGTTCCGATCTTCCTGCCCTTGTTTTTCCAAGCGAGCGTGCGACTCGACCCACTGCGCGATCTCGGCGCTGCGGGCGTCATCGATGCCGCGGGCTTGGTCGAGCTGGCGCTGCAGGTCATGGGCCCAGTCGGCGCGGCGATCCAGTTCGGCGCGGGCTTGCGCCAGCTCCGCCTCGTGGCGCTGCAGGTGCTGACGCAGTTGGCCGGCCTCGGCCTGCACGCCCAGGCCCGACAGCAGGGCCGGGGTGGCCGGCGCCAGCCGCAGCGGCGAGGTCGCGTGCGGCAGCACCGCGCGCCAGCCGTCCGCCATCTCGGTCAACGTCGCTTGGGCGGGCGACGGCGCGGCCGCCATCGCGGCGATTTCGTCGCGATGCGCGGCGAGGTGCGCCAGCTTGCGGCCGACGTCGCCCGGCGTGGCGGCCACCACCCAGCCACCGCCGCTGGCAAGCAGCCGCTCCGCCGGTGCGCCGGGCGAGGCGCACAGCACCGGCACGCGCAGCGCCAGCATTTCCGACAGCATGTAGCTGAAGGTCTCGGGCACCGTGGATGGCAGCAGCGCCAGGTCGGGCGCCAGCCTGGCGATCCATGCGGGCAGCTCGTCGCGCGCGTAGTCGCGGTGCACCTGCACCGACGGATGGCCCTCGAAGGCGGCGCCGGCCTGGCCGCTGCCCAGCAGCACCAGTTCGACCCCGGCCGGGAGCGCCGCCAGCAAAGGCGCCAGCAGGCGCTCGCCCTTGCCGCCCTGCAGCCGACCCGGCACCAGGACGCGCAGCGGCCGGTCGGCGCCGCGGCGCGCGGCGGTCGCGGCCACGGCGGCGATCGGCGCGAGCCCATGGGGCACCACGCACCAGCGCCGCTGCGCCAGCGCGGGCGCGATCGCGCACAGGCGGCGGCGCGCGAAGTCGCTGGGCGCCACCAGCGTGGCATCGGCGCCTGCCAGTGCTGCGATGAAGTCCTGGCGCAGCGCCCACCACGCGGCGGCGCCGGGACCCGCCAGGGCCTGGCCCGGGCCGGCCTGCGCGAGGCCCTTGGCGAGTGCGGCGAGGTCGAACGGCTCCGTCGCCGGGTCGCGTGCATCGTGCAGCAGCGGCCACAGCGGATACGCGTCGTGCGTGCACAAGGCGGTGGGCAGCCCGGTGCGCAGCACGTCCAGGGTGTGGCCGATCAGCGACGACACCAGCACCGAGCCCACGCCCCATTCGGCGATGATGGTGCCGAGGATGGCTTCCACTTCAGCGGACCGTGAGGCCGTGATGCCGGTCGGGTTGGCCAGGGTCCAGGTGCGCACCGCGGGCGAGTCCAGGTCCAGGAAAAGCTGCAGGCGGCGGCCATAGGGCTGGAAGTGTTCGTCGCCATGCGCCATCAGCAGGAGGTGGCGACGCCCGCCGTCGGCGGCGGCGAGGTCGCGCGCGAAACGCTCCACGCCGCCGCCCCAGCCGTGCAGCACGTGCAGCAGCACCGGCGGCGCATCGGCCGGCGCCGGCGAGGGTGTCGCCGCCGCGATTCGCGACTGCAGGCGGGCAAGAGGCAGCGGCAGCTCGCCCGCGCGCGGCGCCGTCACCGGGCCGACATAGACGCAGGGCAGCAGGCCGCAGCGCAGGCCGCCGGCCGAATCGCGCGCCGCCACGGCCGCGCCTCGCCAAAGCGAGCAGGTGTCGGACCAGCCCCCGGACGCAAAGCTCGCGTGGTCCGCCAGTCCCCAGGCCAGCGCATTGCGGCCCGCGGCATCGGTGTCGGATCCAAACAGGGGCCAGCCGCCGTCCAGCGGCGAAAGCACGTCCCAGGCGCCCTGCTCCCACGCCGAGGCCAGCCTCGGCCAGAACCCAGCGGGCAACTGCGCGTCCACGCGCAGCACCAGCACCTCGCGCCCGGGCGCGTGTGCGGCCGCGCTCAGGAGCGCCTGCCCGGCACTGTCGGCGACGCCCGGCACCCTGGCCATCGCCATCTCCCCGGGCAACACGGGCCCCGGCCCGCCGGACGCATTGGCGTCGACGGCCCAAAGGCTCAGGACCGGGAGAAGGGAGGCGTCCATGCGGGTCGTTCAGTCTCGGGTGGGGGCGCGGGCGCGGCCGCCTGATAGACTGGCCGCACCTTCGGATTATCCATGTCCGTGCATCGTAACGCTCCCCCCAGAAAATCCGGCACCGATCCCGCTCGCCCACGCTGGCGCCGATGGCTGCTGCGTGGCGCCCTGGCCGGACTGGCCCTCGGGCTGGTCATCGGCGTGCCGATGTTCTGGGTGCTCGACAAGCAGGTGCGCACCGAGTTCGACCAGCTGGCGTGGCAGGTGCCGACCCGCGTCTACGCCCGGCCGCTGCTGCTCAAGCCCGGCCTGAGGCTGGACGCCGCGACGCTGGAACTCGAGCTGGCCGCGGCCGGCTACCGCAAGGACGGCGGCGGCGACGTGCCCGGCACCTATCTTCGCGACGGCGGCCGTTTCCGCATCGGCACCCGCGCCTTCACCGACCTCGACGGCCCGGTGCCGGCGGCCCGGCTTGGCGTGGTGCTGGCCGGCGGCAAGGTGTCGTCGTTGGCGGATCGCGGCGATGGCAAGCTTGCGACGGCCCGCATCGACCCCGCACGCATCGCCACCCTTTACGGCGGCAACGTCCAGGAAGAGCGCCGCCTGGTGCAGCTCACCGACGTGCCGCCGCTGCTGGTGATGGGCCTGCAGGCGGTCGAGGACCGCAACTTCAAACACCACCACGGCATCGACCCCTGGGGCGTGATGCGCGCCATGTGGGTCAATGTGCGCGAGGGCGAGCTCGAGCAGGGCGCCAGCACGCTCACCCAGCAGTTGGTGCGCAGCCTGTTCCTGACGCGCGAGAAGCGCTTCACCCGCAAGTTCAAGGAAGCGGCCTACTCGATCATCATCGAGGCGCGCTACGACAAGCGGCGCATCCTGGAGGCCTACTTCAACCAGGTCTACCTGGGCCAGCAGGGCAACCAGTCGGTGCATGGCGTGGCCGCGGCGTCGGAATTCTGGTTCGGGCGCGAACTCGCCAGCCTGCGCACCGAGCACATGGCGCTGCTGGTGGGCATGATCCAGGGCCCGTCCATCTACGAGCCGCGGCGCAAGCCCGAGGCGGCCAAGGCGCGCCGCGACCTGGTGCTGTCGGTGTGGCAGCAACTCGAGCTGATCGACGCCGCCGAGGCCCAGCGCGCCAAGGCCGCGCCGCTGGGCGTGAGCGCCCGGCCCGGCGTGGCCAGCAACCGCAACCCCGCCTTCATGGACCTGGTGCGCCGCCAGCTGGCGCGCGACTACCCGGCCGACGCGCTGCGCGGCGCCGGCCTGAGCGTGCTCACCACGCTGTCGCCGTCGGCGCAGCTGCTGGCGGAGAAAGCCGTCAGCGGCACGCTCGACAAGGTGCAGCGCAAGGACGGCCCGGCGCTGCAGTCGGGCATGGTGGTGACCGACGCGCACACCGGCGAGCTGCTGGCGATGGTGGGCAACCGCGCCACCGACCAGCCCGGATTCAATCGGGCGCTCGAGGCGCAGCGGCCGGTGGGTTCGCTGCTCAAACCGATGGTGTACCTGTTGGCGCTGGCGCAGCCCGGCCGCTGGTCGCTGGCGACGCCGGTGGACGATGGCCCCGTGAACATCACCCTGCCCAATGGCAAGGCCTGGCGCCCCGGGAATTCCGACGGCCGCAGCCACGGCCGGGTGAGCCTGGGCGATGCGCTGGCCCAGTCCTACAACCAGGCTACGGTGCGCGTGGGCATGGACGTGGGCCCGGACCGCCTGGCCGAACTGCTGAAAGTGCTGGCGGGCCTGCGCGCGCCGGCCAACCCGTCGCTGATCCTGGGTTCGGTGGACCTGAGCCCGTTCGCGATGGCGCAGGTCTACCAGTTCCTCGCCTCGGGCGGCGAAATCCAGCCGCTGCGCGCGGTGCGCGGCGTGCTCGACCCCAAGGGCAAGGCGGTCAGCCGCTACGATTTCAGCGCCGAGCCGGCGAAGGAAGGCGACGCGATCGCCGCGCGCCTGGTCACGCTGGCGCTGCAGGACGCGGTGTCCCGCGGCACCGGGCGCTCGCTGCTGTCGTCCGGCCTGGGCCCGCTGCGCGTGGCCGGCAAGACCGGCACCAGCAACGACAGCCGCGACAGCTGGTTCGCCGGCTACACCGGCGACCACCTGGCCGTGGTGTGGGTGGGCAACGACCAGAACGAACCCACCGGCCTGTACGGCTCCACCGGCGCGATGCGGGTGTGGTCGGCGCTGTTCACCAAGCTGCCCAGTGCGCCGCTCGACGTCGGCAGCGCGGGGCTCGAGTACGGCTGGGTGGACGCGGCGAGCTTCGCCACCACCGAAGAGAACTGCCCGGGCGCGCGCCGCTACGCGTTCGTGGCCGGCTACCTGCCGCCCGAACACGTCAGCTGCGTCGAACGCAGCTGGCTGGACTGGTTCCGCTTTGGCGGCGACGATGGCGGGCAACGACGCGAAGACGAGGACACCGAACAATGAAACTGCTGATCGTGGGCGCGATCGCCTTGGTCCTGGCGGCCTGCGGCAGCGGCACGCCGCCTGCCGCCAAGGCGCGCGCTTCCGCCAAGTCCGACGTCGCCACGCAGGTGGCGGCGGTGCGCGCGGCCGGCGTCATCGGCAATGAGCTGGAAGTGCAGCCGCTGCGCGATCCGCAGGTCGAGGACCTGCGCCTGCAGGCCGAGGCGCTGGAAGCCAAGCGCGACTTCAAGCAGGCCACCGCCACGCTCGACCGCGCGCTGGTGCTCACCCCGGGCGACCCGGACCTGCTGCAGTGGAAGGCCGAGTTGGCGCTGCTGGGGCGCGCCTGGGTCGTGGCCGAGCAGTTGGCCAGCGACTCGTTCCAGAAGGGACCCAAGCTGGGCGGGCTGTGCCGACGCAACTGGACCACGATCGCCTACGCCCGCGAGGGTCGCGGCGACGCCGCCGGCGCCCGGGTGGCGCGTGGCCAGGTGGACTCCTGCACGGTGGCGCCGCCGGTCCGCATGTAAGTGGACGACCTGACCGAACGAACCCGCGCGGCGTTGGCCGAGGGCGGGCCGCTGGACGTCGGCCTGGAAGGCTATGCGCCGCGCGCCGCGCAGGCGCAGCTGGCGCAGGCCATCGCCGAGGCGATGGACAGCCGCTCCACCCTGGTCGCCGAAGCCGGCACGGGCACCGGGAAAACCTACGCCTACCTGGTGCCGGCCCTGCTGTCGGGCCAGCGCGTGATCATCTCCACCGGCACGCGCGCGCTGCAGGACCAGCTCTACCACCGCGACCTGCCGCGCGTGCGCGAAGCCCTGGGCGCCGGCCTGCGCACGGCCCTGCTGAAGGGGCGCTCCAATTACCTGTGCCAATACCGCATGGAGCAGGCCAAGGGCGAGAAGTTCGCGTCCCGCGACGTCGCGTCACAGTTCCAGCGCGTGGTCGCCTGGGCGGGCCGCACGATGCGCGGCGACCTGGCCGAACTGGCCGACCTGCCCGAGGACTCCCCGCTGTGGCCGCAGGTCACGTCCACCGCCGAGAACTGCCTGGGCGGCGATTGCCCGTTCTGGAGCGAGTGCTTCGTGGCCAAGGCGCGCCAGCAGGCACAGGCCGCCGACCTGGTGGTGGTCAACCACCACCTGCTGCTGGCCGACCTGGCGATCAAGCAGGAAGGCTTCGGCGAAATCCTGCCCGGCGCCGCCGCCTTCGTGCTCGACGAGGCGCACCAGCTGCCCGAGCTGGCCGCGCAGTTCTTCGGCGAAGGCCTGGGTTCGCGCCAGCTGATGGACATCGCCCGCGACAGCCTGGCCGAGTGCAAGAACGTCACGGCGTCGCTGGCCAGCGTGATGTCGCCGGCGCGCAACCTCGAGCACGCCATGCGTGAACTGCGCCTGGCGATGGAGCCGCTGCCGCCGCGCGCCGCGCAGTCGCGGCTGCTGGCGCACGCGCCGGCGGTCGCCGGGCTCGACCAGCTCGAGCACGCGCTGGCCGAACTGGCCCGCGGCCTCGGCCCGCTGGCGGACGCCTCGCCCGGCTTCGCCGCCTGCGCCAACCGCGCCGCCGACCTGGTGCACCGTCTTCGCACCTGGCGAAAGGGGTCAGATCCACTTCCCGACGCGACACCCCATGAAGACAGCGATGCCACGCCATCGGGAAGTGGCTCTGACCCCGCTCCCGAAGCCACGTCCGTGCGCTGGTACGAACTGACGCCGCGCGGCTTCGTACTGCAGCGCACCCCGCTGGACGTCTCCGGCCCGCTGCGCCGCTATCGCGAGCAAAGCCGCGCCGCCTGGATATTCACCTCGGCCACCCTGGCGGTGGGCGGGGACTTCACGCACATCTCCAAGCGCTTGGGCCTGGACGCGCCGCGCGAGCTGCTGCAGCCCAGCCCGTTCGACTGGCAGCACCAGGCATTGTGCTACCTGCCGCGCGGCCTGCCCGAGCCCAACAGCCGCGACTTCCCCGGCGCGATGCTCGACGCCGTGTGGCCGGTACTGGAGGCGTCCAAGGGCCGCGCGTTCCTGCTGTTCACCTCGCACCGGGCGCTGCGCGAGGCGGCCGAGCAGCTGCGCGACTGCCCCTGGCCGCTGTTCGTGCAGGGCACCGCGCCGCGCAACACGCTGCTCGAACAGTTCCGTGCCTCGGGCAACGGCGTGCTGCTGGGCGCCGCCAGTTTCTGGGAAGGCGTGGACGTGGCCGGCGAGGCGCTGAGCGTGGTGGTGATCGACCGCCTGCCGTTCGCGGCGCCCGACGACCCGGTGCTGGATGCCAAGCTCGACGCCGTGCGCCGCGAGGGCGGCAATCCCTTCCGCGACGAACAGCTGCCGCAGGCCGTGATCGCCCTCAAGCAGGGCGTCGGCCGCCTGATCCGCAGCCACCTCGACCGCGGCGTGCTGGTGCTGTGCGACCCGCGCCTGGTGGGCAAGTCCTACGGGCGCCTGTTCCTCGACAGCCTGCCGCCGTTCCCGCGCACGCGCAGCATCGAGGACGTGCAGGACTTCTTTGCGACACAATCGCCGCAGGCGCAGGCAATCGGGGAGGACTGGCCATGACGACACCCGCCGGGCCGCGCGTGAAGCTGCTGGCCATCGAGACCAGCACCGAGGCCTGTTCGGTCGCGGTGTACGTGGACGGCGAAGTGGTTTCGCGCCACGAACTCGCGCCGCGCCGCCACACCCAGCTGGTGCTGCCCTGGGCCGACGAACTCATGGCGCAGGCCGGGCTGCGCAAGTCGCAGCTCGACGCCATCGCCGTGGGGCGCGGCCCCGGTGCGTTCACCGGCGTGCGGCTGGCCATCGCCATCGTGCAGGGCCTGGCACTGGCGCTCGACCGCCCCGTGCTGCCGGTGTCCACCCTGGCCGTGCTGGCCATGCAGGGGCAGGGCGGGCGCGTGCTGGCGGCGATCGATGCCCGCATGGGCGAGGTCTACCTGGGCGAGTTCATTCGTGGCGCCGACGGGCGAGTGCAGGCGGCCGGGCCCGAACAAATGGTTGCACCGTCGCTGGCCGCCAGGCCGGCGCAGCCGGTGCACGGCGTGGGCAGCGGTTTCTCCGCCGAATCGGGCGCCCTGGCGGCGCGCCTGGGCGATGGCCTTTTCGCCTTCGATGCCAGCGCGCTGCCGCATGCGGCCGATCTCGCGCGGCTGGCGGCCGACGCCTTCGCACGCGGCGAAGGCATGGCGCCCGACCAGCTCGAACCCGCCTACCTGCGCGACAAGGTGGCACTCACGCTGGTCGAGCAAGGCAAGGCCTGAGGCCACCGGCACCACGCGGCGGTAGGCGGGGCTCGCTTGCGCCCGCATAATGTGCCCGCCTTCCCGGGAGCGAACTGATGGCCGAAGCCGTGCGCCACGACAAGACCGCGCGCCAGCTGCGCATGCTGTCGGATGCGCTCGACGCCGGCCGCCTGGGCCCGGTGCGCCGCCTGGTGAACACGCTGTCGCCGGCCGAGATCGGCAACCTGCTCGAATCGCTGCCCGCCGCCAAGCGCAACATCGTCTGGGGCCTGGTGGATCCCGAGGACGACGGCGAGGTGCTGGTGCACGTCGGCGACGACGTGCGCGAAAGCCTTCTGGCGGAGATGGACCCGGACGAAATCATCGCCGCGGTCGAGGACCTCGACATCGACGACCTGGCCGAACTGGCCGAGGACCTCCCCGACACGGTGATCGAGGAAGTCCTGAAATCGATGGACCGCGAGAACCGCGAGCGCCTCGAACAGGTCCTGAGCTACGGCGAGGACACCGCGGGCCGCCTGATGAACCCCGACGTCATCACGGTGCGCACCGACGTCACCGTGGACGTGGTGCTGCGCTACCTGCGCCTGCGCGGCGAGATCCCCGAGCACACCGACCACCTGTTCGTGGTCAGCCGCCGGCACCAGTACCTGGGCCGCGTGGCCATCGCCTCGCTGCTGATCCACGACGCGTCCACGCCCATCAACGAACTGATCGACGACGAGCAGCCGGCCATCCCGGTGGACACGCCCGACACCGAGGTGGCCACCCAGTTCTCCGATCACGACTGGATCTCGGCGCCCGTGGTGGACGAGAGCAACATCCTGCTCGGCCGCATCACCATCGACGACGTGGTGGACATCATCCGCGCCCAGGCCGAGCACCAGGCGCTCAGCGCCGCCGGCGTGGACGAGGACGAGGACCTGTTCAGCCCGGTGGTGCGCGCCTTCCGGCGCCGCGTGGTGTGGCTGGGGATCAACCTGGGCACGGCCTTCCTGGCGTCCAGCGTGGTGGGCCAGTTCCAGGGCACGATCGACCAGCTGGTGGCGCTGGCCGTGCTGATGCCGATCGTGGCCGGCATGGGCGGCAACGCCGGCACCCAGGTGCTGGCGCTGATGGTGCGCGGCCTGGCGCTGGGCCAGGTGGGCGCCTCGAATGCCAATGCGCTGCTGTGGAAGGAAGCGCGCGTGGCGCTGATGAACGGCCTGCTGATCGGCGGCATCGTCGGCCTGGCCACCTGGCTGTGGTTCGGCGACTGGCAGCTGGCGCTGGTGATCTTCGCTGCGCTGGTGATCAACCTGCTGTCGGCCGCGATCGCCGGCGTGCTGGTGCCGCTGACGCTCAAGCGCATGCGCATGGACCCGGCCCTGGCGGGCGGCGTCATCCTCACCACGGTCACCGACGTGATGGGCTTCTTCTCGTTCCTGGGCCTGGCCACCCTGGTGCTGCTGCGCTGACATGGCGACGGTCTCCCTGCACAGGCTCGCCAAGCTGCCCAATGCGTGGCTGCTGCTGTCGCTGGTCGTGCTGGTGGTGCTGTATCCGTTCCTGCAGCCCTATGCCGGCGGCCGCGCGGCCATTGCCCTCTTCGACCTGGTGGTGCTGCTGCTGGCCCTGCGCGCGGCGCGCGCCAGCGGGCCCGAGGCGCGCATCGGCTACGTGCTGGTGTGGCCGGCCATCGTGCTGCACATCGGCGCGGCCTTCTTCCCCACCGCCTGGATGATGCCGGCCAACCTCGCCACCCAGGCGCTGTTCCATGCCTTCGTGGTGGTGTGCCTGCTGCGCTACATGCTCAGCGACGAGATGATGACGCTCGACGAGATGTTCGCCGCCGCGGGCCTGTACGTGCTGATGGCCTTCGTGTTCGCTTACCTGTATGCGCTGGTTGATCTCTACGCGCCCGGCGCGTTCTACATCAACCCGTCCAACAACCCCGACGGCACCACCGGCTGGTGGGAGCTGCTGTACTTCAGCTTCACCTGCCTGAGCAGCGTGGGCTTCGGCGAGATCACCCCGGTGAGCGACCACGCTCGCTCGCTGGTGATGATCCAGCAGATGCTGGGCGTGCTTTACATCGCCCTGGTGATCTCACGGCTGGTCGCGATGCAGTCCGCGCGCCGCCGGGGCTGAAGTCCCTGCCACAGGGTTCAGTGGTTGCGGGCGGTGGAGTAGAGCGCCAGGCCGCGCAGGGCCTGCAGCCAGGGGCTGTCGGGCAGGCCGTCCAGGGCGCGTTCGGCCAGGCTGGCGTAGTGCGCGGCGCGCTGCTGGCTGTAGCCGATGCCGCCGGTGTGGCCGATGGCGGCCAGCACTTCGGGCATGGCCGCGGCGTCCCCAGCCTCGACGATTTCGCGCAGCCGCGCGCGCACGTCGTCGCTGGCGTGGGCCATGGCATGGATCAGCGGCAGGGTGGCCTTGCCCTCGGCCAGGTCGTCGCCCAGGTTCTTGCCCAGCGTGGCCGCGTCGGCGGTGTAGTCGAGCACGTCGTCGGCGATCTGGAAGGCCAGGCCGAGGTTCATGCCGTAGTCGTGCAGGCGCTGCTGGACCGCTTCGCTGGCGCCCGCCTGCAGTGCGCCCAGGCGCGTGGCGGCGGCGAACAGCACGGCGGTCTTGCGCTCAATTACGCGCAGGTAGGTGGCCTCGTCGGTGTCGGGGTTGTGCACGTGCAGCAGCTGCAGCACTTCGCCCTCGGCGATCTGGTTGGTGGTGTCGGCCAGCACGCGCATCACCGGCATCGAGTCGAGCTCGACCATCAGCTGGAAGCTGCGCGAGTAGAGGAAATCGCCGACCAGCACGCTGGGCGCGTTGCCCCACAGTGCGTTGGCGGTCTTGCGGCCGCGGCGCAGGTCCGATTCGTCCACCACGTCGTCATGCAGCAGGGTGGAGGTGTGGATGAATTCGATGATGGCCGCCAGCTGGTGCGGCCCCGGGCCGGTGTTGCCCAGCGCGCGCGCCGCCAGCACCACCAGCATCGGCCGCAGGCGCTTGCCGCCGGCGGCGATGATGTGTTCGGAAATCTGGTTGATCAGCACCACGTCCGAGGCCAGCCGACTGCGGATGAGCCGGTTCACCGCCTCCATCTCGCCTGCGGCGAGCGTCTGGATGGCGGCGATGCCGGGCAGGCTGGCGACGTGGGGCTGGGCTGACATGCGGGGATTATAGCGGGATGTCCGTGTGCAGCTCAGGGTAACGGCGCCGGGAATACGCGGTAGCGGCGCAGCGACAGGCCGATCGGTTCGCCGCGGCGCGGCACCGGCGCATCGGCCGACGGCAGGTCCACCTCCACCGGCCGCGCCTGGCCGTCGAGGCTGGCCTCCAGGATCAGGCGGCCCGCGAGCTTGCGGACCTCGGTGACGGTGGCGGCCAGTCCCTGTCCTGCCGGCACCACGTCGATGTCGTGCGGACGCGTGAAAAGGATCGCCGGCCCGGACGCGAAGTCCCGTGCCGCCAGGGCCGAACCGACGCCGCCGGGCCGGAAATCGCCGCCGTGCACCTGGCCCAGGATCTGGTTGCTGCGGCCCAGGAAGTCATACACGAAGGGCGTGGACGGCTCGGCATAGACCGTTTCCGGGGCGCCGTCCTGCTCGATGCGGCCCTGGTTCATCACCACCACCCGGTCGGCCAGCTCCAGCGCCTCTTCCTGGTCGTGGGTGACGAACAGGGTGGTGAAGCCGGTTTCTTCGTGGATGCGCCGCAGCCAGCGCCGCAGCTCGACGCGCACCTTGGCGTCCAGCGCGCCGAAGGGCTCGTCCAGCAGCAGCACCGTCGGGTCGATGGCCATGGCGCGGGCCAGCGCCACGCGCTGCTTCTGGCCGCCCGAAAGCTGGTCGGGCAGGCGGTCGCGCAGGCCCGACATCTGCACCAGGCCCAGCAGGTCCTCCACTTTCCGGGTGATGGCGGCCTTGTCGGGACGCTGTGAGCGCGGCTTGCAGCGCAGCCCGAACGCGATGTTCTCGAACACGCTCAGGTGCGGGAACAGCGCGTAGTGCTGGAATACGAAGCCGACCCGGCGCTCGCGCAGCGACAGCCGCGTGGCGTCCTTGTCGCCGAATACGATGCGCCCGCCGTCCACCGGCAGCAGCCCGGCGATCAGCCGCAGCAGCGTGGTCTTGCCCGAACCCGAGGGTCCCAGCAGCGCCACCAGCTGGCCCGAGGGGATGGCCAGGTGCACCGGATGCAGGGCGGCGGTGTCCCCGAACTGCTTGCCTACGCCTTCGATGCGGATGTCCATGTGCGTTCCTTCAGTGTCCGCGGGCGCGGCGCGCCAGCGCGTCGCCGTGTCGCCATTCCAGCCACAGCTTCAGGCCCAGCGTCACCAGCGCCAGCAGCGCCAGCAGCGAGGCCACCGCGAACGCCGCGGCGAAGCTGAATTCGTTGTAGAGGATCTCGACCTGCAGCGGCAGCGTGTTGGTGAGCCCGCGGATGTGCCCCGACACCACCGACACCGCGCCGAACTCACCCATCGCGCGGGCATTGCACAGCAGCACCCCGTACAGCAGGGCCCAGCGGATGTTGGGCAGGGTGACGCGCCAGAACAGCGTCCAGCCGCTGGCGCCCAGCGAAGCGGCCGCCTCTTCCTGGTCGGGCCCCTGCTGCTGCATCAGCGGGATCAGCTCGCGCGCCACGAACGGGAAGGTGATGAACAGCGTGGCCAGCACGATGCCCGGTACGGCGAAGATCACCTTGATTTCGTGTTCGCGCAGCCATTCCCCGAACCAGCCGTGCGCGCCGAACAGCAGCACGAACACCAGCCCCGCCACCACCGGCGACACCGAAAAAGGCAGATCGATCAGGGTCAGCAGCAGGCGCTTGCCCGGGAAGCGGAACTTGGTGATCGCCCACGCCGCGGCCACGCCGAACACCGCGTTGGCCGGCACGCTGATCGCGGCGACCAGCAGGGTGAGCCGCACGGCCGACAGCGTGTCGGGCTGGGTGATGGCGGCGGCATACGCCAGCCAGCCCTGGCGCAGCGCCTCGAAGATCACCACCGCCAGGGGCAGCACCACCAGCAGGCCCAGCAGCGCCATGGCTGCGCCGATCAACAGGCGCCGCACCCAGGCCGGCTCGGCCGCCGGGTCGCGGAAGGGCTCAGGCGCGCTGTCCACGGGCCAGCCTCCTTTCCAGCAGGTTGATGGCGAACAGCAGCACGAACGAGATCGCCAGCATCAGCGTCGCCACCGCGGTGGCGCCGGCGTAGTTGAATTCCTCCAGCCGGATCACGATCAGCAGCGGCGCGATCTCGGACACGTAGGGCAGGTTGCCGGCGATGAAGATCACCGAGCCGTACTCGCCCACGCCGCGCGCGAACGCCAGCGAGAACCCGGTCACCATCGCCGGCAGCAGCTGCGGCAGCACCACCCGCCACAGCGTGGTGAAACGGCCCGCGCCCAGCGACGCCGCGGCTTCCTCGTGCTCGCGGTGCAGCGCTTCGAGCACCGGCTGCACCGTGCGCACCGTAAACGGCAGGCCGATGAACACCAGCGCCACGATGATTCCCAGCGGTGCGTAAGCCACCTTGACGCCGATCGGCTCGAGCCATTGCCCGAGCCAGCCATTGCCCGCATACAGCGCCGTCAGCGCGATGCCGGCCACGGCCGTGGGCAGCGCGAACGGCAGGTCCACCAACGCGTCGGCGATGCCGCGCCCCGGGAAGCGATAGCGCACCAGCACCCAGGCGATCAGCGCGCCGGCCACCACGTTGAACAGCGCCGCCGCCAGCGCGGTGCCGAAGCTGAGTTTCAGCGCCAGCATCACGCGCTCGTCGGTGAGCACCTGCCACCACCCCTGCAGCCCCAGCCCGGCCGCGTGCCAGACCAGCGCCAGCAGCGGCAGCAGTACGATCAGCCCCAGCCACGCCAGGCTCAGGCCCATGGTCAGCCCGAACCCCGGCAGGGGGCCGGACGGACGCAGGCGTGCGGCGAGGCCTGTGGTCATGCGGTCAGCGGCCCTTGCGGTAGATCTGGTCGAAGGTGCCGCCGTCGTCGAAGTGCACCTTCTGGGCGTTGCGCCAGCCGCCGAAGGCGGTCTCGATGGTCACCAGAGGCACCTTGGGAAACTGCGCCAGCGCGGCCGCGCCCACCTTCTCCGGCAGCGCCGGGCGGTAGAAGTGCTTGGCCGCCAGCTGCTGCCCGCGCTCTGTGAACAGGAAGTCGAGGTAGGCCTGGGCCACTTCGCGCGTGCCGCGGCGGTCCACCACGTTGTCCACGATTGCCACCGGCGGCTCGGCCAGGATGCTCACGCTGGGCACCACGATTTCGAAGCCCTTGCCACCGGCCTCCTTGAGCGACAGGTGCGCTTCGTTTTCCCAGGCCAGCAGCACGTCGCCGATGCCGCGGTTGACGAACGTAGTGGTGGCGCCGCGCGCGCCGGTGTCGAGCACCGGCACGTTGGCGAACAGCTTCGACAGATAGTCCAGCACCTTGCCGCTCTCGCGGTACTCACCGCTGGCCCAGGCCCAGGCGGCCAGGTAGTTCCAGCGCGCGCCGCCGGAGGTCTTGGGGTTGGGCGTGATCACCGAGATGCCGGGCCGGGCCAGGTCGCCCCAGTCGCGGATGCGCTTGGGGTTGCCCTTGCGCACCAGGAACACGATGGTGGAGGTGTAGGGCGAGCTGTTGTGCGGCAGGCGTGACTGCCAGTTGGCCGGCAGCAGCTTGCCCTTGTCGGCGATGGCGTCGATGTCGTAGGCCAGCGCCAGCGTCACCACGTCGGCCTCCAGCCCGTCGATGACCGATCTGGCCTGCTTGCCCGAGCCGCCGTGCGAGGCCTGGACCCGCAGGGTATCGCCGGTCCTGGCCTTCCACGCGGCGGCGAACTCGGCGTTGAGTTCCGAATAGAACTCGCGCGTGGGGTCGTAGGAAACGTTGAGCAGGGTGATGTCCTTGGCGGACGCCAGGCCGGCGGCCAGCGTCATGACGCCGGCGGCGAGGGTGAGTGCGATGCGCTTCATGGCGTACTCCTGGGATCCATGGGTTCAGAGCGCGAGCTGCAGGCGCGAGAAGACCTTGGGGCGTGCTCCGAGGTTTCGGTGTCGTGGGGGAGTAGCGCCAGCAGCGCGCCGTCGCGGGCGAACTGGGCCAGGCTGCGCTGGTCGATGACGGCGGACATGGCCTCGCGCACTTCGCGCATGAGCAGGCGCACTGAGCAGCGCGCCGGGTCGGGACAGTCGCTGCACGGACGGTAGGCGGTGACGCTGGCGCAGCGGATGGGGGCGATGGGGCCGTCGACGATGCGCACGACCTCGCCCAGGGTGATCAGCTCGGCGTCGCGGGTCAGGCGGTGGCCGCCCCGGAGGCCTCGGCGGCTCTCGACCAGGCCGGCCTTGCGCAGGTCCACCAGGATGGTTTCCAGGAACTTGCCCGGCACCCCGGCGTCGCGCGCGATCCGGGCGGCCGGCAGCTGGCCCGGCGCATTCAGGGCCAGGGTGGCGAGGGCTCGCAGGGCGTACTTGGCTTTCATGGTCAACATAATCCAGAGCAAACCTATGGGGATTCGCCCGGGGCCACCACTGACGGCTGGGCATCAGCTGATGCCCGACCCGAATAAGCCCGGATTCGCAGCGCTAAACATCTGGTTTTCCTACGGAAACCGGAGCCGGGGGCCGAGTGGGCGGGAGCTGGCTATAATCCAGTGTCGGTTCACCGTCCCAACCCCATCCAAGGAAGCCCCATGGCCCGCGGCATCAACAAAGTGATCCTGGTCGGAAACCTCGGCAACGACCCCGAGGTGCGCTACGCCCAGTCCGGCAGCGCCATCACCACCATTTCCGTGGCCACCAGCGAAAGCTGGAAGGACAAGGACGGCAACCAGCAGGAACGCACCGAGTGGCACCGCGTGAAGGCCTTCGGCCGCCTGGCCGAGATCATGGGCGAGTACCTGAAGAAGGGTCGCCAGGTTTACATCGAAGGTTCGCTGCGCACCGAGAAGTACACCGACAAGAACGGCGTCGAGAAGTACGCCACCGACATCATCGCCGACGAGATGCAGATGCTCGGCGGCGTCGGTGAAGGCGGTGGCGGTGGCGGTGGCGGTGGCGGTGGTGGTGGCGGTGCCCAGCGCGGCGGCGGCGAGCGCAGCGAGCGCCCGGCGCGTCCGTCCGGCGGC
>JANOJQ010000060.1:0-27452 GCA_031418815.1 Lysobacteraceae bacterium
CAGTACCTGACCAAGCCCTTCACGCGCGATGAGCTGCTTACGGCCATTCGCAAGTACGTTCCCGCCGGCTGAGGGTCCGACCATGGCCAAGCCACAGCAGAGCAAGCGCGCCGGCCCGTTCGAGACCCTGCTGGACTACGAAGTCCGCTCGCTCGCCCACGACCCGGGTCGCCCCGAGATGATCGAGGCCGCGGGCCACTGGCGCGGCGTCGGCTTCCGTCTCGGCCAGCGCCGCCTGGTGTCGTCGTTCGACGAGGTGGTTGAAATCCTCCCGCTGCCGCCGGTCACCGCGGTGCCGGGCGCGCATCCCTGGATGCTCGGCGTGGCCAACGTCCGCGGCAGCCTGCTGCCGGTGGTCGACCTCAAGCAGTTCCTCGAGGGCGAGCGCACGGTGGTGCACGAAGGCCAGCGCTGCCTGGTGGTGCGCCAGTCCGGCGGCAACGTGGCCGTGATCATCGACGAGCTGTTCGGGCAACGCACGTTCAACGACACCCACCGGGCCGAGATGGCCGGCGAGGGTGACGGCCGTTACGGCCATTTCGTCGCCCAGGCCTACCGGCTTGCCGACCAGACTTGGGGCGTGTTCAACATGAACCTGTTGACGCGCACCCCGGAATTCCGCCAGGCCACTGCATAAAAGTGGCCCTTTGTAATTTTTTGAAAGTTGGTCTTAAAACAGGGGTTGAGGTCCAGTCATGAGCACTAATCCGCGCTCGTTCACCGACACGCTAACCAATATCGGCCTGCGATTCTGGGCGATCGTGCTGATCGTCTCGCTCGCGGTGCTTGGCGCGAACTTCGGCTACGCCGGCTACCTCGCCGGTCGCGAGGACAAGGCGCAAGCCCTGACCGCCGACCTGCAGGTGCTTTCGCAGCAGTTGGCCAAGTACACGCAGGAAGCCGTGGACGGCAACGCCGACGCCTTCACCGAGTTCAAGGCGACCAAGTCGCGCATCGACTCGATCGTCGCCTCGCTCCGAACCGGCAGCGCCGCGGAAGGCGTCGATGGCTACGAAGGCAACCCCAACGCGCTGGGCGTCAGCAGCGCCCTGGGCAAGGTCACCGAGACCTGGCAGCCGATGGCCGATGCCGCGACCCGCATCGAGCAGAGCGAAGACAAGGTGCTCAACCTCGCCGACACCGCGGCGCAGTTCACCGCCCGCGTGCCGCGACTGGCCTTCCAGCTCGACGAAGTGGTGCGGGCCCTGTCCGACGCCAACGCCCCGGCCTCGCAGATCTCCATCGCCAACCGCCAGATCGTGCTGGCCGACCGCATGTCGCGCCGCGTGACGGAAATCATCGCCGGCGGCGAGAACACCGTCTCGGCCGCCGACGCCCTGTCCCGCGACGCCACGGTGTTCGCCCAGGTGCTTGACGGCCTGCGCAACGGCAACGAGGAACTCGGCGTGAACCGCCTCACCACCCCCGCCGGCGTGGCCGCGCTGGACGCGGTGGAAACGCAGTACGGCGAGGCCCAGGCCGACCTGGACATCGTGCTGGGCGCCTCGGCCGACCTGGCCGACGTGCAGGCCGCCGCGACGCAGATTTCGGAAGAGTCCAACGTGCTGCTGGAAAACAGCCAGGCGCTGTTCACCAGCTTCGACAACATCAACTTCGCGCGCGTCTTCCCGAACAACTACTGGGCCATCGGTGGCGGCATCGGCGCCGTGGTCGGGCTGTTCTTCCTGCTCGGCACCATCTTCCGCGACCAGCGTCGCCGGCTCGGCACCACGCAGGAACTGAACCAGCGCAACCAGGAGGCCATCCTGCGGCTGCTGGACGAAATGGGTTCGCTCGCCGAAGGCGACCTGACGGTCAAGGCCACGGTCACCGAGGACATCACCGGCGCGATCGCCGACTCCATCAACTTCGCGGTGGAAGCGCTGCGATCCCTGGTGTCCACGATCAATGAAACGGCCGTGCAGGTCGCCGCCGCCGCCCAGGAAACGCAGGCCACCGCGATGCACCTGGCGGAGGCCGCCGAACACCAGGCGCAGCAGATCGCCTCGGCATCGGCTCAGATCAACGAAATGGCCTCGTCCATCGACGAAGTGTCCAAGAACTCGGTCGAATCGGCCGACGTGGCGCAGCGCTCCGTGCAGATCGCCGCCAAGGGCGCCGAAGTGGTGCGCCAGACGATCCAGGGCATGGACAACATCCGTGACCAGATCCAGGAGACCTCGAAGCGAATCAAGCGCCTGGGCGAAAGCTCGCAGGAAATCGGCTCGATCGTGGAACTGATCAACGACATCTCCGAGCAGACGAACATCCTGGCGCTGAACGCTGCCATCCAGGCGGCCTCCGCCGGTGAAGCCGGCCGAGGCTTCGCGGTGGTGGCCGACGAAGTGCAGCGACTCGCGGAACGCGCCTCGAACGCGACCAAGCGAATCGAGGCGCTGGTGCAGACGATTCAGTCCGACACCAACGAAGCCGTCAGCTCGATGGAACAGACGACCGCGGAAGTGGTCGCCGGTGCCCGCCTGGCCGAGGACGCGGGCCTGGCCCTGGGCGAGATCGAAAAGGTGTCCAACGACCTTGCCGACCTCATCCAGAACATCTCCCAGGCGGCCCGCCAGCAGTCCACCGCGGCGACCAGCATCACGGCCACCATGAGCGTGATTCAGGAGATCACCACCCAGACGTCGCACGGCGCGAACCAGACGGCGGAGTCGATCGGAAACCTCGCCCAGCTGGCGGCCGACCTGCGCCGCTCGGTGGCGGACTTCAAGCTGCCGGGCTGATGCCCGGAACCGTTGTTGGGTCATTGGCAACTCTACGGCGCGGCCGCCTAACCAGGCGTACGTGCCCTGACAGGACCTCGGCATGAGGCTTCACGAGAACATCGATTTCACCACGCTCACTTGGGTAAAGCCCGAGCTTGACGAAACTCTGCGCCAGGCTCGCCAGGCGCTGGAGGCTTACGTCGAGGAGGGCGAGGATCCCGGCCAGCTCAAGGCCTGCGTGAACTACCTGCACCAGGTGCAGGGAACGCTGCGCATGGTCGAACTCTACGGCGCCGCCATGGTGGCCGAGGAAATGGAGCAGCTGGCCCGCGCGCTGGTTGAGAACCGGGTGGCCGAACGCGAAACCGGCTACGCCGCGCTGATGCGCGGCATCGTGCAGCTGCCCGACTACCTCGAGCGGCTGCAGAGCGGCCACCGCGACATCCCGATCGTGTTGTTGCCGCTGCTCAACGAGCTGCGCGAGCCGCGCGGCGAGAAGGGGCTGTCGGAGTCGGTGCTGTTCTCGCCGGACCTGTCCCGCCCGCTGCCGCCGTCCGCTGCCGGCCCGGCCGCGCCGCTGGCGATCGACGAACTCAAGCGACGCGCCGAAACGCTGCGCGGCCTTTTCCAGGGCGCGCTGCTGCGTTGGCTCAAGGACGACAACAGCGCAGCCACCATCCGCGACCTCACCGACGTCTGCGAGCAGTTGGTCCCCATCACCGATGCCGAGCACGCGCGCCGCCTGTTCTGGGTCGCCGCCGGCACCCTCGACGCGCTGGCCAAGAACGCCTTCGAGGCTTCCAAGCCGCTGAAACAGGCGCTGGCCAAGGTCGAGCGCGAGATCAAGCGCCTCGCCGAGGGCGGCGACGCCGCCTTCCGCAGCGATCCGCCGCTGGAGCTCACGCGCCAGCTGCTTTATTTCGTGGCCCATGCCCCGACCGACCATGGCCGCATCGGCGAGATCCGCGCCGTGTTCGGTTTGGGCGAAAACCTTCCCAGCGAATCCGAGCTGGCGCATGCCCGCGGCAGCCTGAGCGGCCGCAACCGCGCCCTGCTTTCCACGGTGGCGGTGGCCATCAAGGAAGACCTGCTTCGCGTCAAGGACGCGCTGGACCTGCACCTGCGCACACCCGACGCCCCCGCCGGCGCCCTGAACGACCAGGTCGAGGCACTCGACCGCGTGGCCGATACCCTGGGCATGCTTGGCCTCGGCGTCCCGCGTCGCGTGGTCCAGGACCAGCGCACCGCCATCCACGCCATCGTCAGCGGCGAGCGCGTCGCGGACGAGTCGAGCCTGCTCGACATCGCCGGGGCCCTGCTTTATGTCGAAGCGTCGCTCGACGACCAGGTTGCCCGCTTGGGTGACATCGACGACGGTGCCGCCAGCAGCGTCGCGCCCGACGAATCGATCCTGCCCTCCACCGAGGCCCGAAAGGTACTCGAGGTGCTGGTGAAGGAGGCAATCGCCAACTTCGCGCAGGCCCGCCAGTGCTTCGTCGCCTTCGTCGAGACGCACTGGGACCACGCCCAGTTGGCCGACGTGCCGCGCCTTCTGGAGGAAGTCTCCGGTGCGCTGCGCATCCTCGAGCTGGAGGACGCGCCCAAGTACCTCGGCGCGGTGCGCCGATTCACTGAAAGCGAATTGCTGCGTCGCCATCGGGTGCCCAACGGGCAGCAGATGGATCGCTTGGCCGACACGCTCGCCAGCCTGGAGTACTACCTCGAGGCGCTGCGCGACCGCCGTCCCAAGCGCGACCAGATCCTCGACGTCGCCAGGCAGAACCTCGAGTCCCTCGGCTACTGGCCGCTGCCGGCCGAGGACATGGGTTCGCTGGCAAGCCGCATCCCGGCCGCGCCCGTCGCGGAAGCCGCTCCCGTGGCTGTCGTCGCCGAGCCGGTGCTGCCTGCGGTCGAAGCCACCCCGGAGCCGGTGGCCAAGGCCATGCCGGAGGCTGCGCCGGAACCGATGGTCGAACTGACGTCCGCGTTCGACATGCCTGCCGATTTCGTCGCGGTGGTCGCGGCGCCTGCGCCGGTCGCCGTCCCGGGGCCTTCCTATGGCCAAGCCGCCGTCGCCAGCCTGCCGGTCATCCCCGGCTTCGACGGTTCCAGCGACGAGATCGACGACGAGATTCGCGAGGTGTTCCTGGAGGAGTTCCAGGAAGAAATCGGCAACCTCGAACAGCTGCTGCCGACGTGGCGCAAGCAGCCCGACAACATGGAGCAACTGCGGCCCATCCGGCGCGTGTTCCATACGCTCAAGGGCAGCGGCCGCCTCGTGGGCGCCAAGGCGCTGGGCGAGTTCAGCTGGAAAGTCGAGAGCACGCTCAATCGAGTGCTTGACGGTACCCGCACCGCCAGCCCGGCGGTGGTCTCGCTGATCGAGAATGCGTTCAACGCGCTGCCGCTGCTGCGTGCGGCACTGCAGGGCGAGTCGGTGCATGCCGACCTCGAAGGCATCCAGCAGCTCGCCGATCGCGTGTCGGCGGGCGAGGAAGTGTTCTACCAGCCGGTGCAGTTCGCCGCCGTGGCGGCGCCCGTCGCGGTCAAGGCGGAGGCTGTCGAGCCTGCGCTGGCCGAGGTCGAGTTGCCCGTTGCCGTCGGCATCGAAGCCGGGCAGGCGGAAGAGGCCGGTACCGACGGCTTCGCCATTGACCCGGTGCTGTTCGAGATCCTCAAGCCGGAAGTCGCGGGCCACCTGGAAACCGTCGACGCTTGGCTGGACGCCTGCCGCGCCCGCGGTCCGCAGCCTATCAACGACCTGCTTCTGCGCGCGATCCACACCATGAACGGCGCGTTCGCCATGACCGAAGTCACGGCGCTGACCGACATCACGGCGCCGGTCGAAAGCTACATGAAGCGCTCGCTGGCGAGCCACCGCGTGCCCGCCGAGGAAGGCGTCGCGCTGGTGGCGGACACCGCGTCGGCCATTCGCGAGGTGCTGATTGCGCTCGAGCGTCCGCGCCCGGTCGTGCCGCATTTCAACGAACTCGCGGCGCGCGCCCTGAAGCTGCGCGATGCCTTGCCCGAGTCGGCGATGCCGATGCATCTGCATGCCGAGCAGCCGGAAGGCATCATGCCCACGGCGGTTCCGATGGAGGCGCCGGATCTTTCCGGCTTGCCGACGTTTAATAACGAACTGTCGTTTGAACAGGAAGCAGCGGAGCCGGTGTTCGAGCAGGAGCGCGTGTCCTTGGACACGTTCCTCGCTGCGCCCTTGGCGCTCGACGTCGACGCCCCCTTCTTGTCGATCACCGAATCCGACGCAAGCAGCACCGGTCCGGCCGTGACCGACGAAGAGACGCAGGCCGCTGAAGCCGCCGCTGCCGAAGCCGCCGCCGCGGAAGCCGCCGCCGAAGCCGCCGCTGCTGAGGCCGCGGCTGCCGAAACCGTTGCTGCCGAGGCCGCTGCTGCCGAGGCCGCCGCTGCTGAAGCCGCCGCTGCCGAAGTCGCTGCTGCCGAAGTCGCTGCTGCCGAAGCCGCCGCTGCCGAAGCCGCCGCTGCCGAAGCCGCCGCTGCCGAAGCCGCCGCTGCTGAAGCCGCCGCCGCCGAAGCCGCCGCTGCCGAAGCCGCCGCTGCTGAAGCCGCCGCTGCCGAAGCCGCCGCTGCCGACGCCGCCGCTGCTGAAGCCGCCGCTGCCGAAGCCGCCGCCGAACTTGCAGCGATGGAGGAGGCCGCCGAGGCCGCCGCCGCAACGGCCGCCGCCGAGGCGACCGCTGCCGCCATCGCCTCCGTCGACGCCGTCCAGGCGATCGAGGCCGCAGGCGACGACTTCTACGGCATGAGCCTGGCAGAGCTCGAGGCCCTGACATCTCCGGAGGGCGCCGGGCACGCGCCCGCCGAGGCCGTGGCCCAATCGCCGGCCGAAACGACCGAAACGACCGAGGCGCCGGAGTCGCCCGTCAATGCCGATGCGGATGTCGTCAATGTCGGCGAGCTCTTGTTCGACGACGAACCGGCGATGGACGAACCTGTTGCCGAACAGGCGGCCCGCCCCGAACCCGTCCTCGCGGCGCCCGAGCGCGCGCAGCCCGAGGCCGCGCCTCGCGTGCAGGTTCCCGTGGCCATGGATCCGGACGATCCGGACGCCGAGCTCGACACCAGCGACATCGACGTCGAGCTGCTGGATATCTTCCTGGAGGAGTCGGGCGACCTGCTCGACCATTCCGACGGCCTGCTGGCCCACCTGCGCGACAGGACCAACGACCGGGAACTGGTCGTGGGCCTGCAGCGCGACCTGCACACGCTCAAGGGCGGCGCCCGCATGGCGGGCATCTTCGCCATCGGCGAGCTGGGCCACGCCATGGAGTCGTTGCTCGAAGTGGTGGCCGAGGGTCGCCGCGAACTCGACCAGACGGGCGTCGTCGTGCTCGAACGCGCCTTCGACCGACTGCACGGCATGGTCACCCGCGTCGGCGACCGCAAGGCGATCGTGCTGCCGGCCAACCTGATCGGCCAGATCGACGCGCTCGCCAAGGGCCGCCCGCTGGCGGAAGTGGACCTGAGCACGCCGGCCGCTGAAGTCACCGAGCGCACCACCACCACCACGGCGCTCGACCGCAAGGCCGCCGCCGCCGAGGAAGCCGCCGTTGCCCGCCCCGTCGCGGCCCGCACCGGTGCCGCCAACGAGATGGCGCCGCTGTCGGCGCCGATCGAAGGCCTGGGTGAAGAAGATGAGGGCAGCGGCGTTCGCGCGCCGCAGGAACAGGTGCGCATCCGCGCCGACCTGCTCGATCGCCTCGTCAACTACGCCGGCGAAGTGGCCATCTATCGCGCCCGCCTGGAACAGCAGCTGGGTGCATTCCGTGCCAACCTCGGCGAGCTCGGTGCCACCACCACGCGACTGCGCGAGCAGCTGCGCAAGCTCGACATCGAGACCGAGGCGCAGATCGTCGCGCGCTACCAGCGCGAAGGCGACACCGGCGACGAAACCTTCGATCCGCTCGAGCTCGACCGCTTCACCAACCAGCAGCAGCTGTCGCGCTCGCTGCAGGAATCCGCAGCCGACCTGGTCAGCCTGCAGGGTTCGCTGGACGACCTGACGCGCCAGTACGAAACCCTGCTGCTGCAGCAGTCGCGCGTCAGCTCGGACCTGCAGGAAGGCCTCATGCGCACGCGCATGGTGCCCTTCGATGCCTTGGTGCCGCGCCTGCGCCGCGTGCTGCGCCAGTCGGGCAGCGACACCGGCAAGCAGGTCAACCTCAAGGTCGACGGCGCCGCCGGCGAAATGGACCGCAACGTCCTGGACCGCATGACCGCGCCGCTGGAGCACATGCTCCGCAACGCGGTCGCGCATGGGCTGGAGCTGCCCGCCGACCGCCTTGCCGCCCGCAAGCCCGAGGAAGGCACGGTCCGCATCCTGGTGCAGCGCGAAGGTTCCGAAGTCGTGCTCAAAGTCAGCGACGACGGCCGCGGCCTGGACAAGGAAGCGATCCGCAAGAAGGCGATCGAGCGCGGGCTGCTCAAGGCCGACGCCGAAGTCTCCGACGCCACGCTTTACGGCTTCATCCTCGAGACCGGCTTCTCCACCGCCGAGTCGGTCAGCCGCCTGGCTGGCCGCGGTGTCGGCATGGACGTGGTTTACAGCGAAATCCGCCAGTTGGGTGGCTCGCTGGGCATCGAGTCCGAGGTTGGCAAGGGCAGCATCTTCACGATCCGCCTGCCGTTCACGCTTGCGGTCACGCAGGCGGTGTTCGTCAAGATCGGCGACACCAGCTTCGCAGTGCCGATCGCCTCGGTGCAGGGCGTGGGCCGAATGGGCCGCGCGGACCTCGAGAAGCAGCTCGCCACCGACACGCCAAGCTTCACCTACGCCGGTGAGTCCTACGCCATCCACGACCTCGGCAGGCTGATCGGCCACGCCCCGGCCAAGGCCCAGGAAAGCCTGCAGATGCCGCTGCTGCTCGCCCGCTCCGGTGACCTGCGGGCCGCCATCTGCATCGACCAGGTGCTGGGCAGCAAGGAAATCGTGGTCAAGCCGGTGGGTCCGCAGGTCAACTCGATCCCGGGCATCTTCGGCGCCACCATCATGGGCGACGGCCGCGTGGTGGTGATCCTGGACGTCGCGCCGCTGGTGCGTCGCCAGGACAACCTCGACCGCAACGCCATCGTGGTCGCGCCGGCCCCGGCGGCCCCAGCCCGACGGATACCGGCGGTGATGGTGGTGGACGACTCGATCACCATGCGCAAGGTCACCGGCCGCGTGCTGGAACGCCACAACATGGAAGTGCTGACGGCGAAGGACGGCGTGGACGCCATCGAGAAGATGGCCGAGCGCGTGCCCGACCTGATGCTGCTCGACATCGAGATGCCGCGCATGGACGGCTACGAGCTGGCCCAGAACATGAAGTCGGACCCGCGCCTGAAGGACGTGCCCATCATCATGATCACCTCGCGTACCGGCGAGAAACATCGCCAGCGCGCGTTCGACATCGGCGTCAACCGCTACCTCGGCAAGCCGTACCAGGAAGTCGAGCTGATGCGCAACGTGTTCGAGATGTTGGGCCTGGAGCCGGCTGATGCTTGATTCACCGGTTCGCGTCGCCCTGCTGGCTCGCCCCGGCGACGCCCGCGACCAGCTCCGCCGTGCCCTGGCGGAGCTGGGCGCCAGCCTGGTCGCCGAAGGCGATCCGGCCGAGCTCGACCCCGGCCAGGTCGCCGGCGAGAAGCCGACCGTGGTGCTGGTGAGCCTGGAGCCTGCGATCGAAGATTCGCTGTCGCGCTTCGACGACCTGCTTGCCGCGCCCGGCATCGAAGTGATGTACGACGACGCCGAGACCACCCGCCAGCTCGGTGGCTGGGACTTGGCGCGCTGGGCCCGTCACCTCGCCGCCAAGCTGGTGGGGACCGACCTGCTTCCACCGGCGCCGGGTGGCTCCGAGCACCTGCCCGAAAACAACCTGGTCCTGGAGCCCGGTGCGCCGCGCACGCCGGCCCAGGAAATGGCCAACGAAAAGCTCGAGGACTACGCCGCCGAATCACTGGATCTCTCGGAGTGGGTGCCGACCGAGCCCTCGTTGGCGGCCGCCGACCTTCCCGCGTACGGAGCGATCGAACCGGCCCCGGCGCCACCGGCCAAGCCCGCTGTGGAAGATGAGCCGCCGCTGGATCTCGACCTGGGTGGGCTCGAGCTCGCGCTGGAGGGCACGGGAGAGGGCGTCGCCGCACCGCCGGTCCAGGTCGTGGCATCGGACGTGGACGACCTGCACTTCAATGATGCCGACTTCGACATCGACCTGTCCGCACTGCCCGCCGAAGGCAGCCCGCTGCCGACGGCGAATGGCCCGGAGGTCTCGCTCATCGACGAGGCGCCGCTGCTTGCCGACCTGGAACTCGAGGGCGGCACGTTGAGTTTTTCGTCCTTCACGGACGAAGAAGCGTCTTTGGCCGAGCATATGGATGACGACGTCGCCGCGCTCGCTGCGCAGCTCGAAGCCTATGACGCGCAGGAGCGCCAGCCCGAACCGGCTCCGATCGATTTCACCAGCAACGCCACGCCGGCGCCGACGCCGCCGGCCGCTCCGGCGGCAGCTCCGGCGGCGCCCACGGCGACCCCGGCGCGCACCAGCAGCGCCTTCGGCTCGCTTGAGCTGATGCCGATGGACGACAGCCACTCCGCGCCTGCCGCCGTCGCGTTCGCCGCGCCGGTCGTGCGCGAGGCCCCGCCTGCGTCCTTGTCTCGCCTGAGTTTGGTGGATGAGGACGGCGGCACGCCAACCGACCAGCGTCCGGTCGCGCCCGGCGTGCTTCTGGTGCTTGCCGGCCTCGGCGGCCCGGACGCCGTGCGGCAGCTGTTGTCCGCGCTGCCGCCCACGCTTCCGGTGCCAGTGCTGCTTTACCAGCACCTGGACACCGGCAAGCATGACCGCCTGCTGGGTCAGCTGGCCAAGGCCAGCAAGCTTCCGCTGGATCTCGCCACAGAAGGCCAGATTGCCTTCGCCGGTCGCGTAGGCGTGCTTCAGCCTGGCGTCGGCGTGCGCCGCGACGGCAGCAGTTTTGCCTACGTGGCCGTGACCGCGCTGGCCGAGGTGGCCACGGCGCTGCCCGCGGCCGACAGCGTCGTGCTGCTGCTCAGCGGCGCCGACCCGTCGGTGGTGCCCGCCGTGCTCGCGCTCAAGGGCGCCGGCGCGCTGGTGCTTGCCCAGGATCCGTCGTCCTGCTTCGACTCAACCGCCGCGGGCCTGCTGATCGATGCGGGCGCCGTCGCCGCCAGCCCCGCCGAGCTGGCGCGCATCGTCATCGAACGCTGGAAGTAAGCCAGCTTCCACCGAAGGATTCCGGAGAACCCCCATGAATGCCCAGCGCGACATCCGCGGCGTCCTGATCACCGTCACCAACGGCCGCCTGCTGCTGCCCAACGCCAACGTGGCCGAGGTCATCACCTTCTCCGATCCCGAGGCGGTCGAGAACGCGCCGGAGTGGCTGCTGGGCCGCGTCCGCTGGCGCGGCTGGCGCCTGCCGCTGATTTCATTCTCGCGCATGGCCGGCTGGTCGAAGGAAGACGGGCACCTGGGCGCCAAGGTCGCGGTGCTCAAGGCGCTCGGCAGCAACCCCAAGCTGCCGTTCTTCGCCGTGCTGTCCCAGGGCTTCCCGCGCCTGGTGACCGTGAACGCCACCACGCTGGTGGAGTCGCACGACATGAAGGACCTGCCGCTGGGCGTGCATTCGCGCGTGATGCTCAACGACGACCCGGCGTCGGTGCCCGACCTGATGAGCCTGGAGCTGCTGATCCAGAAGGCGATGGGCGACAAGGCCGCCTGAGCCTTCGCGTCCGTCAGCCCCGCAGGTCGCCGTAGAGGGCCTGTAGGGCCGCCACCGCCGCCAGCCCCGCCGTTTCCGTGCGCAGGATGCGCGGCCCCAGCCTGAGCCCGCGGAAGCCGGCGACCCGCAGCGTGGCCAGGTCCCGTTCCGACAGGCCGCCCTCCGGGCCGACCACCAGCGCGATCGACTGCCCGGCCTGCGGCGCGACCGCGGCCAGGCCAATGTCCCCGTTCGGGTCCAGCACCAGCTTGATGTCGGCCCGCTCGGCACCGGCGTAGGCCGACAGCGCGGTCGGTTCGGTCAGTCGCGGCAGCGCGGCGCGCCCGCTCTGCTCACACGCCGCCGCCACCACGCCGCGCCAGTGCGCCATGCGCTTTTCCGCACGGTCGGCGTCAAGCTTCACCTCGGTGCGCTCGGTGATCACGGGGGTGAAGGCGTCCACCCCCAGTTCGGTGGCCTTCTGCAGCACCAGGTCCATCTTCTCGCCGCGCGCCACGCCCTGGACCAGGGTGATGCGCAGCGGCGACTCGCGCGGCACCGCTTCGCGGCCGATGATCTCGGCCTCGGCGCCGCGCTTGGCCGCCGTGAGCAGGCGCGCGCTGTAATCGAAGCCGTCGCCATTGAACAACGTGACGGCGTCGCCCGGCGCCAGCCGCAGCACGCGCACGAGGTGCGCGCTGCTGTCCTCGGGCAGGGTGATGCGTTGGCCGATGGCCAGCGGCTGGTCGACGTGGCTGCGGATGATCCTCATGGCCGCGTGGCCTCCTCGATGGCGGTGGCCGTGACGTCGGCCAGGTGGCTGAGTTCTTCCTCGCCGACGCAGTACGGCGGCATCCAGTACAGCACGTCGCCCAGCGGGCGCAGCAGCACGCCGCGCGAGAGCGCGTGGCGGTAAGCGCGCAGGCCGCGCCGGTCGGCGGCAGGGAAGGCGGTGCGGCCGGTGCCATCCGCGGCCAGTTCGAATGCCACGACCATGCCGGTCTGCCGCACCTGCGCCACGTTCGGGTGCTGCGCCATTGGCGCGGCCAGTTCGGCCATGCGCGCGGCCCGCCCGACGTTGCGCGCCAGCACGTCGTCGCTGTCGAAGATGGCCAGCGACGCCAGCGCCGCGGCGCAGCCCAGCGGGTTGCCGGTGTAGCTGTGCGAATGCAGGAAGGCGCGCTCGCGCGAGTCGTCCAGGAACGCGTCGTACACCGCCGCCGTGGTCAGCACCGCCGACATCGGCAGGAAGCCGCCGGTGAGGCCCTTGGACAGGCACAGGAAATCAGGCGAGACGCCGGCCTGCTCGCAGGCGAACAGGGTGCCGGTGCGGCCGAAGCCCACCGCGATCTCGTCGGCGATCAGGTGCGCGCCGTGCGCGGTGCAGATCTCGCGGGCCCGGCGCAGGTAGGCCGGGTGGTGCATGCGCATGCCGCCGGCGCACTGCAGCAGTGGCTCGAGGATCAGCGCGCACACCTGGCCTTCGTTCGCGGCGAACAGCGCGTCCAACTGGTCGGCGCGGCGCAGGGCGCAGGCTTCGGCGCTTTCGCCGGGCTCCGCTTCGTAGGCGTCGGGCGACGGCGCGAACAGCGGCTCGAGCAGCAGCGGGGCGTAGATGCGCCGGTATAGCGGGATGTCGCCCATCGACAGCGCGCCGAGGGTTTCGCCGTGGTAGCCGTTGCTGAGCGCGATGAAACGGGTGCGGCGCGGGTCGCCGCGGTTGGCGTGGCTGTGGAAGCTCATTTTCAGCGCGATCTCGACCGCGGCCGAGCCGTTGTCGCCGTAGAACACGCGCGTGAGCCCGGGCGGCGCCTTCGCGACCAGCGCCTCGGCCAGCAGCAGCCCCGGCTCGTGTGAAAAGCCGGCGTAGATGACGTGCTCGAGTTCGCGGGCCTGGGCGCCGATGGCGTCGGCGATGCGCGGCTCGGCGTGGCCGAACAGGTTGGTCCACCAGCTGCTCACCGCGTCGAGGTAGCGCGTGCCGTCCACGCCCTCGAGCCACGCGCCGCGACCGCGGCGGATCGGCACCAGCGGCAGCGTGGTGGGGTGTTCCTTCATCTGCGTGCACGGGTGCCAGACCACGGCAAGATCGCGGTCGCGCCAGGCGTCGGCTTCGGTGCGGCGGGGGGCGGTGACGGGGTCGTTCGGTTCCATGCGGTGGATGATCCGTGCCGCGGCCCGGCCTGTCCACGCCGGCGCGACGGTGGGCCGGGCAGTCTGCAGCCTCACCCGCTAGAATCACGCCATGCCTGACCATCCCGACCAGCCTCTCCCGGACCCCGCGCCGCGGCCTTTGCCGACCATCCACGGCACCGAGCCGCAGGAAGGCGGCGGCCCGCGCCGCGAGTGGCTGGACCTGGAGTTCAGCAACGGCGAGCGCCGCCGCTACGAGCGCATCAAGAGCGGCGGCCACGGCTCGGTGATCATTGCCGCGGTGCCCGGCGACGGGACCCTGCTGCTGGTGCGCGAGTACGCCGCCGGCACCCACCGCTACGAACTGGGCCTGCCCAAGGGACGCATCGACGACGGCGAAACGGTGCTCGAAGCCGCCAACCGCGAGCTCAAGGAAGAGGTCGGCTTCGGCGCGCGCAAGCTCACCCGGCTGCGTTCGATCACGCTGGCGCCCACCTACATGAGCCATGAGATCCACCTCGTGCTGGCCGAGGACCTCTACCCCGAGCGCCTGCCCGGCGACGAACCCGAGGAGCTGGAGGTCGTGCCCTGGCCATTGGCCAACCTGCACGAAGTGATGCTGCGCGATGACTGTTCCGAGGGCCGTTCGCTGGCCGCCATGTTCATCGTGCGCGAAGTGCTCAGGGCCCGCGGATGAGCGACCTGCGCGAGGCCTGCATCGAGCTGTCCCTGGCCGCCGGCGCGGCCATATTGGCGGTGTACGCCGAGGATTTCCCGGTTGAAGTGAAGGCGGATGATTCTCCGCTCACCCAGGCCGATCTCGCCTCGCACCGCATCATCGTTGCCGGCCTGCGCGCGCTCACGCCCGACATCCCGGTGCTGAGCGAGGAAGACGCCGACATCCCCTGGTCGGTGCGCCGGACCTGGCAGCGCCACTGGCTGGTGGACCCGCTCGACGGCACCCGCGAGTTCGTCAAGAAGAACGGCGAGTTCACCGTCAACATCGCGTTGATCGACAGCGGCCGGCCGGTGCTGGGCGTGGTGTACGCGCCAGTGTTCGACTACCTGATGCACGCCGAAGCCGGCGCCGGCGCCTTCCTGCGCCAGCCGGGCGGCGACGTGGCCGTGATCACCCGCAGGCCGGCCGCGTCGCCGCTGCGCGTGGCGGCCAGCCGCTCCCACCTCGACCCGCGCACGGCCGCCGCGCTCGAGCGCATGGGCGACACCGAGCGCCACGGGCTGGGCTCGTCGCTCAAGTTCTGCCGCATCGCCGAGGGCCGCATGGACGTGTACCCGCGCTTCGGCCCCACCAGCGAGTGGGACACCGCCGCGGCGCAGTGCGTGCTGGAGGCCGCCGGCGGCGCCGTGCTGCGCCTGGACGGCACGCCGCTGGACTACAACCGCAAGGAAAACATCCTCAACCCCGACTTCATCGCCCTGGGCGACGCCGGGCTGCCGTGGCGCGACTGGCTGGGCGAGTCCGCGCATGGCTGACGTGCAGGCACTGCTCGACATCATGGCCCGCCTGCGCGACCCCGAGCGCGGCTGCCCCTGGGACGTGAAGCAGGACTTCGCCTCCATCGCGCCCTACACGGTGGAAGAGGCCTACGAAGTGGCGGACGCCGTGCAGCGCGGCGACATGGCCGACCTGCGCGACGAGTTGGGCGACCTGCTGCTGCAGGTGGTCTTCCACGCGCGCATGGCCGAGGAAGCCGGGCACTTCGCCTTTGCCGACGTCGTGGCCGCCATCAGCGAAAAGATGCTGCGCCGTCATCCGCACGTGTTCGGCGACGCCACGGTGGAAGACGCCGACGCCCAGACGGTGGCCTGGGAAGAGCACAAGCGCCAGGAGCGCCTGGCCCGCGGCGACGCCGACACCAGCGCCCTGGCCGGCATCGCCCGCGGCCTGCCCGAATGGCAGCGCGCGGTGAAGCTGCAGAAGCGCGCCGCCACGGTCGGCTTCGATTGGCCCGGTCCCGCGCCGGTGATCGCCAAGCTGCACGAAGAGATCGAGGAAGTGCGCGTGGAGTTCGACGCGGTGGCGGCCGGCGACGCCGCGGCGCGCGACCGCCTCGAGGACGAACTGGGCGACGTGCTGTTCGTCGTGGCCAACCTCACGCGCCACGGCAAGGTGGACTTTGGCGCCGCGTTGCGCCGCGCCAACCAGAAGTTCGAGCGCCGCTTCCGCCGCATGGAGGCCCTCGCCGCCGCCGAAGGCACCACGCTCGCCGGCCAGTCGCTGGACGCGCAGGACGCGTACTGGAACCGCGCCAAGGCCGAGGAAAAGGCCGGCTGAGGTCGCCCGCGCGCCGCGCTAGAATAGCCGCCACACCGCCGGAGAAGCCCCATGAGCCAGCGTTTCGCCCGTTTCCGCGAGTTCTATCCGTTCTACCTCGCCGAGCACGCCAACCGCACCTGCCGACGGCTGCACTTCGTCGGCAGCTGCGTGGTGCTGGGCTTCGTCGCTGCCGCCATCGTCTCGCTCAATGCGTGGTGGCTGCTGGCCGCGCTGTTCAGTGGCTACGGCTTCGCCTGGGTCGGCCACTTCTTCTTCGAACACAACCGGCCCGCCACCTTCAAATACCCGCTGTATTCCTTCGCCGGCGACTGGGTGATGTTCAAGGACATGCTCACCGGCAAGATCCCGCTGTAGGGAGGCCGTTCGAGGCCAGCGGCAGGATCGCTGCCAGCTGGCCGCCCAGCGCGGGCACCTCGGCAAGGGGGGCTGGGGGAGAGGTCGCACGCCTCGCCGTGACGCCGCCTTGCCGCCGGCTTCACGCTGGAATCACCGGGCCCGGAGTGTAATCTTCACAAAGCTGAAGACACCTTCTTCACCTCTGGAGAGCCCCATGCGACGCGATGACCCGGCCGGCCTGATCCTTGTCGTGGAAGACAACCGCAACCTGTCCGAGATGGTGGGTGAATACCTGGAGTCGAAAGGCTTCGGCGTCGATTACGCCGGTGACGGCATGGACGGCTACCGCCTGGCGGCCGACAACAGCTACGACGTGATCGTGCTCGACCTGATGCTGCCGCGCCTGGACGGCCTGGAAGTCTGCCGCCGCCTGCGCAACGAGGCCAAGAAGTCCACGCCCGTGCTGATGCTCACGGCCCGCGACACGCTCAACGACAAGGTCAATGGCCTGGAAGCCGGCGCCGACGATTACCTGGTGAAGCCTTTCGCCATCCAGGAGCTCGAGGCCCGCGTGCGCGCGCTGATCCGCCGCGACCGCCGCCAGGTCAGCGCCGAAGTGCTGAAGGTGGCCGACCTGGTGCTCGACACCGCCAGCCTGCGCGTCACCCGCGCCGGCCAGGAAATCGCCCTGTCGCCGATCGGCCTGCGCCTGCTGACCATCCTGATGCGCGAATCGCCGCGCGTGGTCACCCGCCGCGACATCGAGCGCGAGATCTGGGGTGATGGCCTGCCCGACTCCGACACCCTGCGCAGCCACCTGTACAACCTGCGCAAGGCCATCGACCGTCCGTTCGACCGGCCGCTGCTGCACACCGTGCAGACCGCCGGCTATCGCATCGCCGACCTCGACCTGCCGCCCGCCGGCTGAGCGGCGCGGCGATGTCCAACGCACGCACCGGCCTGCGCCGGAAGATCTGGGTCGCCTTCATTCTGCAGGCGGCGGCGATCAGCTTCGCCGCCGTGCTGGGCGTCTACGGCGCCTCGGCCGTGCTCAAGCACGTGCTGATCCAGCGTGCCCTGCAGGAAGAGGCCGGCCACTACTGGCAGCGTCTCAAGGCCGACACCCAGGCGCAGGTACCCGACACCTACAACATGACCGGCTTCCTGGTTCCCGCCGGCGGCAGCAGTGAAGGCCTGCCCGTGGAGCTGCGTTCGCTGCCGCCGGGCTTCCACAGCCTGCCGCGTGCGCAGGGCGGGTCGCTGGTGCTGGTGGAGAAGGACGGCAATGGCCACTACCTCTACCTGCTGTTCAAGCAGGAGCAGGTGGACAGCCTCGCCTTCTGGTTCGGCGTGACGCCGCTGGCGATCGTGCTGGTGGTGATCTACATCATCGCCTGGAGCACTTACCGCACCTCCAAGCGCGCCGTGTCGCCGGTGATCTGGCTGGCGGGGCAGGTTCAGCGCTGGGACCCCAAGAAGCCCGAATCCAGCGCGCTGCGGCCCGAGAACCTGCCGGTGGACGTGGAGGGCGAGACGCTGGTGCTGGCATCGTCGCTGCATGACTTCGCCAGCCGCATCGAAAGCTTCGTCGAGCGCGAGCGCGACTTCACCCGCGACGCCTCGCACGAACTGCGCACCCCGCTCACCGTGATCCGCGTCGCCGGCGACATGATGGCCAGCGACGACGACCTCAGCCCGATGTCACGGCGCGCGCTCAAGCGCATCCAGGGCGCGGGGCGCGACATGGAGGCGCTGATCGAGGCATTCCTGATCCTGGCACGCGAAGGCGACACCGGCCTGCCCGACGACGACTTCGAGGTCGCGGACGTCATCGAGGAAGAGCTGGAGAAGGCGCGCGTTCTGCTGGCCGGCAAGCCGGTGGAGCTGTCGTTCGACCGGCAGGCCGACTTCCAGCTGCATGCGCCCACCCGCGTGCTGTCTGTGCTGTTGAGCAACCTGCTGCGCAACGCCTGCCATTACACCGACGAGGGTCGGGTGGTGGTGACCCTGCGCCGCGGCAGCATTGCCGTGTCGGACACCGGCGTGGGCATGAGCGCCGACGAGCTGGCGCGCGTGTTCGAGCCCTTCTATCGCGCCGGCGACCGCAAGAAGGACGGGCAGGGCATCGGCCTGTCGATCGTGCAGCGGCTGTCGCAGCGCTATGGCTGGCCCGTGCGCCTGGAAAGCGAGCCAGGCCGCGGCACCACGGCCATCATCAGTTTCCCGTCGCTGCCGCCCGCGGCCTGACGGGGGTCGCTTTGCCAGCCAGAAGTCAACGCATCGCGGCTTCGGCCGTTGTGCTCTCTGTTTGCCCAGCCTTTTCCCGAGTGGAGTCCTGATGTCGCGTCCTGAGCAAAAACCCCGCACCCTTCGCCGCCTGCTGGCCGTGGTCGTCCTGGCCGGCATCGCGGCCGCCGCCTGGTGGCTGTGGTCGGGCCGCACGCAGGACGCATCCGCCGGCTTCCGCACCGGGGCCGTCGAGCTTGGCGACGTGCGCGTGGTGATTTCCGCCACCGGCACGCTCCGCGCCACCACCACGGTGGCCGTGGGCTCGCAGGTGTCGGGCCAGGTGCAGTCGGTGGCGGTGGACTTCAACGACAGCGTGACCAAGGGCCAAGCCATCGCCATGCTCGACCCGGCGCCGTTCCAGACCCGGCTCAAGCAGGCGCAGGCCGACCTCGCCAGCGCCCGTGCGTCGGTGAACGAAGCCAAGGCCACCCAGCGCAACGCCGAGGCCGACTACGCCCGCAAGAGCGACCTGCTGGCGCGCCAGCTGATCGCCCGCAGCGACGCCGACCTGGCCATGGCCGCACGCGAACAGGCGCGTGCCCGCGTGGCCTCGGCCCAGGCGGCCGTGCAGCAGCGGCAGGCCGGCGTGGACAACGCCCAGCTCGACGTCGCCTACACCGTCATCCGCTCGCCGGTGGACGGCGTGATCCTGCTGCGCGCCGTGGAGCCGGGCCAGACGGTGGCGGCCAGTTTCCAGACGCCGGTGCTGTTCCAGATCGCCGAAGACCTGGCGCAGATGCAGATCGACCTGAGCATCGATGAAGCCGACGTCGGCCAGATCAAGGAAGGCCTGCCGGTGTCGTTCACCGTGGACGCCTTCCCCGACCGCCAATTCTCCGGCGAAGTGAAGCAGGTGCGGCTTTCGGCCACGTCCAACGCCAACGTCATCAGCTACCCGGTGGTGGTGCAGGTGGACAACGCCGACCAAAGCCTGCTGCCCGGCATGACCGCCAGCGCCGAGATCGTGGTGAGCCGCCGCGACAGCGTGCTGCGCGTGCCCAATGCCGCGCTGCGCTTCACTCCGCCTGGCGAAGAGGCCGCGGCGGCGGCCGGCGGCGGCGGTCGCGGTGGCCTGGTGCAGGACCTGCCGCGGGTGGCCGATTCGCTGCAGCTCGACGCCGCGCAGCGCGCCGCGTTCGATGCGGCCTTGGCGGGCGTGCGCGAGCGCGCCGCCGCGCGCATGGCCGGACGACCGCCGGCGAATACCGGCGGCGGCTGGGGCGGCCGTGGCGGACAGGGCGCGGCGCCCACGGGCGGGCCTTCGCCCGAAGCGATGCGCCAGCGCATGGCCGAGGCGATGCAGCGCAGCTTCGCGGAGTTCCGCGCCAGCCTGTCCCCGACGCAGCAGTCGACGTGGGACGCCGAGCTGCGCACGCTCTCGACGGCCCGTCGCGGCACGGTCTGGAAGCTGGTGGACGGAAAGCCGCAGTCCTTCGCCGTTCGCCTGGGCGCGTCCGATGGCACGGTCACCGAAGTCGGTGGTGACATCGCCGAGGGCGATGCCGTGATCACGGGCCAGGAGCGTCCGGCGGCATGAGCGTCCCGGCTTCCGAGGGCAGCGCCCCGGTCATCGACATCGTTGGCCTGAACAAGGTCTACGCCGCCGGCACGCCGGCCGAGGTGGTGGCGCTGCGTGGCACCAACCTGCGGGTGCAGCGCGGCGAATTCCTCGCCATCATGGGTGCCTCGGGTTCGGGCAAATCCACGCTGATGAACATGATCGGTTGCCTCGACCAGCCCACGTCGGGCACCTACCGCTGCGACGGCGTGGACGTGGCCACGCTCGACGCCACCGGCCGGGCGAAGCTGCGGCTGGAGAAGATCGGCTTCGTGTTCCAGGGCTTCAACCTGCTGTCGCGCCAGACCGCGCTGGAGAACGTGATGATGCCGCTGGTTTATTCGGGCATCCCGGTGGCGGAACGCGAACCGCGCGCCCGCGCCGCGCTGGCCGAAGTGGGCCTGGCCGAGCGCGCGGGGCATCGCCCCAGCGAACTGTCCGGCGGCCAGCAGCAGCGCGTGGCCATCGCCCGCGCGCTGATCAACCAGCCGCCGCTGCTGCTGGCCGACGAGCCCACCGGCGCGCTGGATTCGCGCACCAGTGAAGAAATCATGGCGCTGTTCGAGCGCCTGCAGGCCAGCGGCCGCACCGTGGTCATCATCACCCATGAGCGTCCGGTGGCCGACCACGCCGACCGCGTGGTGGTCATGCACGACGGCGAGTTGCACGCCGACGGCTGGCATCCCGATGGCCTGCATCCTGCGGAGAAAGCCGCATGAAGGCCGCCGACGTCCTGCGCTCGGCGGTGTTCTCGCTGCGCGGCAATTTCCTGCGCAGCATCCTGACCGCGCTGGGCGTGATCATCGGCATCGCCGCGGTCATCGTCATGGTGTCGGTGGGGCAGGGCACGCAGGCCGAGCTGGACAGCATGATCTCCAAGCTGGGCTCCAACCGGCTCGAGGTGTTCTCGTCCTCGTCGCGGCAGGGGCCGGTGCGCGGCGGGGCGGGCAGCGCCGCCAGCCTGACCGACGACGACGCCGAAGCCATCCGCACCGAGATCCCGGAAGTGCAGTACGTGGCCACGTCGATCCGCGGTGGCGGCCAGGTGGTGTTCGCAGAGAACAACTGGTCCACGCGCTGGGAAGGCATCAATGCCGATTATTACCCGGTGAACGACTGGCAGATGGCGCTGGGCGAGCCGTTCAGCGCGCGCGACTACAGTTCGGCTGCCAAGGTGGTGGTGCTGGGCGAAACCGTGCGCCGCGAACTGTTCGGTGACGCCGATCCCGTGGGCACCACCATCCGCCTGGGACGCGTGCCGCTGCGCGTGGTGGGCGTGCTGGTGTCGAAGGGACAGGGAAGCTGGGGCCAGGACTCGGACGACATCATCCTGGTGCCCATGGAAACCGGGCGACGCCGGCTGGCCACGGCCGCGGCGGCAGGCAACGTCGCCGCCACGGGCGGCGGCACCGGCGCGGCGGCCACGCCAGCCGCCGTGCCGCGCCAGGACAGCGTCGTGCAGCAGATCTCGGTGTCGGTCGGCCGCGCCGAGGACCTGGCCTTCGTGGAGGAAGAGATCAACGCCCTGATGCGCCAACGCCACCGCATCGCGCCGGGGGGCGAGGACGATTTCGCGGTGCGCAACATCGCCGAAATCGTCAGTACCCGCACCGAGACCACGCGCCTGATGTCGCTGCTGCTGGGCGCCGTGGCCAGCATCTCGCTGATCGTCGGCGGCATCGGCATCATGAACATCATGCTGGTGTCGGTGACCGAGCGCATCCGCGAGATCGGCCTGCGCATGGCGGTGGGTGCAGGCCCGCGTGAGATCCAGGCGCAGTTCCTGGCCGAGGCCATGCTGATTTCGCTGGGCGGCGGCTTCATCGGCATCGCGCTGGGAATCGGCGGTGCGCTGCTGGCCAGCAAGTTCGGCGCCCTGCCGGTGCAGTTGGACCTGCAGGTGGTGATGATGGCGGCGGGCTTCTCGGTGGCCACCGGCCTGTTCTTCGGCTTCTATCCCGCGCGCAAGGCCGCCCAGCTCGACCCCATCGAGGCGCTGCGCCACCAAGGGTAGACTCTCCGGATACCCACCACGGATGACGCCGCCATGATTCGTTCCTCGCTGCTGCTTGCCCTCGGGATGGTCGGCCTGCCGGCCGCCGCCGACGATGCGCGCACCGCACTGGTCATCCACGGCGGCGCCGGCGTGATCGAGCGCCGCGCGCTTTCGGTGGAAGACGAGCGCGCGGTGCGCCGCGACCTCGACCGCGCGCTGGATGCCGGCAATGCGGTGTTGAAGGACGGCGGCAGTGCCCTGGACGCGGTGACGGCCAGCATCGTGGTGCTGGAGGAGTCGCCCTGGTTCAACGCCGGCAAGGGCGCGGTGTTCAACGCCGCCGGCGGCCATGAACTCGACGCGTCGATCATGGAAGGCCACACCCGCCGCGCCGGCGCGGTGGCCGGCCTGAGCACGGTGCGCAACCCGATCAAGCTGGCGCGCACGGTGATGGAGCACTCGCCGCACGTGATGATGGCCGGCGCCGGCGCCGAGGCCTTCGCCGACACCCGGCCCGAGATCGCCCGCGTGCGCCCGGACTGGTTCGACACCGACCGCCGCCGTGAGCAGCTTGAAGAGGCGCGCAAGCTCGAAAACGCCGGCCAGGCCGCGATCCCCAGCAGCTACTTCGGCACCGTGGGCGCCGTGGCCCTGGACAAGAGCGGCCACATCGCCGCGGCCACGTCCACCGGCGGCATGACCAACAAGCGCTTCGGCCGCGTGGGCGATGCCCCGATCATCGGCGCCGGCAATTGGGCCGACGACCGCTGCGGCGTGTCGGGCACGGGCTGGGGCGAGTTCTACATCCGCGTCGCCGTGGCCCACGACATCTGCGCCCGCGTGGCCTACCGCGGCGACTCGCTGGCGACCGCCGCCGAGGCCGTGGTGAACGGCGAAGTGGTGAAGCTGGGCGGCAACGGCGGCGCCATCGCGCTCGACCGCGACGGCAACATCGCCATGCCGTTCAACACCTCCGGCATGTATCGCGCCTGGATCAAGCCCGACGGCAGCCGCGGCACCGCCGTTTTCCGCGACGAGTGATGGCGCGCCGCGCCGCTGCGGTCGCGCTGCTGCTGGCGCCGTGCCTGGCGGCTGCGCAGGGCGACGCGTCTTCGCCGACCGACACCCTGGTGCTGGAGCCGGTGAACGTCACCGCCACCCGCCGCGAGGCCAGCGTGTTCGACACGCCGGCCGCGGTGTCGGTGCGCGGCCAGCCGGTGGCGACGCCTGGCATGAACCTGTCCGAAGCGCTGCAGGGCATCCCGGGGCTGCTGGTGCGCGACCGCCAGAACTACGCCCAGGACACCCAGCTATCCGTCCGCGGCTTCGGCACGCGCGCCAGCTTCGGTATCCGTGGCCTGCGCGTGTACGTGGACGACATCCCGGCCACGCAGCCCGACGGGCAGTCGCAGCTTTCGCACGCCAACCTCGCCAGCGCCCAGCGCGTGGAGGTGCTGCGCGGGCCGTTCTCGGCGCTGTACGGCAATTCCTCCGGCGGCGTGGTGCAGGTGTTCAGCGGCGATGGCGAGGCGCCGGGCGAGGCGAGCCTCGGCGCCGCGGCCGGGGACGGCGGCGACTGGCGCGTTTCCGCCGGTGTTCGCAGCGCGTGGCGTGGCGTGGGTGTCGTGGCCGGCCTGTCGCATCTGCGCGCGGACGGCATTCGCCCGCATTCGGCCGCGCAGCGCAGTTCCTTCAGCGCGCGCCTGCATGGGCCGAGGGCCGCTGCCGGCACGACGCAGTCGCTGGTGCTGAACCATTTCGATTCGCCGCTGGCCCAGGACCCGCTCGGGCTCAGTCGCGCGCAGTTCGACGCCGACCCTTACCAGACCACGCCGCAGGCGATCACCTTCGACACCCGCAAGCGCGTGCGGCAGTCGCAGGCGGGCTGGACGGTGCAGCAGGCGCTGCCGGGCGGCGCGTCGCTGCGCGGCCTGGTGTACGGCGGCACGCGCGGCATCGAGCAGTACCTGGCCATTCCCGTGGCCGTGCAGGCCAACCCGCTCAATTCCGGCGGCGTGGTGGACCTGGACAGCGGGTACGGCGGCGGCGAGCTGCGGCTGGCGGGCGAGTCGCGGCCCGGTGGCCGCGCGCTGGAATGGACGGCGGGCGCCAGTTGGGAAGGCCTGCAGCAGCAGCGGCGCGGCTACGAGAACTTCGTCGGCGGCGCGCTGGGCGTGCGCGGTGCGCTGCGCCGCGACGAACGCAATCGCGTGTCGTCCTTCGACCAGTTCGCGCAGGCCCAATGGCGGGTCGCGCGGGACTGGTCGCTGCTGGCCGGGGTTCGCCACAGCCAGGTCCGCTTCCGCTCGGCCGACGACTACGTCACCGCCGGCAATCCCGACGACAGCGGCGCGGTGTCGTTCTCGCGCTGGACGCCGGTGGCGGCGCTGCAGTTCCGCGCCAGCCCGCGCCTGAACCTGCACGCCAGCCTCGGCAGCGGCTTCGAAACGCCGACGCTGGTGGAGCTGGCGTATCGCCCGGACGGCAGCTCGGGCCTGAACCTGGACCTGCGCCCGGCGCGCAGCCGAAACGCCGAGCTCGGCATGAAATGGCGACCGCGCGACGGCCTGCGCGCCGACCTCGCGCTGTTTCGAAGCGAGACGCGCGCCGAGCTCGTGGTGGCCACCAACGCCGGCGGCCGCGCCAGCTTCGCCAACGCCGGCCGCAGCGCGCGCCAGGGCATCGAGCTTGAGCTGGAGGCGGCGTTGGGCGAAACGATGTCGCTGCAGTTGGCCTGGACCGGACTGGATGCCAGCGTCCGCGAAACCTACCTGGCGTGCGCCGGGGCGCCGTGCACCGTGCCGACGCAACGCATCGAGCGCGGCACCCGTCTGGCGGGCGTGCCGCGATCCATGGGCCGGCTGCGCTGGGACGGTTGGCGCGGCGGCTGGCGCGGTTTCGCCGAAGTGCGGCAGGTGTCGTCGGTGACGGTGAACGATGCGGCCAGCGCGACGGCGGCGGGTCATGCGCTGTTCGACCTGGGCCTTTTGCGCTCGTTTGGCGAAGGCGCTGTGGCCTTCGTCCGCCTGGAGAATGCCTTCGACCGCCGCCACGTCGGCTCGGTGATCGTCAACGACGGCAACGGCCGCTTCTTCGAGCCGGGGCCAGGCCGGACACTGTGGCTGGGACTGGACTATCGCTGGCGGCAGTGACTTGGGCCGGGCGTGTTCAAACCCTGACGGACGCGCGCACGTCGCTGCCCGGGGATGCCAGAATCGGCCCATGGACCTGGCCACCTACCGCCGCCTCCGCGCCCGCGCACGGCGACTGTCCCGGCGTCCCGCCGACGCCGACGACCTGCTGCAGGACGCGCTGCTGGCCGCGATCGAGGCCGGCCGCGACGACGCGCCGTGGCTTGATGGCGTGCTGAAAAACCTCGCCGCGATGACGGCCCGGGGCGAGGGTCGGCGTCGGCGCCGGGAAGCGTCGGTTGCCGAGCCTGAAAGCGTGGCAGCGACGGACGCGGCGGTGGACACCGGGCCCGCGCGTCTCTCCCTGCTGGCTTCGCTGCCGCCGTCGGCGCGGCGCGTGGCCGTGCTCGCGCTGCACGGGCTGTCGGCGGACGAAATCCGCTGGATCCTGGGCTTGGCCGACACCGCATTCCGCCAGCGGCTGACGCGCATCCGGAAGGCTTTGGGCGCGCTGCCGCCGCCGCAGCGCGCCGAGGCCGTGGCGCTGTCCTTCGTGCGCGATCCGGCGCGGACCGTGGACCTGCCCTTCGGGCTGGTGCGCCGCTCGCTGAAGGCGGCGCTGGCGGGACGCGCCGGCCTGGGAACCCACGACGCCGACGGCCACCTGCTGGTGATCCGGAGCGCTCACGGATTGCCCCCCGGCGGCAACGACTGACCGGGAACCACAGAGGAGACCTCCCATGCTTTCGCAATGCAGAGTCGGCGCCATTGTTTTTTTCGTCAGCGTGCTCGAGCGCGCGCTGGTGTTCTACCGCGACACCCTGGGCCTGCCGGTGGAGGCCGTGGAGGGCCACCACGGGCCGTTCGCGGTGGGCCAGCTGGGTGAGCTGAGCCTGGTGTTCATCGCCCGGCCCGCTAAGGCCGGCGACAGCCCGGTGGTGGTGTTCAACCTGGAGGGCGGCATCGACGACTACGCCGAAGCGCTGGCCGCCAAGGGCGTGGAGATCGTGGTGCCGGTGAGCGAAGCGCCCGATGGCGGGCTGACCCTGGATTTCATTGATCCCGACGGCAATGGCCTGAGCCTTTACCAGCCGGCGGGCGCGCCGCGCCGCAAGTAGCGGGGCGGGGCCCGCACCAGGCCCCGGTCGGGGCCTGGTGCCTGGCTTCCCCGGGGCCGGTCAGAAGCCGCGGTCGCCCGAGATGATCCCGCCCAGCCCACCCAGCACCGAGCCTTCGCCCTTGCTGCCGCCCTTCTGGTAGGCGGCGCTGAACATGCGGCCGGCCAGGCGCGAGAACGGCAGCGACTGCAGCCACACTTTGCCCGGGCCGGTGAGGGTGGCCAGGAACACGCCTTCGCCGCCGAACAGCATCGACTTCACGCCGCCCACGGGCTGGATGTCGAAGTTCACCGTGCTGGTCATCGCCACCACGCAGCCGGTGTCCACGTCCAGGCGCTCGCCCGGGCGCAGCTCGCGTTCGACGATGGTGCCGCCGGCGTGGATGAACACCAGGCCGTCGCCGGTGAGCTTTTGCATGATGAAGCCTTCGCCGCCGAACAGTGCGGTCATGAACTTCTTCTGGAAGAACAGGCCGATCGACACGCCGCGCGCCGCGCACAGGAAGCTGTCCTTCTGCGCGATGATGGTGCCGCCGTAGTTGCTCAGCGTCATCGGCACGATGGTGCCGGGGTAGGGCGCCGCGAACGCCACCTTGGCCTTGCCGCTGGCGCCGGTGTGCGAGAACACGGTGGTGAACAGGCTCTCGCCGGTGATCAGGCGCTTGCCCGCGCCCACCAGTTTGTCCATGAAGCCGCCACCGCCGGCGCTGGCCGAGCCGTCGCCGAACACGGTGTCCATGCTGACCATCGAGTCCTTGTACATCATCGAACCGGCCTCGGCGACGGCGCTTTCACCCGGGTCGAGTTCGATCTCGACGAACTGCATGTCCTCGCCGTAGATGCGGTAGTCGATGACGTCGCTGCGCTGGCCCGTGCCCGCGGTCGTGGCCGGCGGCGGCACCGGCGCCATCATGGCGCTGGGCGCGGACTCGGCGCGCAGCTCGGTGCAGGCGCTGATCGGGATCCACTCCGGGAAACCCTGGCGCCAGCAGTGGCCGGACGGATCACGCGTGGCCTGGGAGATGGCGGCCGCGTGGTCGAGCGGACCCATCTGCTGGCCCTGGTAGCTGAGGAACCACTGGTGCATGGGGGAACTCCTTGAGGGGTGGGGGAGCGGTCGGGCCTGAAGGC
>JANOJQ010000061.1:0-6438 GCA_031418815.1 Lysobacteraceae bacterium
ACGAACACCGGCATCTTCAGCAGGTCCACGCCCGGGGCGCGCATGTTGAGGATGGTGGCGATGATGTTGATGGCGCCCATGATCGAGCTGATGCCCATCAGGTGGATGGCGAAGATGGTGAACGCGGTGCTGGAGCCGCCCTGCAGCGACAGCGGCGGGTACAGGGTCCAGCCGCCGGCCGGGGCGCCGCCGCCGATGCCGAAGAAGTACAGGATCAGCGGCATCAGCAGCAGGGTGAAGGCGAACGGCATGATCCAGAAGGACCAGTTGTTCATGCGCGGCAGCGCCATGTCGGGCGCACCGATCATCAGCGGGATCATCCAGTTGGCCAGGCCCACGAACGCGGGCATGACGGCGCCGAAGATCATCACCAGCGCGTGCATGGTGGTCATCTGGTTGAAGAACTCGGGCTCGACCAGCTGCAGGCCGGGCTGGAAAAGTTCGGCGCGGATGACGAGCGCCATCGAGCCGCCGATGAAGAACATCACCAGCGAGAACACCAGGTACAGGGTGCCGATGTCCTTGTGGTTGGTCGAATACAACCAACGCTGGATGAAACCCTGCTTGTGCTCGCCGTGGTGGTCGTCGGCGTGGGCAACGTCGTGGTTAGCCATGGTCATGTGCCTTTTTCTGGATTCTTTCAGCCCTCGCCAACCGCTTTCGCGGTGACGGGGGTGCTGGCGGCGATGCGGGCGGCTTCGGCGAGGTCGCCGGCCTTCTGGGCGGCGAGCCACGCGTCGTATTCACCGCGCGGGACGGCCTTGACCACGATCGGCATGAAGCCGTGGTCCTTGCCGCACAGTTCGGCGCAGACGCCGCGGTAGATGCCGGGCTCGCGGATCAGCGTCCATTGTTCGTTGATGACGCCCGGGATCGCGTCCTGCTTCCAGCCCAGTGCCGGCACCCACCAGGCGTGGATGACGTCGTCGGCGGTCACCACGAAGCGAATCTTGGTGTCGGTGGGCAGCACCAGCACGCGGTCGACTTCACGCAGGTAGTGCGGCGCGGACTCGGCGGTCGGCCGCTCGCCGCTCTGGCGGATGCGGTCGGATTCACGGTCGAGGCGGCTGATGAAGTTCACGTCCTCGCCGACGATTTCGTAGCGCCACATCCACTGGTAGCCGGTGACCTTGACGGTCATCTCGTGGTCCTTGGTGTCGTACTGCTCGATCACCTTGATGGTGGCCGGGACGGCCATGACCACCAGAATGATGATCGGCACCACGGTCCAGATGATCTCGAGCTTCGTGGAGTGGGTGAAGTCGACGTCGGGCTTGGCGCCCTTGGACTTGCGGAACTTGAACATCGCGTAGGCCATCGCGCCGAACACGATCACGCCGATGACCACGCAGATCCAGAGCATCAGCATGTGCATGTCGTAGGCGTTTTCCGCGGTGCGGGTGACGCCCTTGGTCATGTTCAGCTGCCACCGTTGCGGCATACCGTCATCGGCCAGGGCCATCGAGCTGGCCACGACGGCGGAAACGCCGGTGGCGATGCGTGCCAGGCCGACCTGGGTGGCACGCGCTGCTTTCATCGCTGCATTCATCCGAACTTACCCCAACGTGTGGTCTTCGATCTGGCCCCGACCCGAGGCCGACGCCAGCAATCCTTTCAATCGGGTGGCCAGGTCGCGGCGCTCCTCGAACGAGAGGAACGACCCGACTTCCACCTGCCGGCCGTGCGAGCCCAGCAAAACCCTTTCCCTGCCCTCGCCGCCCTCCACCTGCAGCCGCACCCAGAACGGGTGGGCCCGGAAGGCCGGCTCCGGCTGCGCCGAACGACGGACCTCGAGGCTGCGCTCGTCCAGCGCAATCTCCTCGAAGCGGTCGCCCTGCCGCCACACCCATCGAAGCACGGTCGCGATGAAAGCCGCGTCCAGCAGGGCGAATACCGGGGCGAAAACATTGCCCTGGAAGAAGGCGTACCCCGCCACCCCGAAGGTGGCCAGGGACAGGCCGACGGCCAAGCCAGCGAACTGGGCAGCGCTCAGAGCACGTCGAGGACGGAGCACCAGGACGGCTCCGGAGCCCGACGGCACCGCTGAAACGAGCTCGATCACGCCAAGGACCTGCGACCAGCACCGGAAACCCGCGAATTTTACCGGCCCGCGCGCTGGCGCGGCAAGCCAATTCCTCCATACGGCCCAACCGTGGCCGCCAGCTTCGTGAAGAACCCGGGGTTCCGCGCCCCTGCGTGGGGCACTAGAATCTGTGTTCCTGCGCTGATCCGCGCTGCCCCGCCACTGGACCCCCGTGACCCCGATCCTGAGTCCTGAACTGCCCGGCGCACCGTCCGAACTGCGCGCGCGCATCACCGCCGCCTTCCATCGCGACGAGGCCCGGCACCTGTCCGACCTGCTCGCGGAGGCGCAGCTGCCGGATGCCGACCAGGCCCGCGTGCAGGCCCTGGCCGTGGCCCTGGTGCAGCGCACGCGCGTACGCTCGGCCGACCCGGGCATGGTCGAGGCCTTCATGCGCCAGTACGACCTGTCCAGCGAAGAGGGCGTGCTGCTGATGTGCGTGGCCGAGGCCCTGCTGCGCATCCCCGACCGCGCCACCGCCGACAAACTCATTCGCGACAAGCTGGGCGACGCCGACTGGGACCGCCACATGGGCCAGTCCAGCTCGGTGCTGGTGAACGCGTCCACCTGGGGCCTGATGCTGACCGGCCGCATGGTGAACCTGGCCGACGAAACCCGCCGCAACGCCGTCGGCGCCTTCCGCCGCCTGGTGGGCCGGGCCGGTGAACCGGCCATCCGCCTGGCCGTGCGCCAGGCGATGCGGATCATGGGCCACCAGTTCGTCCTGGGCCGCACCATTGCCGAGGCTCTGGACCGCAGCCGCAAGGGCGACCAGGCCAAGTACCTGTATTCGTTCGACATGCTGGGCGAAGCCGCATTCACCCAGGCCGACGCTGACCGCTATTTCGCCGCCTATCGCGACGCCATCGGCGCGATCGGCTCGGGCGGCCCCTACCCCGACGTGCTCACCGCCCCGTCCATCTCGGTGAAGCTGTCGGCCCTGCACCCGCGCTATGAGCTGGCCAAGCGGGCCCGGGTGCACGCCGAGCTGACCCCGCGGGTGCTGGAACTGGCCCGCCTGGCCAAGGCCCAGGGCATCGGCTTCACGATGGATGCCGAGGAGTCCGAGCGGCTGGAGCTCAGCCTGGACGTGATCGCCGGCGCCTTCACCGACGCCTCGCTGGACGGCTGGGAAGGCTACGGCCTGGCGGTGCAGGCCTACCAGAAGCGCGCGCCGTTCGTGATCGACTACCTGGCCGACCTGGCCCGCAAGACCGGCCGCCGCATGCCGGTGCGCCTGGTGAAGGGCGCCTACTGGGACAGCGAAGTCAAGAAAGCGCAGGCCGAGGGCTACGCCGACTACCCGGTGTTCACCCGCAAGGCCAACACCGACGTGAGCTACCTGGCCTGCGCGCGCCGCATGCTGGCGGCGTCGGACGCCCTCTACCCGATGTTCGCCACCCACAACGCCCAGACCATCGCCGCCATCCACGTCTATGCCAAGGGCGCGCGCTACGAGTACCAGAAGCTGCACGGCATGGGCGACGACCTGTACGCCGAAGTCATCCCGGCCGACAAGTTGAACGTGGCCTGCCGCGTCTACGCGCCGGTGGGTTCGCACGAAGACCTGCTGCCCTACCTGGTGCGCCGCCTGCTCGAGAACGGCGCCAACTCCAGCTTCGTCAACCGCATCGCCGACGAATCGCTGCCGCCGGCCGACCTGGTGGCCGACCCGGTGGCCATGGTGGCCGCGTACGAATCCAAGCCCCATCCCCGCATCCCCCAGCCGCTGGACCTGTTCCGGTCGTACGGCGAAGAAAGGAACAATTCCATGGGCGCCAATCTCGCCAACGACGACACCCTGGCCGCGCTGGCCACTTCCATCAACGCCGCGATCAAGGACTGGCAGGCCACGCCGCTGGTGCCGGGCGCAACGGCGTCGGGCGCCGCGAACGCGGTCACCAACCCGGCCGACCGCCGCGAGCGTATCGGCCAGTGGATCCCGGCCGACAGCGCGGCGGTGGAAAAAGCCCTGGCCAACGCCGTGGCGTCGCAGGACGGCTGGGACCGCCTGCCCGCCGCCAGCCGCGCCCGCATCCTCGAACACGCTGCCGACCTGATGGAAGCGCGCATGCCGGAATTCCTGGCGCTGTGCGTCAAGGAAGCCGGCAAGTCGCTGTCGGCGTCGGTGGCCGAAGTGCGCGAGGCGGTGGATTTCCTGCGCTACTACGCCCTGCAGGCGCGCAAGCTGTTCGGCGCGCCCGAGAAGCTGCGCGGTCCCACCGGCGAATCGAACGAGCTGTGGCTGCACGGCCGCGGCGTGTTCGTTTGCATCAGCCCCTGGAACTTCCCGCTGGCCATCTACGTGGGCCAGGTGGCCGCGGCGCTGGCCGCCGGCAACTCGGTGATCGCCAAGCCGGCCGAGCAGACCACGCTGACGGCATTCGTCGCCACCCAGCTGCTGCATGAAGCCGGCGTGCCGCGCGAGGTGCTGCAGTTCCTGCCGGGCGACGGCGCCACCGTGGGCGCGGCGCTCACGCGCGATGCGCGCGTGGCCGGCGTGTGCTTCACCGGCTCCACCGACACGGCCTGGGCGATCAACCGTTCGCTGGCCGCGCGCAACGCCTCGATTGCCGCGCTGATCGCCGAAACCGGCGGCCAGAACGCCCTGATCGCCGATTCGTCCGCGCTGCCCGAGCAGCTGGTGAAGGACGCGATGGCGTCGGCGTTCGACTCCGCCGGCCAGCGCTGCTCGGCCGCACGCGTGCTGTTCGTGCAGGCCGACATCGCCGACAAGGTGATCCACATGCTGTCGGGCGCCATGGACGAACTGGTGGTCGGCGACCCGGCGCTGCTGAGCACCGACGTGGGTCCCGTCATCGATGAAGACGCGCGCAAGATCCTGGCCGACCACGCCGCGCGCATGGACAAGGAGGCCAGGCTGATCAAGGCGGTGGCGCTGCCTGCTGCGACGGCGAATGGTTCGTTCTTCGCGCCGCGCGCCTACGAGCTGTCGTCGCTTTCCCAGCTCACGCGCGAAGTGTTCGGCCCGGTGCTGCACGTGATCCGCTTCCAGGCTGACAAGCTCGACGAAGTGCTGGCCGCCATCAACGCCACCGGCTACGGCCTGACGCTGGGCATCCACTCGCGCATCGATTCCACCATCGAGAAGATTTCCAAGACGGTGAAGGTGGGCAACTGCTACGTCAACCGCAACCAGATCGGCGCCGTGGTGGGCGTGCAGCCCTTCGGCGGCGAAGGCCTGAGCGGCACCGGCCCCAAGGCCGGCGGCCCGCACTACCTGCTGCGCTTCGCCTCCGAACGCACCCTCACCGTGAACACCACCGCCGCCGGCGGCAACGCCTCCCTCCTAACCCTCGACGACTAACCCCCAAAAAAGGGGTCAGAGAACATATTCGTTTGAAACGAATATGTTCTCTGACCCCTTTTTGGTGGCAGGCTAGCGGCTCATACAACTGCGAGGCGCCATGTACCTCGAGCACTACGGCCTGAGCGAGGCGCCGTTCTCGATCACCCCGGACCCGCGCTTCGTGTACCTCAGCGAGCGCCACCGGGATGCCTTGGCGCACCTGCTGTTCGGCATCGGCCAGGGCGGCGGCGGCGGCTTCGTGCAGCTGACCGGCGAAGTGGGCACCGGCAAGACCACCCTGTGCCGCCTGCTGCTGGAACAGCTGCCCGAGAACGTGCGCGTGGCCCTGGTGCTCAATCCGCGCCTGAGCCCGATCGAGCTGCTGGAGACGATTTGCCAGGAACTGCACATCAAGCTGCCGGCGCGGCGCACCAGCCTCAAGGCGCTGGTGGACGTGCTCAACGCCTACCTGCTCGATGCCTACGCCAAGGGCCTGCGCGTGGTGCTGATCATCGACGAGGCGCAGAACCTGAGCGTGGAAGCGCTGGAGCAGGTGCGCCTGCTCACCAACCTGGAAACCGACACCCAGAAGCTGCTGCAGATATTGCTGCTGGGCCAGCCCGAAATGCGCGACATCCTGGCCCGCGACGACCTGCGCCAGCTGGCCCAGCGCATCACCGCACGCTTCCACCTCACGCCGCTGGACAGCGGAGAAACCGAAGCCTACCTGCGCCATCGCTGGGCGGTGGCCGGCGGCCAGCGCTTCCCGTTCACCAAGCTGGCGGTGAAACGCATCCAGCATCATTCGGGCGGCGTGCCGCGGCTGGTGAACATCATCGCCGAGCGCGCACTGCTGGGCGGCTACGCCCACGACGAAGCGCAGATCGGCGAACGCTGGGTCGACCAGGCCGCGCGCGAAGCGCTGGCGCCGCGGCTGTCGAAACTGCCGCGCCCGACCACCGCCGCCGTGGTGGGCGTGCTGCTGGCGGTGGCCGCGGCCGTGTTCCTGCTGTGGCCCAAGGCCGCCCCGCCGCCGGCCGCCGCG
>JANOJQ010000062.1:0-6342 GCA_031418815.1 Lysobacteraceae bacterium
ACGAGCGCGGGCAATCTCTCGCTCGGCCTCAACACTGCCGATCAAACCCCCGCTGGCCTGATCGCCAATCGAAGACTCCCGGTCACTGAGGCCACCAAGGACTGCCTGCACCTGCGAGCGAAAGTCCTCCAGTTTGATCTGAACCTTTTTCAAACCGAGCAGCCGCTCGAGCAGCGCTTCGCCCTCCACATCAGAAGCGCCCCGCAGATCAGCAAGCAGCTGCGCATAGCGTGCCTCGAGCTCACGGAAAGCCGCTTCGGCACCGCGCCCAGTGGCCTGCAATAGCTCGTTCTGGACCTCGAAGAGACCCGCGGAGATGCGCTCGCCACGTTCGCGCAGCAGCCTTTCCTCTTCTTCCTTTGCCTTCTCGGCTTCGCGGGCCGCTCGCTCGATCTCTCGCTCGATCTCGGCGGCGCGGCGCTTCGCGTCCGCGTCGCCCGCGCCGTCGCTTTTCCCGAGTAGCCGCTGAAGCGTTGCCTGCAACTCCTTGACGCGCGCTTCCGACGCAGCACTCTCTTCGCCTAGCTTGCGAATCCCTTCGTTGGCCGATGCAGTGCCTCGGTCCATTTCGGAGAAGATGTTGGCCAGACCAGTGCCGATGTCCTCGCCGGACTCATTGAGACCTTGGCGCATTGCATCCCATGCCGCCTTAACTTGAAGAGGAACGTCGGTCAGCTCATTCCTCTCACCCCTCGCGAAATCGGCCGCTTCCTTCACGTATGCCTTCAGCGCAGCGATGGGCCCTTCATCCTTGAGACGATTCCAGTAGTTCACGAGCAGTTGGAACGCGCCGCCGAGATTCACGGTCAGCGCCTTGGACAATGCAGAGGTGGCGCTGACTAGAAAGAAGATGACGTTCAGTACGCCCTCAAAGACATTCTTTGCGATCAGCGCAACCGACGCGACCAGCTTGAGGGCGGTGGCAAAAACGGTCGCCGCCTCACCCGCTGCACTGGAGCCACGCGCGTTGTCCGCTTGCGTTTCCGCGAGAGAGCCAAGGGCCGGCAAAAGCTGGGCGGCCAGATCATTCGCGAAACCCTGCGCGGCGCTCCTCAGTCTTGTGAGGTTGTCGTTGAAGGCCTCCGCTTGCGCAGCGGCTTCTGCGCTGATCGACACACCTAGGTCCCGGGCTTCTTGCGCCATTTCAGCGAGGGCATCGGAACCAGAATTGAGCAAAGGAATGAGATCCGCACCGGCTCGACCGAAAATCTTTACGGCGAGCGTTGCTTTCTGCGGCCCATCGGGTAGGTCGCGGAAAACGTCAGCAAGGTCAGAAATTATCTGCTCGGTGGCTCTGAACTGGCCACTCGCGTCCCTGGTTTCAATGCCAAGCTCTTTGACTAGGTCCTCATTGCTGGTCAACTGCTTATTGAACTGGGTTAGCGCCGTGGAAAGTGTCCCCAGACTGACGTCCGCAAGCTCTGCGGCGAAGGCAAGCTCGGAGAGCGCCTGGGTTCCGATGCCCACCTTTTGAGCCGCCTTGCCCAGTTCGTCAGCGCGGTCGATGGCCGACTTGATGGCAGCCACCGCGCCACCGATCACGCCAGCGAGCGCCGCGAACGCGGCGGTCGCAGAGCCGACGAAATTCTTGACCTTGGCGCCGGCGGAGTCGAGCCCATCCATGCTCGCAGCGGCATTGCGCTTCGTGGTCTGAAGGTCTCCGCGAAGCGTGGCAAGCCCCGCCTTGATGTCGGCCAGGTCGGCGCTGATGCGAACGCGCAGGTTAGTTTGTGGACTTGCCATGGGTAAGCACCCTCAGATATGCGTTGAACTCTTGCTTCGGATACTTCGCTGCCCGCAGGTTCACCACTTGATCGGTCAGCTCCCTTCGTCGCGCCCGCTCCGCCGCTTCAGTGAAGGTGCGCAGCTGGCCGAGGGTGTAACCGCGCACGTCCCGCAGGCTGTGGCCTCGCTCGATCAGGAGCTGGACGGTGTCTGCCCAACCCCACTCGACAGCGCGCCGACCCGGCTTCCCAGGAGCGGACCGAGCCTCCGGAGAAAAAAATCGCGGTTGACCTCGATCACGGCCTTCGCGAGCACCACGAACTCATCCAAACCACCGCCAGCCACCCATTCCGCCGGCTTGCCGATGCAGATGGCCGCCGCCTGGTAGAGGGCCTCGCCATGGTCCGCCAGCAGGTCGACCACCAGGTCCACGAACCCATCCGCTTCTGTGTCCTCCGGAAGCGACTGCAGCGCCAGCACCGCGTTGATCACGGGCCGCGCCGTGCGCACCAGTTTGGGCAACTGCCCAATGGTGATCGGCGTCACCTCAATGATCTCGCTGCGGTACTTCACGCTGGAGCCCGAAGGCTCCAGCACATCCAGGGGATCGCTCATGGCCGGATCAGTCCTCCATCTCGATCGTGGCGTACTGGCTGATGCCCACGCCGGTCTTGCTGGTGTCGGTCAGCAGCGCGCCGTTGATCTCGCCAGCGCCGTAGTCCTCACCAAGCGCCGCCATCTGCTGCAGCACGCCGCCGGAGACCTTGTGGCAGGTGATGCGAGTGCGCTTGCCCGACTGCGCTTCGTTCAGGCCCATGAACAGCAGTTCGTACTGCTTGTTCGGGTTTACCAGCGCCTCGACCTTCTTCTGGGCCCCGTGCGTGTAGGTGACCTGGATGTTGTCAGCCCCAGCGACCGGATTGCTGATCGTGGAGGTGCTGGGAATGTACAGCTGGCCATCGCGCAGCTCGTAGTCCGTGCCGGCCACATACGCCACGGCACTGCCGACGGGCTCAACGGCGGTGATCGCGGTCGCGATCTTGGCCAACGGGGTGTAGCCACCCTTGTAGGCCACCACCGGCTCGTCGGTGACGGTACCAGCTGCGATCGAAGCGATTGCGGCACGCAGGCCGCGTGCGAAGTTCTCGGCCGAGAAATCGTGGAACGTGTAGGCCACGTCCACGCCGCTGACGCGGCGCACCTGGTTGCGCAGGCCGCCGCCGGGCTTGGTGAAGTCCTGCAGCTGCTTGACGTCTTCCTGCGGCGACAGGGTGAGCGCCGAGCAGTTGCCGATCTCCATGAACGGGGCCGCGGCGCCGAACTCGCGGATGAGGATGTTGCCGGAACCGATATAGCTCTTGTCTTCCATGTGATTCTCCGGGGGTTGCGGGTTAGCCGATCAGCAGGTGCGTGGTGTAACGAACCTCGACGCCGATCCAGTCGATGCCCTTGTCGGGCGGGATGGGGTTGGCGCTGACAAAGGTGGGGAACGCCCGGCCGGCGCCGAATCGGCGCTGCTGCCCGCTGAGGGCGCGCTCGATGTCGGCGATCAGGCGGTGCAGGCTCAACTGGACGTTGTCGGCGCCGGTGCCGACCTTGCCGACCACCAGCACGGTGGCCTGCCGGTGGGTGCGCGGCGGCGCCGGCGGGACGGACGGCGACAGGCCGTCCAGCGCGAGGGCGATCAGCGCCCCCTGCGATTCCGTGATCTGGCTGGGCTCGAGGGTCACGAACAGGCCCGCGTCGGTGAAGAAGCCATTGGCGATCTGGATGTCTTCCAGGCATGCCCGGAAGTCCTCGAGGACGGTCCAGCTGTTCGGGTCAGCCACGGGTCACCACCCAGCGCTCTAGCGACTGGTCACGCGTCTCCAGCGACGCCAGCGTGTAGGTCTGGCCATCGGCCACCACGACGGCGCCGCGCACCGGCGTCGACACTTCGGCCAAGAACAGGCTCAGCAGGGTGCGGTGGCCCGCCACCTCGCCCGCACCGTCGCCAAAGAACTGGGCCTCGTCGTCCACCAGCACCCGGCAGGGCACGGGCAGGCCCGCGGGCGCGGTGTAGGTCGCGGCGTCGGCGAGGCCGGCGCCGGCGAACGCGTCCACAAGCGAGGCGTCCAGGGCGCGAAGGGCAGCGGACTGGCTCATCGGTTGAACGCCCTGGCCCAGGCGCTGGCCACCGCCGCCGAGAGCGACTTCTCGAAGTTGGCCGGGTAGCGGCGGTTGAAGATGGTCTGCGCCATGTCGAAGATGGGGTAGCGGCGGCGGTAGCTGACCGAGCGCACGAAGTGCAGGACGCTGCTGACCACGCTGCCAGTCGCAGTTCTGATGCGCTCATACACGCCTGCGACCAGTCGCCCTCGACTCTTCGACGCAGCGAAGTAGTTCCCGCCCAGCTTTCCCTTCCGCGCATTGCGCTTCAGCCGGCGCCCGCGGCTGGCGGGCGATTCGTTCGACAGCGGGTCGGCCTGCGCGCCCAGCTGCGACTTGATCTGGGTGAGCTGGCTGCGCGGGATGTTGCCGTGCTGGTCCAGCTTGGCGCCCTGCCCCGGCACCACGAACATGCCGGCCGGCAGGAGGCCGGCCGCCGTCAGCTGGCGCTCGATCCCCTTCTGGCGCCGCGAGCCACCCATCACCTGGGCGGCGAGGTACTTGGCCGGCGGTGTGCCCTTGAAGGCTTCGTCTCGGATGAATACCTCGGCCGACAGGTTCGCCTTGGTGGCCTTGGTGTAGAGCACGGCGTTGCGCGTGAGCGCCGTGGGCCGGTCGAAGATCCTCGGCATCACTTCTTTCCAGCGCTCGCGCGTGTCGAAGGCCGTGGCGTTGATGGCGTTCGCGGTGGCGAACGGCAGCTGGGTGCGCTCCAGCTCGCTGAACTGGCGCGACACCACGTTGCCGCCATCCACGACGATTCGAACCAGGCCGCTCACGGGCGATCGGCCTCCGGCTTGCTGCCCTGCATCTGCTGGATCTGCTGCAGCTTCGAGTTGCAGCGCTGCAGAGCGGCGCGGCGTTCGGCCGCCACCTGGGGGCAGACGGCCAGCGGCCCCTCGGCGATCGGCTCCAGGCCCGTCAGGGCGCGGTCGATGGGCACATAGACAATGCGCTCGACCACCTGCACGGTGGGCACGACGGCGCCGGCGGGATCCGGCAGATCGGGCCGCGTCTGCTTGTTGCCGCAGGCCGCGAGCGCCAGGCAGGCCAGCGCGCTCAGTAGTTGGACAGGGCGGGACATGCGGCCTCCAGGGTGGCGAGCGCCTTCGCGCAGTCGGGCTTGCGCGATTCGGCGGCGAACTGGCCGACGAACTTCTTGAGCGTCCGATCGGCGTCGGTGGCGGCAGCGCGGGCGGCGCTGACGGCCTTGCGGGATGCGGCGTCGAGCTCCCGGGCGTCGCGCTGCGCCTGCTTGAGCTCGGCCTGCAGGAGGGAGAACGACAGCCTCCAGCCCTCGTTCGCCTGCTCGAGCTCGCCCACACGCCCCTTGAACGCGTCGCGCTCGGTGGTGCGAGCCGCGAGCTCGGCCTTCGCGGTGTCGCGCTCGCTGCGGGCGCTGGAGGCGTCCGCCTGCGCCAACTGCAGCAGCACGTACTGGCCGACGGCCAGAAGCAGAAGCGCCGCCAGGGCCCAGAGCAGCGGCTTGACCGCCAGCTTGTCGATCAGGCTCACGAGGTGCGCTCCACGGTGCGGGCTTCGTCTTCGCGGCGATCCCGCAGGCCGCGCACGGTGGGCCAGAGCCGTTTCATGGCGCGGATCTCGCCGGCGTTGCAGGTCAGGTCGCCGCGGGGCGCGCAGTCGTCACGGATGGCACGTTTCTCGCGGTTGCGATCGCCCCGCATCGACCAGCCACGGTTGTAGCCCAGCGACGTGTTGCCGGCCTGCGCAAAGGCCGTCAGGCGGTGCCAGCCCTCGCCCAAGGCCCGCTCGGCACCATGCCTGTAGGCCGGCAAGCTGGCGCTCTGAAACACGGCGTAGGCGAAGGCATACGGGATCCGGATGTCCTGGTGCCGGCTGACCCAGGCGCGGCAGTTCGCATCGCCCACGACCCCGGAGGCCGTAGCCAGACGCTCGACGTCGGCGTGCTGGTCCCACGCCTCGCGGATGTCGGCCGGCGTCTGGTGGCCGAAGTCAAAGCCGATGCCGCCGGTGGGGCCGCTGGCACCGCCGGGGCAGATCACGCCCTGCCACTTCCGCGTGTAGGCGTCGGGGCTGCTGACCTCCCAGCGCACAATCAGGTCGCTGGCCACGTCCGCGCCGGCCCACTCTTCCGGCTGGACGGCCGGAGCCGGTGACGCAGGCAGCGCCGCCTGGATTTGCTCCTGGATGGCCAGTACTGCAGGTACCACCACTTCGGCGGTCGACACTTGGGCGACTTCGACCGGCGGCGCGATGGCCAGTTCGAAGTCGGCCTGCGCCTGGCCGAACATGGACGGAACCGACGGGTCAGCAGACGGCAGCGCGGATGCGCCGCAGCCGATCACCAGTGCGGAAAGAAGAAGAGCGACCAGAAGGCGAGATGCGCGAGCCATGCGAAGGTCTCCAGCTTGAGAAGGCGGTAGGCGTGCAGGTCGCCGGCGGCTGCTTTGTGCAGCAGCTGCCCGCGCTCGGCGTTGTCGATGTTCA
>JANOJQ010000063.1:0-3111 GCA_031418815.1 Lysobacteraceae bacterium
TTCTTCAAGGCCAACTACGCCACCCTGCAGCTCGACGCCCAGCTGCCGGCCACGCTCGCCTACGAAGTGCGGGTGGGCTCGGGCGACGCCTCGATTTCCGGCCAGCCCAACGTGCGGCTGGACGTGGGCTCCGGCGACGCCCAAGTGCGCGGCACCAGCGGGACGCTGCGCGTGAAGCTGGGCTCGGGTGACGTCAGCACGTACGACAGCGGCACGCTGGACGTAGTGTCGGTCGGCTCGGGCGACCTCGATGTGCGCGGCGTGCGCGGCGAGGCCACCATCGGCGACATCGGCTCGGGCGACGTGGACATCCACACCGTCGGCCGCAGCCTGCGCGTGGAATCCATCGGCTCGGGCGACCTGGTGGTCACCGGCGTGGACGGTGGCGTCAGCGTCGGCTCGTTGGGCTCGGGTGACCTGGCCGTCAGCGACGTGGGCGAAGGCCTGAGCGTGCGCCGCATCGGCAGCGGCGACGTGAGCCACCGCGACGTGCGTGGCCCGATCGAGCTGCCCGACAGCGACTGAAGGCGGCGCGCCCGCGGCACGATCGCGCCGGCGTCGCGATGCGAGACTAGCCGGCGCCGCCGCCGGGCTTGCCGTGGATGCCGCCCTTGGCGAGGGCGGCGGGATCGAGCAGCGCACGCAGGGTTTTTTCCGGCAGGCCCGTGGCTTCCCGGGCCACTTCCAGCACCGGCCTGCCCTCGCGATAGGCCTGCTTGGCGATGGCGGCGGCCATTTCGTAGCCGATCACCGGGTTGAGCGCCGTCACCAGGATCGGGTTGCGGTCCAGCGCCTCGCGCAGCCGCTCGCTGCGCACGGTGAAGCCGGCGATGGCGGTGTCGGCCAGCAGGCGCGACCCGTTCGCCAGCAGTTCGATGGACTGCAGCAGGTTGTGGGCAATCACCGGCAGCATCACGTTGAGCTGGAAGTTGCCGCTGGCGCCGGCCACGGTCACCGTGACGTGGTTGCCCATCACCTGCGCACACGCCATGCACAGCGCCTCGGGCACCACCGGGTTCACCTTGCCCGGCATGATCGAACTGCCCGGCTGCAGCGCGGGCAGCTCGATCTCGCCCAGGCCGGCCAGCGGGCCCGAGTTCATCCAGCGCAGGTCGTTGCCGATCTTCATCAGCGCCACGGCCAGCACGTTCACCTGGCCCGACAGCTCCACCGATGCGTCCTGCGAGGCGATGCCCTCGAACAGGTTCTTCGCCTGTTCGAACTTCGCACCCGACAGTTTCGACAGCGCCGCGGCCACCTGCTTGCCGAAGCGCGGGTCGGCGTTGATGCCGGTGCCCACCGCGGTGCCGCCGATGGGCAGCCGGCGCAGGCGCTTGAGGCTGTCCTCGATGCGCTCGCCGGCCGACGCCAACTGCGCCGACCAGGTGCGCAGCTCCTGCGCGAGCGTCAAGGGCATGGCGTCCATCAGATGGGTGCGGCCGGTCTTGGTGACCTTGCCCAGGGACTTCGCGCGGCGGTCGAGGGTGGCGCGCAGGTGCTTGATGGCGGGCAGCAGCTGCTCGCGGCAGGCCAGCAACGCGGCCACCTGGATGGCCGTGGGCACCACGTCGTTGGAGCTCTGGCCCATGTTGACCTGGTCGTTGGCATGCACGGCCTTCTTCGCGCCGCGCGAGGCCAGGCTGGCGATCACCTCGTTCGCATTCATGTTGCTGGACGTGCCCGAACCGGTCTGGAATACGTCCACCGGGAACTGGCCGTCCACGTCGCCAGCCGCCACCTGCAGGCTGGCCGAGCGGATGGCGGTGGCCACGCCCTTGGGCAGGTGGCCCAGTCCAGCGTTGGCTTCCGCGGCGGCGGCCTTCACCAGCCCGAGCGCGCGGATGAAACCGCGCGGCATGCGCAGGCCCGAGATCGGGAAGTTCTGCACCGCCCGCTGGGTCTGGGCGCCGTAGAGCGCCTCGGCCGGCACCTGCAGTTCGCCCAGGCTGTCCTTTTCCGTACGCGTTGTCGCGGCCATGTCGTACTCCTCGCCCGATGCAAGCCCCAGCATAGCCCGCTCGCTGTGGGAGGGCCTTGAGGCCCGGCGCTTTCGTGCGAAGGGCGTCGGGCCTCAAGGCCCTCCTGCAGGGGATGTAGAATGGCGCGCCCCTTCCGCCGCACGAGTCCTGCCGATGCCTGATTTCGCCCTCACCGCCCTGTCCCCGCTGGACGGCCGCTACGCCGCCAAGGCCGAGGCCCTGCGGCCGATCTTCTCCGAGTACGGCCTCATCAAGGCCCGGGTGCGGGTGGAAGTGGAGTGGCTGCTGGCGCTGGCCGCCGAACCGGGCATCGTCGAGCTCAAACCCTTCTCCGACGCCGCCGCGGCCCGCCTGCGCGCGCTGGCATCGGGCTTCGCGGTGGCCGACGCGGCCCGGGTGAAGGAGATCGAACGCACCACCAACCACGACGTCAAGGCGGTGGAATACTTCATCAAGGAACGCCTCAAGGACGACGCCGAGCTGGGCCCGGCCCTGGAGTTCGTGCACTTCGCCTGCACCAGCGAGGACATCAACAACCTCAGCTACGCCCTGATGCTGCAGGAGGCCTACATCGCCGTCGTCGCCCCGCGCACCTGGGACCTGGTCGAGAAACTGCGCGCCATGGCGCACGAACACGCGGCGCTGCCCATGCTGTCGCGCACCCACGGCCAGACCGCCTCGCCCACCACCGTCGGCAAGGAAATCGCCAACGTGGTGGCGCGCCTGCAGCGCCAGGTGGCGGTGATGCACGGCATCGAGTTCCCCGGCAAGATCAATGGCGCGGTCGGCAACTACAACGCGCACGTGGTGGCCTACCCCGACGTGGACTGGCCGGCGCTGGCGCAGCGCTTCGTCGAATCCCTCGGCCTGGACTTCAACGCCTACACCACCCAGATCGAACCGCACGACGGCATCGCCGAACTGTGCGACGCCCAGCGCCGCATCAACACCGTGCTGGTGGACCTGTGCCGCGACGTCTGGGGCTACATCTCGCTGGGCTATTTCAAGCAGGCGGTGAAGGCCGGCGAAGTGGGCAGCTCGACCATGCCGCACAAGGTCAACCCGATCGACTTCGAGAACGCCGAAGGCAACTTCGGCCTGGCCAACGCCCTGCTGTCGCACTTCTCCGAAA
>JANOJQ010000064.1:0-13575 GCA_031418815.1 Lysobacteraceae bacterium
TGAGTTCAAAAGCTTCACACGAACAGGAAGCGACCCTCGCCTTCGCGGTGGGGCCGGCGCCGGAAGCGACCCTCGCCTTCGCGGTGCGGCCGGCGCCGGGCGCGACCCTCGCCTTCGCGGTGCGGCCGGCGCCCGGACGTCGGGCCCCAAAGAACCGCCCGGACCCTCCCGGACTGGGAAGAAGAACCCAAGGTTTGACGCCCGCGTCGCGCAGGCGGCATCCTGACCCATGATTGGGGAGGGGTTATGGCCGAGGCACGCGTTAGGATCCGCAAGTCGCCGATGTCGCGCGTGGACACCGCGTGGCTGCGCATGGAGCGGCCCACGAACCTGATGATGATCACCGGCGTGATGATGTTCGAGTCGCCGCTGGACATCAAAACGCTGCGCAAGGTCATCGAGTCCAAGTTCCTGTCCTACCCGCGCTTCCGGCAGAAGGTGCTCGACACCCCCACCGGCGCGTTCTGGCAGGACGACCAGGACTTCGACATCGACTGGCATATCCGGCTGACCGCATTGCCGGGCAAGGGCGGCAAGAAGGAGCTCGAGCGCCTGACCAGCCAGATGGCGTCGACCCCGCTCGACAAGACCAAACCGCTCTGGCAGTTCCACCTGGTGGAACGCTTCGGCGGTGGCTCGGCGCTGATCACCCGCATCCACCACTGCTACGCCGACGGCATGGCGCTGGTGCAGGTCATCCTGTCCATGACCGAAATGGGCGAGGACAGCAAGCGCAAGGCGGCGCTGTCCAAGCGCTGGCTCAAAAAGGAAGAACACGCGCCCGTCGCCAAGCGCGTGGGCGCCATCGACCGCTACATGCAGCTGGGCGGCAAGATGCTCGAGAAGGGCATGGACTTCTACCGCGACCCCACGCTGGCGGCGATGCTGGCCAGCGAAGGCGTGGACATCGCCAAGGAAGTGGGCATGGCGCTGGCGCTGCCCGACGACCCGGAAACCGTGCTCAAGGGCCGGCTGGGCGTCAGCAAGCGCGTGGCCTGGGCCGAGAAGCTGGACCTGGACGAAGTGAAGTCGGTGAGCCGCGCGCTGTGCTGCACGGTCAACGACCTGCTGCTGGCTTCGGCCACCGGCGCGCTGCGCAGCTACATGCTCGAGCGCGGCGAGCACCTGGAGGGCATCACCCTGCGCGCCACCGTGCCGGTGAACCTGCGCCCGCTGGAGCACGCCAAACAGCTGGGCAACCACTTCGGCCTGGTGTTCCTGGAGCTGCCGGTGGGCGAGGCCAACCCGATGCGGCGCCTGGAGCGCGTGGCCGCCTGCATGAAGGTGCTGCGCAAGTCGCGGCAGGCCGTGGCCACGTATGGCGCGCTGGCCGCGGTGGGCATGGCGCCGCCGCCGGTGCAGGCGTTCGCGCTGGAGATGTTCAGCCGCAAGGCTTCGGCGGTGGCCACCAACGTACCCGGGCCGCAGATGCCGCTGTTCCTGGGCGGCCGCAAGATCACCGACATGATGTTCTGGGTGCCGCAGACCGGCTCGATCGGCCTGGGCATCTCGATCCTGAGCTACAACGGCCAGGTGCACTTCGGCCTGATCGCCGACGCCAAGCTGATGCCCGACCCGGACTCGGTGATCCGCCGCTTCCGGCCCGAGTTCGAGAAGCTGCTGTACCTGGCGCTGATGGCGCGCTGGGAGGGCCCGTTCTGCGCCGAGGCGGCCGATGCGCTGATGGACCCGGCCGACTGAGCCCGCCGACCGGGCCGGCCGCCGGCGCCGCGCCGGCGCACCTTCGCGCCCGCTTTGCACCTCTTCCGGGATAGTGCAGCTTCTTTCCGGAGAACCCCATGGCCAATCCTTCCTGTGACATCCCGGGCCTCGGCCTGCGCGTGCCGGCCAGCCAGGTGCCCGATCCCGTGCGCGACGTGCCGGTGGCCGACGACCGCGGCGAAGCCGTGCTGGGCGGCGGCTGCTTCTGGTGCACCGAGGCGGTGTTCCGCCGCCTGGAGGGCGTGACCGAGGTGCAGCCCGGCTATGCCGGCGGCCGCGCCGACACCGCGGACTACAAGCAGGTGTGCGGCGGCCGCACCGGCCACGCCGAGGTCATCCGCATCCTCTACGACCCGGCGCGCATCCGCTATGGCCAGCTGCTGAAGGTGTTCTTCGCCGTGGCGCACGACCCGACGCAGAAGGACCGGCAGGGCAACGACGTCGGCACCCAGTACCGCTCGGCGCTGTTCCCCATCGACGCCGCGCAGCGCGACGCGGCGGCGGCCTACCTGGACCAGCTGACCGCGGCGAACGTATTCGCCTCGCCGCTGGCCACCACGATCGAACCGCTGGATACCTTCTTCGTGGCCGAGGCCTACCACCACGACTACGCGGCCAAGAACCCGGGCCAGCCCTACATCCAGTTCGTGTCCATGCCGAAGGTGGAGAAGCTGCTGCACGCTTTCCCGGACAAGTTGAAGTAGCTCCGCTGCGCCGCGGGCCGGCAGGGGTGGACCGATCCACCCGTGCCGGACTGCGGCGGTCCGATCAGCGTGGCTTCCGGCCGATGGCGCGCAGCTGCTCGCGCTGGCGCACCAGGTCGGCGGCGTTGTCGAACGAGTGGATGCGCAGCGCCTCGGTGGCCGTGAGCTCGTACAGGTCGCAGCGCTTGCCCGGCGCACAGACCGAGGCATACGCCACTTCCGGCGCCGAGGCGGCGGCCTTGGCGGCACGACCGGCCGACTGCGGCCCTTCGGCCACTTCGCGGTCCCAGCCGCTGATGTACTGGCAGCCCGAGGCGCTGCAGCGCCAGAGCGTGCACAGCTGGGTGTTGCACGTGATGATGTAGCAGCCGTTGCTGCAGTCGATCGGGGCCTGCTGGGCCCGGGCGGGCGAGGGCAGCAGGGCGGTGAACAGCAGCAGCAGCGCGGACAGGAGCAATCCGGTTCCGGTTTTCATGGGCATCCCCAGGGTGGTCGGGTCGTGGGCCGGCCAAGGGACATCCCTGGCCGGCGCGCGGCGCGCAGTGGCGCCGGCAGGACCACGTTAGGGCAGCCCATTCGCGCCGCCCCTCGGCGCACGCCTGGCAACGCTGTAGGAGAAACCCGCGTCGCCCCGATCAGCCCGCCTCGGGCGGGAACTGCAGCCGCAGCGCGGCCTCCAGCGGCGTGGGCGCGCGGCCCCGGTCGAGCAGCATCCACTCCATTTCCGGCGCGGCCAACGGCCGGCTGAAAAGATAGCCCTGGATCTGGTCGCAGCGGTGGCGGCGCAGGTAGCTGAGCTGCTCCATCGTTTCCACGCCTTCGGCGATCACGGTCAGCTTCAGGCTGTGGGCCATGGTGATGATGGCCAGCGCGATGGTGGCGTCGTCGGCGCTGGTGGTGATGTCGCGGATGAAGGCGATGTCGATCTTGAGCTTGTCGATCGGGAAGCGGCGCAGGTAGGCCAGGCTCGAATAGCCAGTGCCGAAGTCGTCGATGGTGATGGCGATGCCCATGGCCTTGAGCGCAGTGAGCGTGCCGATGGTGCGGTCGGTGTTCTCCATCATCGAGCTTTCCGTCAGCTCGAGCTCCAGCAGGTGGGCCGGGATGCCGCTTTCATTCAGCGCCTGGCGCACGTCCTGCGCCAGGTTGCCGTCGATGAACTGGCGCGCCGAGATGTTCACCGCAACCTGCACCGGCCCGACCGACGAGCGCAGCCACAGCGCTATCTGGCGGCAGGCCGCGCGGATGACGCTGCGGCCCACGGCCACGATCAGCCCTGTGTCCTCCAGCACGCTGACGAATTCCTGCGGGCCCACCAGCCCGTGGCCGGGCCGCTGCCAGCGCAGCAGCGCCTCCACGCCGGTGATCTGGTCGTCGCCCAGCGCCATCTTGGGCTGGTAGTTCAGCACGAACTCGCCGCTGTCCACGGCGGCGCGCAGCGCGGCCTCCAGCTCCATGCGCGCCACCAGGTCGACGTTCATCTGCGCGGCGAAAAAGCAGGCCGCGTCACGGCCGGACTGCTTGGCGCGATACATGGCCATGTCGGCATAGCGCAGCAGGGTGGTGGCGTCCTGGGTGTCGTCGGGGTGGATGGTGATGCCGATGCTGGCGGTCACCATCACGTCATGGCCCATCAGGCGGAACGGGGCCTGCAGCGCCGTGCGGACCTTGCAGGCCACCAGGGCGGCGCCGTTGCGGCAGTCGTTCATTACCAGGATCAGGGCGAACTCGTCGCCGCCCAAGCGGCCGATCACGTCGCGCGTGCGCACGCACTTCACCAGCCGGTTGCCGAACTGGCTCAGCAGTTCGTCGCCGATGGCGTGGCCCAGGGTGTCGTTGACGCTCTTGAAGTTGTCCAGGTCGATGAACAGCACCGCCACGCCCCAGCCGTGGCTGGTGGCCTGTGCCACGGTGCGCTCGAGCGTGGCGTAGAACAGGGCGCGGTTGGGCAGCCCGGTCAGGCCGTCGTAGTGCGCCAGCTGGTGCAGGCTTTGCTCGGCCTGCTTGCGCTCGGTGATGTTGCGCACGATGCCCACCACCAGCCAGTCGTCGCCCCAGCGCTGCGCCTGCTGGTGCATCTCCACGTCCACCAGTTCCCCCGACTTGTGCCGCATGCGCGTGTCCACCGGGCCGGTCGGGCTGCGCGCGTCGATGATGGCGTCGAAGTCGTCCTCCAGGTCCTGGGTCGTGCCGGGCCACAGCGGGCCGGGGCCGGCGTCGAACAGTTCCTGGCGCGAGTAGCCGAGCAGGTCGCAGGCGGTCTGGTTCACCTCCACAAAGCGCATCGTGCGCCGGTCGATCAGGAAGATGGCGTCGGCGGCGACTTCCATCGCGCTGCGGAAGCGTTCGAGATCGCTGTTGCGCTGGCGCCCGGCGTGTTCCAGCAGCTCCGACGGACGCGCCACCGCCGCACGCAGCCGCGCCAGTTCCACCAGGTTGCGGATGCGCAGCGCCAGCACGTGCCGGTGCACGGGGCGGCGGATGAACTCCTGGGCGCCGGCGCGGATGCCGCCGATCCGGGTCTGCACGTCCAGCCGGGCCAGCACCAGCATCACCGGGATGCCGGCGCTGCGCGGGTCGTCCTTCAGCGCCTGCGCCACCTCGCTGCCGCGGCCGCGCCCGGGGTCGAGCAGCACCAGGTCGGGAGTGGCATCGCGCAGGATCGCCATCGCTTCGTCCAGCGTTCGCGCCGGCTGCGTGAGGAAACCCTCGGCGGCCAGCAGCGACTGCAGCCGGCGGCGGCTGCGCTCGTCGTGGTCGATCAGCAGGACGGTCGTGGGACGCGGGGCGGGCGCCGGCGGGGGGGCTGCCGCGCGGTGGGCGGCGCCGCGTGCCGGCGCGACCTGCGATCGGCGGGCCCGGATGGCGGCCTCATCGTGGCGCAGCGGCGACCGCAGGTCCACGCCGGCATGGGCCGAGATGCTCAACACGGTGGATGCGTCGACCGGCATGGGGTGTCCTGCGGGCGTGGAGTGGCCGAGGGTGCGGCCGGAGGCTCTCAACGCCGTTTTTAGCATCGGGGCATGGGCCCATCCGTACGCTGCCAAACATAGCCTCCACCCCGAGTTCAGGCGCGCGCGGGGCGCCCGCTGGCCAAGGCCGCCAGCATTTCCTGGGCGACCGAGGCCGCCGCCAGCGCGGTGATCTCGCTGGTGTCGTAGGGCGGGCTGACTTCCACCACGTCCATCCCGACGATGTTCATGCCGGCCAAGCCGCGCACCAGCTGCAGCGCCTGGTGCGTGCTGAAGCCGCCCACCACGGGCGTGCCGGTGCCGGGCGCGAAGGCCGGGTCCAGGAAATCAACGTCGAAGGTGACGTAGCACTTCATGCCGCCCACGCGCTCGCGGATGGCGGCGATGGCGGCGTCCACACCTTGTGCATGCAGTTCGCGGGCATCGAGCACGCGGAAGCCGTGGCTCTCGGCGTTGTGGGTGCGCATGCCCAGCTGGATCGAGCGCGCCGGGTCCACGTAGCCCAGCCGCGCGGCGTGGAAGAACATCGTGCCGTGGTCGATGCGGCCGTCGGCGTCGCGCCAGGTGTCGCTGTGGGCGTCGAAGTGCACCAGCGCCATTGGCCCGTGCACCGCGTGCAGCGCGCGCAGCACCGGGAAGCTGACGAAGTGGTCACCGCCCAGGGTGAGCGGCACCACGCCGTGGGAAAGAATATCCGCATACGCGGCGGTGATCGCTTCGGGCGCTTCGTGCGGGCGTCCGGAGTCGAAGTACACGTCGCCCCAGTCCACCACGTTCAGGCGCTCGAGCGGGTCGAAGTCCCAGGCGTAGGGCGGGCACCATGCGAGTGACGCGGAGGCGGCGCGAATGGCGCGCGGGCCCAGGCGCGTGCCGGGGCGGTTGGTGGTGGCCAGGTCGAACGGCACGCCGATGACGGCGACGTCCACGCCGGCCAGATCTTTCGTATAGCGCCGCCGCAGGAAGCTCAGTGCGCCCGAATAGGTCGGCTCAGCCTGGCTGCCGTAGGGCGTGGTGCGCGTGAAAGCGAGGTCGGTGCTGGCTGGAACGATCGGCGTATCGGGATTCGACATGGAATGCTCCCTGCGGAGGTCAGTCCACTCGTCGTTCCTGCCGTGAGGCATCGCCGGGACGAGGGTCACCGGTCCGTCGTGGCGGGGGCGCCTATTTCATCGTGGGCATGGTGAATTCGGCCTGTGCGCGTACGCCGGTGGGCCAGCGCGCGGTGATGGTCTTGAGGCGCGTGTAGAAGCGCACGCCGTCGGGGCCGTGCATGTGCAGCGGGCCGAACAGGCTGCGCTTCCAGCCGCCGAAGCTGTGGAAGGCCATGGGCACCGGGATGGGCACGTTGATGCCCACCATGCCCACCTGCACCTGGTGCGCGAACTGCCGCGCGGCGTCGCCGTCGCGGGTGAACACGGCGGTGCCGTTGCCGTATTCGTGGCTGTTGACCAGCGCCAGCGCCGCGTTGAAGTCGGGCACGCGCACCACGCACAGCACGGGCCCGAAGATTTCCTCGCGGTAGATCGTCATGTCCGCGGTGACGTGGTCGAACAGGCAGCCGCCGAGGAAGAACCCGGCTTCGGCGCCCGCGACCTGCAGGCCGCGGCCGTCCACCACCAGCGCGGCGCCTTCGGCCACGCCGTCGTCCACGTAGCCGCGCACCTTGTCGCGGTGCGCGCCGGTCACCAGCGGACCCATGTCGGGATCGCCCTGGCAGCCAGGGCCGATGCGCAGCGACTCGACCATCGGCTTGAGCCGCGCCACGAGCGCATCGGCGGTGGCGTCGCCCACGCACACGGCCACCGAGATGGCCATGCAGCGCTCGCCGGCCGAGCCGTAGCCGGCGCCCAGCAGCGCGTTCGCGGCGCCTTCGATATCGGCGTCGGGCAGCACCACCATGTGGTTCTTGGCGCCGCCCAGGGCCTGCACGCGCTTGCCGTTGGCGCTGCCGCGGGCGTAGATGTACTGCGCTATCGGCGTGGAGCCGACGAAGCTCAGCGCCTGCACGCGCGGGTCGTCCAGCAGCGCGTCAACGGCCTCTTTGTCGCCGTGCACCACGTTGAACACGCCGTCCGGCAGGCCCGCCTCTTTCAGCAGCCGCGCCAGGATCATCGGCGTGCCGGGGTCGCGCTCGGACGGTTTGAGGATGAAGGTGTTGCCGCAGGCCAGGGCCACCGGGAACATCCACATCGGCACCATGCACGGGAAGTTGAACGGCGTGATGCCGGCCACCACGCCCAGCGGCGCGTATTCGCTCCACGAATCCACGTCGCGGCCGACGTTCATGGAGTGCTCGCCCTTGAGCAGGTGCGGCGCACCGCAGGCGAACTCCACCACTTCCAGGCCGCGCGTGAGCTCGCCGCGCGCGTCTGCCAGCACCTTGCCGTGCTCGGAGGTGATGCAGGCGGCGATCTCGTCGGCGTGCGACTCCAGCAGTTCCTTGAACTTGAACAGCACCCGCGCGCGATTGAGCGGCGTGGTGGCGGCCCAGGCGGGGAACGCGGCCTGCGCCGACGACACCGCGGCCTCGACGTCGGCCGTGGAGGCCAGCGCCACGGACGCCTGCACCTGGCCGGTGGCCGGGTCGTAGACGTCGGAATAGCGACCGCTGCCGCCGTCGCGGGCCTGGCCCTGGATGAAGTGCAGGATTTGGCGCGGCGCGGCGGGGTGGGTCATGGAGGTCCCTGGTAAAAGAAACCCCGGCGCTCGCGCGCCGGGGCCGGGAAAACAAACTCAGCCAGCGAGCGCCTGGGCCGCAGGCACGTACGCGTAGCCCAGGTCCTTGGCCACCGCTTCGTAGGTGATCTTGCCGGCGTGCACGTTCAGGCCGTTGAGCAGGTGCTCGTCGTCCAGCATCGCCTGCACGCCGCCGTTGGCCAGCTTCACCGCGTAGGGCAGGGTGGCGTTGGTCAGGGCGAAGGTCGAGGTGCGGGCGACGCCGCCGGGCATGTTCGCCACGCAGTAGTGGATGATGCCGTCCACTTCGTACGTGGGTTCCTGGTGCGTGGTGGCCTTGGAGGTCTCGAAGCAGCCGCCCTGGTCGATGGCGACGTCCACCAGCACCGAACCCGGCTTCATCAGGCCCAGCTGCTTGCGCGACACCAGCTTGGGCGCGGCGGCGCCCGGGATCAGCACCGCGCCGATCACCAGGTCGGACTGCGGCAGCAGCTCTTCGATGGCGTCGATGGTGGAGTAGAGCGTGGTGATCTTGTCGCCGTAGAGTTCGTCGAGGTACTTCAGGCGATCGAGCGAGCGGTCCAGGATGGTGACGCGGGCATTCATGCCCATGGCCATGCGCGCGGCGTTGATGCCGACCACGCCGCCGCCGATCACCAGCACTTCGGCCGGCTTCACGCCCGGCACGCCGCCCAGCAGCACGCCCGAGCCGCCCTGGGCCTTCTCCAGCGCGTGCGCGCCGGCCTGGATGGACATGCGCCCCGCCACTTCGCTCATCGGCGCCAGCAGCGGCAGGCCGCCCTTGCGGTCGGTGACGGTTTCGTAGGCGATGCAGGTGGCGCCGGACTTCACCAGCGCCTTGGTCTGCTCGGGATCGGGCGCCAGGTGCAGGTAGGTGTAGAGGATCTGGCCGGGGCGCAGCATCGCGCACTCCACCGGCTGCGGTTCCTTCACCTTGATGATCATGTCGGCCTTGGCGAAGATTTCCGCCGCCGTGTCGATGATGGTCGCGCCGGCCTTTTCGTACATTTCATTGGTCAGGCCGATGGACTTGCCGCCATCGCGCTGCACCATCACCTGGTGGCCGTTCGCGGTGAGCTCGCGGGCGCCGGCCGGGGTGAGGCCGATGCGGTACTCGTGGTTCTTGATTTCTTTGGGGACGCCGATAAGCATGAAGCTGCCCTCCCGGGGCGGATCTGTTCTTGTGGGTTCAGCCGCCCGGTCAGGCGGTGGCGCGTATGGTAGCGGCCAGCCGGTCGAAAATCCGGTCAATATGCTCTTTTTGCAGGATCAGCGGCGGCGACAGGGCCAGCACGTCGCCGGTGCAGCGCACCATCAGGTTCTGGTCGTGGAAGGCGCGGTTGAAGGCGTCGTAGCCGCGGGCGCCGGGCGCGCCTTCGCGGGGGGCCAGTTCGACCGCGCCGATCAGGCCGAAATTGCGGATGTCGATCACGTTGGGCAGGCCCTTGAGCGCGTGGATGGCGTCTTCCCAGTAGCCGCCCAGCTCGATCGCCTTCTCGAACAGGTTTTCCTCGGCATAGGTGTCCAGCGCGGCCAGGGCGGCCGCGCAGGCCAGCGGGTGGCCCGAGTACGTGTAGCCGTGGAAGAGTTCGATGGCGCCGGCCGGGCCGTGCATGAAGGCATCGTGGATCTTGCCCGAGGCGAACACCGCGCCCATCGGCACGCTGCCGCTGGTGAGCCCCTTGGCCACGGTGATCAGGTCGGGCGTGACGCCGAAGCGCTGCGCGGCGAAGGCCTTGCCGACGCGGCCAAAGCCCGTGATCACTTCGTCGAAGATCAGCAGGATGCCGTGCTTGTCGCAGATCTCGCGCAGGCGCTTGAGGTAGCCGTCGGGCGGGATCACCACGCCGGCGCTGCCGGAGATGGGCTCGACGATCACTGCGGCGATCGTGCTGGCGTCGTGCAGCGCCACCAGCCGCTCGAGGTCCTCGGCCAATTCCACGCCGTGCTGCGGCAGGCCGCGGTTGTAGGCGTTGCGGCCGATGTCGAGCGTGTGCCGCAGGTGGTCCACGCCGGCCAGCATCGGCCCGAAGAACTTGCGATTGTTGACCATGCCGCCGACCGAAATGCCGCCGAAGCCGACGCCGTGGTAGCCCTTCTCGCGGCCGATCAGGCGCGTGCGCTGGCCTTCGCCGCGGGCGCGGTGGTAGGCCAGGGCGATCTTGAGCGCGGTGTCCACCGACTCGGAGCCCGAGTTGGTGAAGAACACGTGGTCCAGGCCTTCGGGCGCGATTTCCGCCAGCCGCTCGGCCAGCACGAAGGGCAGGGGGTGGCCCATCTGGAAGGTGGGCGCGAAATCGAGCGTGGCGGCCTGGTCCTGGATGGCCTTGACGATGCGCGGGCGGGCGTGGCCGGCGTTGCAGCACCACAGGCCGCCGGTGCCGTCGAGGATTTCGCGGCCGTCGGTGCTCCGGTAGTACATGCCCTGCGCGCTGGCCAGCAGGCGCGGGGTCTGCTTGAACTGGCGGTTGGCGGTGAACGGCATCCAGAAGGCGTCGGTGTGCTCCGGCGCGCGGGTGGCTTGGCTGTCGGGGGCGTCGTCGGACGGGCTCATGGCGGGGCTCGCGGTCGGGATGCTGGCCAGCTTACCGCGTTGAATAAATTTTACAATCACCCGCAAACTTGCCGTTTCATTGACCGGAACGGGGTCGGGTGTTAAATATTCAGCATCATTCGGGAGGCGGGCGCATTGGATATCGGGGTTCGGCTGCAGGCGGTGCGCAAGAGCAAGGGCCTGAGCCAGCGCGAGCTGGCCAAGCGCGTGGGCGTCACCAATTCCACCATCTCGCTGATCGAGCAGAACAAGGTCAGCCCGTCCATCAGCTCGCTCAAGAAGGTGCTCGACGGCATCCCGATCTCGCTGGCCGACTTCTTCACCATGGACCTGGCCGACACCGGCGACAGCCCGTTCTACGCCGCCGGTGACCAGCCCGACGTGGGCAACAACGAAATCCATTACTTCCTGGTCGGCCAGCACCGCGCCAACCGCCAGATGTGCATCCTGCGCGAAGTGATGCCGGCGGGCAGCGACACCGGCGAAACCATGCTCAGCCACGACGGCGAAGAGGGCGGCGTGGTCGTGCAGGGCCAGGTGGAACTGACCGTGGGCGACCAGGTCCGCGTGCTGGGCCCGGGCGAGGCCTATTACTTCGAAAGCCGCCAGCCGCACCGCTTCCGCAACGTCGGCCGCGACGACGCCATCCTCGTCAGCGCCAACACGCCTCCCACCTTTTGACCCCCAAGCCACAAACCCACCCCCTCCTGCAGGGGGATCGGCAAGGAATTCGAAATGACCACGCCCAAGACCCGCGACGATTGGCAGACGCTCGCCGAGACGCTGAGCGTCCGCCACCAGGCCTTCATCGACGGCCGCACCGTGGACGCCGCCAGCGGCCAGACCTTCGACTGCATCAGCCCGATCGACGGCCGCGTGCTGGCGAAGGTGGCCCAGTGCGGCGCAGTGGACATCGACCGCGCCGTGGTGGCCGCGCGCCGCGCCTTCGACGCCGGCACATGGTCGGACGCGGCGCCCAGGCACCGCAAGAAGGTCATCCTGAAGTTCGCCCAGCTGATCGAGCAGCACGCCGACGAACTGGCGCTGCTCGAATCGCTGGACATGGGCAAGCCCGTGGGCGACGCGCTGAACGTGGACGTGGCCGCATCGGTGCGCTGCATGGCCTGGACCGGCGAGGCCATCGACAAGGTCTACGGCGAAGTGGCCGCCACCGGCCGCGACGAACTGGGCCTGGTGACGCGCGAACCGCTGGGCGTGATCGGCGCCATCGTGCCGTGGAACTTCCCCCTGCTGATGGCCACCTGGAAAATCGCGCCCGCGCTGGCGATGGGCAATTCGGTGGTGCTCAAACCCTCGGAGAAATCGCCGCTCAGCGCGCTGCGCATCGCCGAGCTGGCGATCGAGGCCGGCATCCCGGCCGGCGTGTTCAACGTGGTGCCCGGTTTCGGCCAGGAGGCGGGCGAGCCGCTGGCCCTGCACATGGACGTGGACGGCCTGGTGTTCACCGGTTCCACCGCCGTGGGCAAGCACCTGCTGACCTGCGCCGGCCGCTCCAACCTCAAGCGTGCGTACATGGAATGCGGCGGCAAGAGCCCCAACCTGGTGTTCGCCGACGCGCCCAGCCTGGACCGCGCCGCCAAGGCCGCGGCCAGCGGCATCTTCTACAACCAGGGCGAGGTGTGCACGGCGGCCTCGCGCCTGTTCGTGCAGCGCGAGATCAAGGACGCGTTCGTGGCCAAGGTGGCCGAGTACGGCCAGCGCATGCAGCCGCGGCATCCGCTCGACCCCGGCGCGCCGATGGGCGCGATGGTGGACGAGGGCCAGACCCTGCGCGTGCTCGACTACATCGCCAAGGGCCGCGCCGAAGGCGGCCGGGTGGTGATCGGCGGCGAGCGCCTGCAGACGGTGGACGGCGGCTGCTACATCGCGCCCACCATCTTCGACGGCGTCGAGCACGGCCACACGATCGCCCGCGAGGAGATCTTCGGGCCGGTGCTGAGCGTGATCGCCTTCGACACCGAGCAAGACGCGCTGCGCATGGCCAACGACAGCGACTACGGCCTGGCCGCCGGTGTATTCACCAGCGACCTCAGCCGCGCCCACCGGGTGGCGCGCAAGCTGCGCGCCGGCAGCGTGTGGGTGAACTACTGGGACGGCGGCGACATGACCGCGCCCTTCGGCGGCTACAAGCAGAGCGGCAACGGCCGCGACAAGTCCCTGCACGCCTTCGAGAAGTACACCGAGGTGAAGGCAACCTGGATCAACCTCGATCCCTGACCACACACCCGCGCCGGAGCCCTGGCCACCAGGCAAGGCAACCGTCAGCGCACCGCCGCCTCGGCCGCCGCCAGCCCCGCTGTCCCGGGGGCCGGGCCCGGCGTGGTGGCGTCATGGCGCTTCCAGTAAAGCCGGAACGCCTCGCGCACGTGCTCGCGCAGTTCGCGCGGCTGCCACGGCCTGGGATAGAAGCGGAACACGGCGCCCAGGTTGATCGCATCGATGATCGACGCCAGGTCGTGGGTGGCGGACAGCACGATCCGCAGCGTGTCGGGATACATCGCGCTCACGCGCGTCAGGAACTCGATGCCGTCCATGCCGGCGACCTTGCTGTCGCACAGGATCACCTGCACGTCGTGCAGCGCCAGCCGTTCGAACGCCTCGGTGGGCGAGCGCGCGGCCAGGACGCCATAGCCATCGTGTTCGAACAGGTGCGCCAGCTGCTGCCGCAGCGCGGGATCGTCGTCCACCACCAGGACCCAGTTGACCCGCGCGCTGCCGGTGCCGTCCGGCGGTTCCAGCCGGCGCTTCTCGCCTAGCCGGTGTACCTGCTGCTCGCCCGGCAGCGGCCGGCTGAAACAGTAGCCCTGCACCTGGTCGCAGCGGTGCCTGTGCAGGAAGGCCAGCTGCGCCGCCGTCTCGACGCCCTCGGCCACCACCTCCAGGTTCAGGCTGTGGGCCATGTGGA
>JANOJQ010000065.1:0-2162 GCA_031418815.1 Lysobacteraceae bacterium
CGCTCGCGCAGCACGTCCACTTTCACCTGGCCGCCGGTTTCCTTCGCACGCAGCGCGCGCATGGCGTCGCGCGGCGTGGCCACGGGCTTGCCGTCGATGCGCTGGATCACGTCGCCGGGTTCCAGCTGCGCCAGCCCCGGCCCGCCGCTGAGCACCAGCACGCCGGTGGGGGTGCCGAAATAGCGGCCCAGCTTGGCGTCCATCGAAGCCAGGTTCAGGCCGTTCCAGCGGAAGGCCTGGGTGAGCGCGGTCATGTTGCAGTCGTCGCTGCCCGGGGGGCAGGGCGCCATGCCGATGCGTTCGATTTCCAGTTCGACGCCCGGGTCGATCATCGGGAAGGCGCTGTCGTGGGCAAACGCGAAGGCGTGCGCCTGCGGGGCTTCGTGGCTGTTGAGCACCATGGCGTGGCGGATGTTGTCCACCTTCACGGTGGCGTCGGCGGGCTTGCCGGCGCGGGCATAGCCCAGCTTCAGCGACTGCCCGACGTCCAGGTCGGCCAGCAGCTTGCGCGCGGCCTCCACCGCCGCCGGGCCGGTGCCCGCGACGGCCTTGCCGTCCACGCTGCGCAGCACGTCGCCGGCGCGCAGGCCGGCCTTGGCGGCGGGGCCTTCCGGGGTGACGGCGGCGATCAGCACGCCGGCGCCGCTTTCGTTGGGGCTCATGACGATGCCCACGCCCGGGCGCTGGGTGTTGTGCATCACGCGCTCAATCATGACCTGCCGCTCTTCGCCGCCCAGCTCGCGGCTGAGTTCGGCGACGCGGCGGGCATTCTTCTGCAGGTCGGCGCGGGCCTGTTCAAGCTCGGCGCGCTTGGCGGCTTCGGCCTTCGGGGTGTCGGCCGCGTGCACGGCGCCGGTCATCAGCGCGGCGGCGACCATCAGCGGGATCAGGCGCAGTTTCATCGGGGTGGTCCTCGTTCGGGAAAGGGATCAGTAAGTGGAGACGAGTGCGCCGTCCAGGGTGGCGCCCTGGGCCGCGAGCCATTGCCGGGTGCCCTGCACGCCGGCGTATTCGCGCAGCAGGGAGACGCGCTGCTGCCAGAGGAGCTGGCGCGAGGCCTCGTCCAGCGCCGGGTCGGACAAAGCGGCGTCCACGCGCTGCACGCGCTCTTCGAAGGCGAGGCTGAGCATCGTGGTGCTGGCGGATTCCATGGCGCCGTTGCTGGCGGCGCTGATGAAGTGTTCGAGCTGGGCGGATTCGGCCATCAGGGCGTCGAGCGGGTCGGTGCTTTGCACGGCGACGACGAAGGGGGCGTCCACCGTGGGCGCGCGCTGCGCCAGCCAGCCGGGCATCAGCGCGGCCAGGGCCAGCACGGCGGCGGCGGCGAGGGCGAACGGCCAGCGCGGGCGGCGCTTGCGCTGGCTGGCGGCGATGTGGGCGGACAGCGCGGGCCAGGCGCTCCGGTCGGGCGTGTCCAGCGGCAGCTGGCCGAAAGCTTCGGCCACCGTCAGCTCGCGCTCGGGAAGGCGGGCGTCGTCAGGCATGGGTGCGGGTCTCCGTATCAATCTTGAGCAGGTTGCGCAATTTGCGGGTGCCGCGCGCGAGCTGGGATTTCGAGAAGCTGGGCGTGCGGCCCATCAGGCCGGCGATCTCGTCGTGGGTGTAGCCCTCGGCGTGGTAGAGCCAGAGCACGCTGCGGGTGGCGTCGGGCAGGCGGCCCATGGCGCGGGCCAGCAGGGCGGCGTCGGCGGCGGCGGGCGGCAGCATCACGTCGTGGGCTTCGAGTTCGGTGTCCACGGCTTCTTCGGTCAGCGGCAGCCGGCCGCGCTTGCGCAGGTGCATCAGCGCCTCGTTCACCGCGATCTGGCGCAGCCAGCCCCAGAACGGCGACTCGGCGCGGAACTCGCCCAGCCGGTCGAACAGCTTGAACATCGTGTCCTGCAGCACGTCCTGCGCCTCCTCGCGGCCGCCGGTGAGGCGCAGCGCCAGGGTGAACACCGGCCGCTCGAACAGCCGGTAGATCTGCTCGAACGCCCCCGGCTCGCCGCGCCGGGCGCGGGCCAGCAGGGTGTCGGGCACGTCGATGGCAAAGGAGGAGGGCTGGGTCACGTCCTCAAGGATGCACCCGGACGCCAAACCGTCGCAGCAGGAACGGGGTCAGGTTCACTTCTTTTAGCTAACGGCCGTTAGCGAAAAGGAGTGAACCGGACCCCGGTCCAGCC
>JANOJQ010000066.1:0-5913 GCA_031418815.1 Lysobacteraceae bacterium
GGTGAAGGCGGTGGCGGTGGCGGTGGCGGTGGCGGTGGTGGTGGCGGGGCCCAGCGCGGCGGCGGCGAGCGCAGCGAGCGCCCGGCGCGTCCGTCCGGCGGCGGCGGTGGCGCCGGCGATCGCGGCGGCCAGCGCGGCGGCGGTGGCGGTGGCGATTACGGTTCGCGCTCCGGCGGCGGCGCCTCCGCGCCCCCGTCGCGCAACGACGACCCGTTCCCGGATGACGACATCCCGTTCTGATCGCGCCGGCAATCGCTGCATCCCCCCACGCGGCAAACACAGGGCACCCGGCCCGGAGCAACTATGCAAACTTGGCTTGTGACCGGCGGCGCCGGCTTCATCGGCGGCAACTTCGTGCTAGACGCCGTGCGGCGCGGCGTCAAGGTGGTGAACCTCGACGTCCTGACCTATGCCGGCAACCTCGACACGCTGTCTTCCCTCGAGAGCAACCCCGCGCACGTGTTCGCGCACGGCGACATCGGCGACGCCGCGCTGGTCGCGCGGCTGCTGGCCGAGCATCGGCCGTCGGCCATCGTCAACTTCGCCGCCGAAAGCCACGTTGATCGCTCGATCGACGGCCCGGCCGCGTTCGTGCAGACCAACGTGGTGGGCACCCTGGCCCTGCTCGAGTGCGCGCGCGACTACTGGCGCAGCCTCGAGGGCGAGGCGAAGGCGGCGTTCCGCTTCCTGCACGTGTCCACCGACGAGGTGTACGGCTCGCTGGGCGACACCGGCAAGTTCACCGAAACCACGCCGTTCGCGCCCAACTCGCCGTATTCGGCGTCCAAGGCCGCGTCCGACCACCTGGTGCGCGCCTTCCACCACACCTACGGGCTGCCGGTGCTCACCACCAACTGCTCGAACAACTACGGTCCGTACCAGTTCCCGGAAAAGCTGGTGCCGCTGATCATCCAGAAAGCCGCGGCCGGTGATCCGCTGCCCGTCTACGGCGACGGCCGCAACGTGCGCGACTGGCTGTACGTCACCGACCACTGCGCGGCCATCCGCCGCGTGCTGGAGGCCGGGCGCGTGGGCGAAACCTACAACGTCGGCGGCGACGCCGAGCGCGAGAACATCCACGTCGTGAAGACCATCTGCGCCCTGCTCGACGCCCGCATGCCGCGCGCCGACGGCCAGCCGCGCGAGTCGCAGATCACCTTCGTCAAGGACCGCCCGGGCCACGACCGCCGGTATGCCATCGACGCCGGCAAGATCCAGTCCGAACTGGGCTGGCAGCCCACCGTCAGCTTCGAGCAGGGCATCGCCGCCACGGTGGACTGGTACCTCGCCAACCGCGACTGGGTCGGCCGCGTGCTGGACGGAAGCTATCGCCTCGAGCGCATCGGACAGGAGTCCTGACATGGCACGCAAGGGAATCGTCCTGGCCGGTGGCTCCGGCACCCGGCTGTACCCGATCACGCAGTCCGTGAGCAAGCAGCTGCTGCCGGTCTACGACAAGCCGATGATCTACTACCCGCTCAGCGTGCTGATGCTGGCGGGCATCCGCGAAGTGCTGATCATCAACACCCCGCACGAACAGGAGCTGTTCAAGCGCCTGCTGGGCGACGGCTCGCAGTGGGGCATGGACATCCAGTACGCCGCCCAGCCCAGCCCCGACGGCCTGGCGCAGGCCTTCCTGATCGGCCGCGAGTTCCTGGCCGGCCAGCCCAGCTGCCTGGTGCTGGGCGACAACATCTTCCACGGCACCGGCCTCACCGACCTGCTCAAGCGCGCCGACGCGCGCGAGCACGGCGCCACGGTGTTCGGCTACTGGGTGCGCGATCCGGAGCGCTACGGCGTCGCCGACTTCGACGCCAGCGGCAAGGTGGTCGGGCTTGAGGAAAAGCCGGCCCATCCCAAATCCAACTACGCCGTCACCGGCCTGTATTTCTACGACGGCCGCGCCAGCGACTTCGCCGCCTCGCTCAAGCCCTCGCACCGCGGCGAGCTGGAAATCACCGACCTCAACCAATGCTACCTCGACGCCGGCGACCTGCACCTGGAGCAGCTGGGCCGCGGCTACGCCTGGCTTGACACCGGCACGCACCAGTCGCTGCTGGAAGCGTCGAACTTCATTGAAACCATCGAGGCCCGCCAGGGCCTGCGCGTGTGCTGCCCCGAGGAAATCGCCTGGGGCAACGGCTGGATCAGCGACGCGCAGCTGCAGGAGCTGGCCAAGCCGCTGGCAAAGAATGGCTATGGCCAGTACCTGATGTCGCTGGTGTCGCGCGGAGTGGTCAGGTGAAGGTCATCGCCACCGAGCTTCCGGGCTGCGTCATCGTCGAGCCCGCGGTGTTCGGAGACGCTCGAGGATTCTTCTACGAAGGCTGGAACCAGGCGCGTTTCGCCGAACACGGGCTGTCGCCGGTGTTCGTGCAGAGCAACGTCTCGGCGTCGTCGCGCGGCGTGCTGCGCGGCCTGCACTACCAGTGGCCCAACCCGCAGGGCAAGTACGTTGGCGTGCTCGAAGGCGAGGTGTACGACGTGGCGGTGGACATCCGCCGCGGGTCGCCCACCTTCGGGCGTTCAACGGCGGCGGTGCTTTCGGCAGCGAACAAGCGCCATCTCTGGATCCCGGAGGGTTTCGCGCACGGCTTCGTGGTGCTGTCCGAGCGTGCGCTCTTCAGCTACCTGGTCACGGCACCCTACGATCGCGCTGCCGATGCCGGCATCCGCTGGGACGACGCCAGCCTGGCCATCGACTGGCCGGTCAGCGCGCCGCTGCTGTCGGACAAGGATGCGGCCGCGCCCTTCCTGGCCGACGTGCCCGCCGACCGGCTGCCGGTCTATTCCGAATGAAATACCTGGTGATCGGCGGCAATGGCCAGGTCGGCCACGCGCTGCTCGACCGGCTGGCGCCGCTGGGCGAAGTGGTTGCCACCACGCGCACCGGCCTGCTGCCCGACGGCCGCGCCTGCCTGGCTGCGGACGTCGCCGACACCGGTTCGCTGGCCGGAGTGGTTCAGCGGGTGGCCCCGGACGTGGTGATCAACGCCAGCGCCTACACCGCGGTGGATCGCGCCGAAGACGAGCCCGAACTCGCCCACCGAATCAACGCCGAGGCGCCGCGCGCGCTGGCCGAAGCCTGCGCCGCCGCGGCGATCCCGCTGGTGCATTTCTCCACCGACTACGTGTTCGACGGCGCCGGCACGCGGCCCTACCGCGAGGGCGACGCCACGGCGCCACTGGGCGTGTACGGCGCCAGCAAATGGGCCGGCGAACAGGCGGTGCGCGACAGCGGCGCGGCCCACCGGATATTCCGCCTTTGCTGGGTATACGGCCCGCGCGGCGGCAATTTCCTGCTGACCATGCTGCGGCTGGCGCGCGAGCGCGACCACCTGCGCGTGGTGGCCGACCAGGTCGGCGCGCCCACCTGCGCCCTGCGCATCGCCGACGGCGTGGCGCGTGCCCTGGCGGCCCAGCCCGGCCTCAGCGGCACCTGGCACCTGTCCGCCGAGGGCGAGACCAGCTGGCACGGCTTCGCCACGGCGATCTTCGACGGCGCGGTGCAGCGCGGCCTGCTCGCCCGCGCGCCCACCGTCGAGCCCATCAGCACGGCGCAGTTCCCGACCAAGGCCCGCCGCCCGGCGTATTCACGCCTGGACACGTCGCGCTTCCAGCGCGACTTCGGCCTTCACATAGGTGACTGGCGCGAAGGGCTGGACGAGGTGCTCGATACCCTTGCGGGGCCATCGCGCGCGCCCTAATCTTCGGACTCCGGCCGGCGCGTCCAGACGTGCCGCCGGCTGCAGCCATCCACGCCCGGCGTCCTGCCGTGGCGACGCGAACGACGGCGCAGCAAGCACACCCCGGGGAAAGCAATGAAAACCGCAATCGTCCTGATCGGCCTCACCGCCGGTACCAGCATGGCCGCCGACCTGCCGCCGATCGAGGACTTCTTCCGTCCCTCGACCTACAGCAGCGCGCAAATCTCACCCAACGGCAAGTACCTGGGCATCATCGTCGACCGCGGCGACCAGGACATCCTCACCATCATGAAGATGGAAGACCTGAGCATCCTCAAGGTCAACCAGTTGCCCGACGGCAAGAGCGTCGCGCGCTTCAGCTGGGTCGGCGATGAGCGCCTGATGTTCACCGCCTCGCGCAAGTACGGTGCGTTCGCGGCGCCTTCCGGCACCGGCGAATGGTTTGCCGTGAACGCCGATGTCAGCCAGGCGCGGCCAATCATCTTCTACGGCACGCGCAGCGCCACCGAGCGCGGCAAGACGGTGGGAAACCAGAGCTTTTCGCTGGCCGATCCCCTGGACGAGGACCCGCAGCATGTGCTGATGGAGGCCAACTACCGGCGTTCGGCGGATGGCGTCGGCACCGAGATGGTGCTGGTGGACACCTTTACCGGCACCCGAAAAGTGGTGGCGCGCGCGCCGACCGACAACTGCAGCCTGACGCTGGACGAAAAGAAGGAAGTCCGCTTCGCGCTCTGCGTGGATGACGAGAACGAGAAGGGCGAGTACGACCAGGTCACCGAGCTCTACCGCCGCGAGGCCGACGACTCCTGGACGCTGGTGAACAAGTCCGGCAGCGGCGGTTTCGACCTCAACGTGCTGGGCACGTCCAAGAACGGCACCATCTATGCCCTCCAGGACGACCGCAAGGTGCCTGCCGCGTTCGGCACCGTGGACCGCACCACGGGCGCGTTCAAGCCGCTGTTCCAGGACAAGGTGACCGAAGTCTCGAGCTGGGTCAGTTCGCCCACCGACGACACCGTGCTGGCCGTGATGACCGAAGCCGGCGCCCCGCGCATCACCCTGGTGGACGAGCAGCATCCCGACACCGAGCTGTACGCGTCGCTGGCCGGCGCCTTCCCGGGCCAGGTGGTCAACTTCGCCAGCGCCACCCGCGACGGCAAGAAGATCCTCGTCTCGGTCTACAGCGACAAGAACCCGGGCGAGCTGTACCTCTACGACCGCGACACCGCCAAGGCCCGCTTCCTGCTCAAGGGCCGCGAATGGGTTGATCCGGCGAAGGCGGCGAGCATCCGCTCGTTCTCGTTCACCGCGCGCGACGGACTCAAGGTGCACGGCTACCTGACCATCCCCGCCGGCTCCAACGGCAAGAACCTGCCGCTGATCGTCAATCCGCACGGCGGCCCGATGGGCCCGCGCGACAACTGGCGCTACAACCCGGAAACGCAGCTGTTCGCCAGCCGCGGCTACGCGGTGCTGCAGGTGAACTACCGCGGCTCGGGCGGCTTCGGCAAGGCGTTCCAGGACATGGCCTACGGCCAGTGGGCCACCGGCATCATGAATGACGTCATCGACGCCACCAAGTGGGCGATCAAGGACGGCGTCGCCGATGCCGAGCGCATCTGCATCTACGGCGCCAGCTTCGGCGGCTACTCGGCGCTGATGGCGCCGGCGCGCGACCAGGAACTGTACAAGTGCGCGTTCGGCTACGTGGGCCTGTACGACGCCCAGATCCAGTTCAAGCTCAGCGACACCGGAGACAGCAACTCGGGCACCCGCTACCTGCAGCGCGCCTTCGGCGCCACCCGCGCCGAGCAGGACGCGATGTCGCCGATCAACCACGTCGGCAAGATCACCCTTCCGGTGATGATGGCCGCCGGCGCCCGCGACCCGCGTTGCCCGCCCGAGCACACCGAGAAGATGTTCGCGGCGCTGGAAGCCGCCGGCAACAAGCCCGAAGGCATGATCATCGCCTCGGGTGAGCAGCACGGCTTCTACAAGCTCGAGAACAACGTCAACCTCTACACCCAGATGCTGGGCTTCTTCGGCCGCCACATCGGCGGCACCGTGGAAGTGGGCGATCCGGCGCAGGAAAAGGCGGCGGTGGGCGCGGCGCACTAACGCCCCTTGCATCGGTCAAAAAGAAACGGCGCCCCAGGGCGCCGTTTTTTTTGGACTCTTCTCCCACGTCCGGGACTGGCGCCGT
>JANOJQ010000067.1:0-12278 GCA_031418815.1 Lysobacteraceae bacterium
GGCGGCCAGCAGCAGCGGATTTGCATTGCCCGCGCGGTGGCGCTCAAGCCGCAGGTCATCCTGTTCGACGAGCCCACCTCGGCGCTGGACCCGATCGCCACCGGCAAGATCGAGCAGCTGATCGCCGAACTCAAGCAGCACTTCACCATCCTGATTGTCACCCACAACATGCAGCAGGCGGCGCGCTGCTCGGACTTCACCGCCTTCATGTACCTGGGCGAGCTGGTCGAGCACGGCGTCACCAGCACCATCTTCACCAAGCCGACCAAGCAGCAGACGGAAGACTACATCACCGGCCGCTTCGGCTGACCACAGGATGACCCCAGGATGACCCCGATGAACGACCATATCGTCAAGAGCTACGACAACGAGCTCAAGCGCCTCGACGGCGAGATCCAGCGCATGGGCGAACTGGCCATCAGCCAGCTCGACGCCGCCATCGACGTGCTGCTGCGACGCGACAGCGCCGCCGCCATGCGGGTGGTGGCCAACGACGACGCCATCGACGCGCTGGAACACGAGGTCAGCCACGACGTGCTGCGCCTGCTGGCGCTGCGCCAGCCGATGGCCCGCGACCTGCGCGAGGTGTACGCGTCGCTGCGCATTTCCTCGGACATCGAGCGCATCGGCGACTACGCGGCCAACGTGGCCAAGCGGTCGATGGTGCTCAACCAGACGGCGCCCGTTTCGGCCGCCCGCGGCCTGCCGGCGCTGGCCAAGCTGGCCAACACGCTGGTGCACGACGCGCTGCAGGCCTACCGCGACCGTGACGCCGACCGCGCCATGGCCGTGCGCGGCCGCGACGCCGAAGTGGACGCCGAGTACACGGGCCTGTTCCGCGAACTGCTGACCTACATGGCGGAAGACCCCCGCCAGATCACGGCCTGCACGCACCTGCTGTTCATCGCCAAGAACATCGAGCGCATCGGCGACCACGCCACCAACATCGCCGAGAACACCTGGTTCCTGGTCCACGGCGAACAGCCAGCCGGCGAGCGCGAGAAGCGCGACACCACCGCCCAGTAACGCGCTCTTGTGGGAGGGCCTTCAGGCCCGAAACCCCTACTCCACGAACGCCAACTCCCGAAACCCCTTTTCGATCATCTCCCGCCCCGGCGAGCGTACGAACGGGAACGACCGGAAGAACGAAGCAGGTGTGACCTCCGGGTCCACCTGCCGGGCCCTGGCGATCCACTGCCCCGCCGTCTCCCGCCGGCCATCCGCCTGCGTGGCGATGGCCGCGATGACGGCGATGTGCTTGTGTGCGCCCGGCGACCGGGCCGCCATCTCGCCCAGGTCCGCGGCCTGCCGGTAGTCGCCCTGGAACAGCGCACTGACCGAACGCACCGCCAGCATGGCGTAGCGAAGCGGATCGAGCGGACTCAGGCGCAGGGCCAGGGCCGCATGCGCGTCACTGTTGGCGACATCGCACAGCGTCATCTCCGCCCAGGCCTTGGAATAGATGGCCTGGGCATAGTTGGGGCTGAGCGCGATGCACTGCGCCAGCCGTTCCAGGCTCTCGGGCACGGCGTTGTCGAACCAAAGCGACCGCCCCAGGTTGAGATGGCCGAACGGATCCAGCGGATCGCATTCCAGCGCCTGCTCGGCGAGCCGCCGCGCGCGCCGCGCCATGTCGTCGCCGCTGCCGGAGTACTGCAGGAAGCTGTCCTGGAAACAGGTGAACGACAGCCCCGACAGCGCGCGGGAGAAATGTGGATTCAAGGCCAGCGCGCGCTCGAACAGGCTCGCGGCCGTGCCGTTGTCGGCCTTGTTGAACCGGAACATGTGGTCGAGGCCCAGGTGGTAGGTGGACCATGCATCCAGCCCGGAGCCGGGCGCGCGGCGCGCCAGCTCCACCTCCTGCTGCACGATGCGGATCTCGAGCTTGGCCACCAGGTTGGCCAGCACCTCGTTCTGGAGGTGCTGCAGCTCGTCCCGGCCCGCCGTGAAACGCTCGGCCCAGACCACCGCGCTGTCGCGAGTACGGGCCAATTCCACCGACAGCGTCACCCGATCGGCGCTGCTTTGCAGCGTCCCGGTGAGGCAGTAGCGGACGTTGAGCGCCGCGCCGACGTCGCCCAGGTCCGTGCCCGCGCCGCGGAAGCGGAACGTGGACGTGCGCGCGATCACCAGCAGCCAGCGCAGGCGCGCCAGGTCGGTGATCAGCTCGTCGGCCAAGGCGTCGGCAACGAAGTCCAAGGGCCCGGCCTCGCCGATCACCCGGAACGGCAGCACCGCGATCGACGGCCGCTCGTCCGCCGCAGGGGCCCGGCCGCCCATCGGCGCCGACTGGCTGGCCAGCGCGGCACCGCCGTAACCGACGCTGCCGACGAAACGAAACCCCTTGCCGTGGACGGTACGGATGAGCCGCTGTTGCCCGCCGTCGTCGCCCAGGGCGCGGCGCGCCGACTTGAGCCGTGAAGCGATGGTGGCGTCGGATATGCCGGGGTTGTTCCATACCTTTTCGGCGACCTCGTCCTTGCTGACCAGTCGCTCGGCGTTGCTGACCAGCAGGATGAGCAGCGAAAGGACCTGGGGCTCGACGGGGATGGCCCGCCCGCCCTGGCGAAGCTCGAACCGGCCGGGATCGAGTTCGAAGGTCTCGAAGCGATAGACGATGGTCGAGCCGGCGGGCATTTGGGCGTTCCTCCATGAAATCTGCAGGCGCCCTGCAAGCATCGCGAAACGGACGGGCGGATGCTGGCACCACCACCGGCCATGGGGTCCGGGGACAAGGAGCCGTGACATGTCATCCGCGCAATTGCAGGGCGTTTCCAACAGTGCGTCCGCCGGCAGCGAAAGTCCAGCCGGCGCCGCCAATCCCAACAGGGCGCTATGGGAAAAAGGCGACTTCACCATGCTCGCGGCCACCATGCGTGAAAGCGGTGACGAGGTCATCGAACGCCTCGGTGTCCAGCCTGGCATGGAGGTGCTTGACCTGGGCTGCGGCGACGGCACGACCGCGCTGCCGTTGGCACGGCGCGGGGCCACCGTGCTGGGCGTGGATATCGCATCGAACCTGGTGGCGGCGGGCAACGCCCGCGCTGCCGCGGCCAAGCTGCCCAAGCTTCGGTTCCAGCAAGGCGACGCCTCACGGCTCGAGTCGATTGCCGACGACCGCTTCGACCTCGTGGTGAGCATGTTCGGCGCGATGTTCGCGCCTCGTCCCCTGGACACCGCGCGCGAGATGGTGCGCGTCACCCGGCCCGGCGGCCGGATCATGATGGGCAACTGGATCCCGGGCGACCCGACGCTCATCGCGCGGGTGCTGCAGATCTGCGCCGCCTACAATCCGCCACCGCCCGAGGGTTTCGTGAGCCCCGTCACCTGGGGCAAGGAAGAACTCGTGCGGGAACGATTCGCCGCCGCCGGGATACCCCAGCACCGGATCACGTGCGAGCGAGCCACCTACACCTTTCGCTTCGCCGGGGCGCCCAGCGAGTTCCTGGCCATCTTCCGCGACTACTACGGCCCCACCATGAACGCGTTTGAATCCGCAGCGAAGGCGGGCCGCCAGGACCAGCTCCAGGCCGAGCTTGGGCAACTGTTCGAAGCGGAGAACCGGGCGCAGGGCCAGGGCACCGAGATCCCGGCGAGTTACCTGCGGGTGCTCGTGGAAACGTGACCGCTGGCCCGGGCTCGGGTTGGGGCCTGTCCGTGTTCCTTCACACCGCACAGGCTGCCCCGTCCCCGGAGCTTGGGGTAAACTGGCCCGGCTCAATGCGTGGTGCGGGAGAGACTGGCCTAGGCCAGCGCCGAAGGCGTAACGCCCGTAATCGCTCAGGAACCCGGAACCGTACCGCGCGAGCGACTCTGGAGAGACCGGAACCAACCGGCGCCGAAGGGGCATGGGGCCAAGCCAGCAAGGCTTGGGCCCAAAACTCTCAGGCAAAAGGACAGAGGGGCGCCCCGTGCGGCATGCACGGCCCCACCCCTTGTCTGGAATTCCCATGACTCGCGACAGCCTGCGCCAGCTCGAGCAACACGACGCCTTCCTCGAACGCCACATCGGCCCCAACGACGCCGAGATCGCCCACATGCTGGGCGTGGTCGGCCAGGCCTCGCTGGACGCCCTCACCGACGCCATCGTGCCGGCCAGCATCAAGTCGCCCGGCCCGCTGGCCCTGCCCGAGCCGATCACCGAAGTCGAGGCCATCGCCAAGATCAGGAAGATCGCCGACAAGAATCACGTCTTCCGCAGCTTCATCGGCCAGGGCTATTACGGCACCCACACGCCGAACGTGATCCTGCGCAACATCCTGGAAAACCCCGCCTGGTACACCGCCTACACCCCATACCAGGCCGAGATTTCCCAGGGCCGCATGGAAGCGCTGATCAACTTCCAGACCCTGTGCAGCGACCTCACCGGCATGGAGATCGCCAACGCGTCCCTGCTGGACGAAGCCACCGCCTGCGCCGAAGCGATGACGCTGGCCAAGCGCTCGTGCAAGTCGAAGTCCAGCCTGTTCTTCGTTTCCAGGGGCGTGCATCCGCAGACGCTGGAAGTGCTCAAGACCCGCGCCGAGCCGCTGGGCATCGAGCTGGTGGTGGCCGACGACGCCGACGCCGCCAACCTGGACGTGTTCGGCGCCCTGCTGCAGTACCCCGACACCTTCGGCCAGGCCCACGACTACCAGGCCCTGGCCGACGCCGTGCATGCGCGCGGCGGCCTGGTGGCCGTCGCCACCGACCTGCTGGCGCTCACCCTGCTCAAGGCCCCGGGCGAATGGGGCGCCGACATCGTGGTGGGCAACTCGCAGCGCTTCGGCGTGCCGTTCGGCTTCGGCGGCCCGCACGCCGCCTTCATGGCCTGCAAGGATGCGTTCAAGCGCTCGATGCCGGGCCGCCTGATCGGCGTGTCCATCGATGCCGAAGGCAAGGCCGCCTACCGCCTCACGCTGCAGACGCGCGAACAGCACATCCGCCGCGAGAAGGCCACGTCCAACATCTGCACCGCGCAGGTGCTGCTGGCGGTGATGGCCTCGATGTACGCCGTCTACCACGGCCCGGAAGGCCTGACCCGCATCGCCCGCCGCACCCATCGCCTGGCGACGATTCTCGCCGCTTCGCTCCGTGGGGCCGGCATCACCGTGGGCACCGACTACTTCGACACCCTGCACGTGGTGGGCGTGGACGCGGCCGCGGTGCACGCCAAGGCCGAAGCCGCGCGCGTCAACCTGCGCCGCATCGACGGCCACAGCCTGGCCATCAGCCTGGACGAAACCAGCACCCGCGAGGACGTGGTCGCACTGGCGGCCCTGTTCGGCGCGAAGGCCGACGTGGAGGCGCTGGACGCCGCCGCTTCCGACGCCCTGCCGTCCGGCCTGGTGCGCACCTCGAAGTTCATGCAGCACCCGGTGTTCAACACCCACCACAGCGAACACGAGCTGCTGCGCTACATGCGCCAGCTTTCCGACAAGGACCTGGCCATGGACCGCACCATGATCCCGCTGGGCAGCTGCACCATGAAGCTCAACGCCACCGCCGAGATGATCCCGGTCACCTGGCCCGAGTTCGGCAACATCCACCCGCTGGCGCCGGCCGCGCAGACCCAGGGCTACGTGCAGCTGATCGAAGAGCTCGAGGCCATGCTGGTGGAGTGCACCGGCTACGACGCCGTGAGCCTGCAGCCCAACTCCGGCGCCCAGGGCGAATACGCCGGCCTGCTGGCCATCCGCGCCTACCACCGCAGCCGCGGCGACCACCAGCGCGACATCTGCCTGATCCCGGAATCGGCCCACGGCACCAACCCGGCCAGCGCGCAGATGTGCGGCATGACCGTGGTGGTGACCAAGTGCGACGCCAACGGCAACGTCGACATCGACGACATCCGCCGCAACGCCGAAAAGTACGGCGACCGCCTGGCCGCACTGATGGTCACCTACCCGTCCACCCACGGCGTGTTCGAGGAGGCCATCGTCGAGATCTGCGAAGTCATCCACGCCCACGGCGGCCAGGTGTACACCGACGGCGCCAACATGAACGCCATCGTCGGCGTCGCCCAGCCCGGAAAGTGGGGCTCGGACGTGTCGCACCTCAACCTGCACAAGACCTTCTGCATCCCGCACGGCGGCGGCGGCCCGGGCGTGGGCCCGTGCGCGGTGAAGTCGCACCTGGCGCCGTTCCTGCCGAAAACCCTCGGCGGCGAAGGCGACGTGGGCATGGTCAGCGGCGCCAGCTACGGCTCGGCCTCGATCCTGCCGATCAGCTGGATGTACGTGACGATGATGGGCGCCTACGGCTTGCGCCGCGCCACCCAGGTGGCGTTGCTCAACGCCAACTACATCGCCACCAGGCTGGCCCCGCACTATCAGACGCTCTACACGGGCCGCAACGGCCTGATCGCGCACGAATGCATCCTCGACCTGCGCCCGCTCAAGGACGCCACCGGCATCGGCGCCGAAGACGTGGCCAAGCGCCTGGTGGACTTCGGCTTCCACGCGCCCACGCTCAGCTTCCCGGTGGCCGGCACGCTGATGGTGGAGCCGACCGAAAGCGAATCGCAGCACGAGCTCGACCGCTTCATCAACGCCATGATCCAGATCCGCGACGAGATCCGCGCCGTGGAAGAAGGCAAGCTCGACCGCGAGGACAACCCGCTCAAGCACGCCCCGCACACCGCCAGCGCCGTCACCGCCAGCGAGTGGACCCACGCCTACCCGCGCGAACTGGCCGCCTTCCCGCTGGCCAGCCTGCGCCAGGCCAAGTACTGGCCGCCGGTGGCGCGCGTGGACAACGTTTACGGCGACAAGAACATCATGTGCGCGTGCATTCCGGTGGATGCCTACAGGGACGAGGCCGAAGCCGGCTGAAACCACGGCGAGGCGGCCCACGCAACCCATGCAAAAAGCCCGGCATGCCGGTCGGCGCAAGCTGTCTTCCCAGGTGTAACCTGTCAGCGGACCGCGCCAACCGGCTGACGGGATGCACACATGACCACCAGGAAAACCAGCGGGAAGACCCGTCCGACGGCCATCGCGGGCCAGTCCTCCCTGACGGAGCCGGAAGGGGGCGGCCCGGGCACGGCCGACCCCGCCGTTTTCCCCATTGTCGGCATCGGCGCCTCGGCGGGTGGGTTGGCGGCCTTTGAAGCTTTTTTTTCGGGCATGCCCGCGGACTCCGATCCGGGCATGGCCTTCGTGCTGGTGCAGCATCTGGCCCCGGACCACAAGAGCATCCTCAGCGAGCTGATCCGGCGCTGCACGCGCATGCCGGTGCACGAGGTCGATGACGGCATGGTGGTGCAGCGCAACTGCGTCTACATCATCCCGCCCAACCGCGACATGGCCTTCCTCAACGGAACGCTGCAGCTGCTCGAGCCGTCGGCGCCGCGCGGCCAGCGGCTGCCGATCGACTTCTTCTTTCGTTCCCTCGCCCACGACCAGGGGCAGCGGGCCATCGGCGTGGTGCTGTCGGGCACCGGCAGCGACGGCACCCAGGGCGTGCGCGCCATCAAGGGCGAGGGCGGCATGGTCATGGCGCAGAACCCGGAGTCCACCGAGTTCGACGGCATGCCGCGCAGCGCCATCGCCACCGGCATGGTGGACTACCAGCTGGCGCCAGCCGAGATGCCTTCCCGGTTGATCGCCTATGCCAGGCACTCCTACGGGCGTACCCGCGCCCCGGTGGCCGTCGATACGCTGGAGGCCGAGAATGCGCTCAAGAAGATCTTCGTCCTGCTGCGCGCCCAGACCGGTCACGATTTTTCGCAGTACAAGCCCAGCACCATCAACCGGCGGGTGGAGCGGCGCATGGCGGTGCACCAGGTCGATGTGCTGGACAGCTATGTCAGGTTCCTGCAGCAGACGCCGGCCGAGGTGGAAGCGCTGTTCCGCGACCTGCTGATCGGCGTCACCAATTTCTTCCGTGATCCCGACGCCTTCAAGGTGCTCGAGGACCAGGTCATCCCCAAGCTCTTCGAGGACCGGCCGGCGGGTGCGGCTGTCCGCATCTGGTGCACCGGCTGCTCCACCGGCGAGGAGGCCTATTCCATCGCCATCCTGCTGCAGGAACGGATGGACCAGCTGAAGCAGCATTTCACGGTGCAGCTTTTCGCCACCGACATCGACAGCCGGGCCATCGCCACCGCCCGCAGCGGCCTCTACCCGGCCAACATCGCCGCCGATGTTTCCGCGGAACGGCTGGCCCGCTTCTTCAGCACCGACTCCAGCGGCAGCGGCTACCGCGTGCACAAAGGACTTCGAGACATGCTGGTGTTCTCCGAGCACGACATCATCAAGGACCCGCCCTTCTCCAGGCTCGACCTGATCACCTGCCGGAACCTGCTCATCTACCTCAACGCGTCGCTGCAAAAGAAAGTCATCCCCCTGTTCCACTACGCGCTCAAGCCCGGCGGCTTCCTGTTCCTGGGCACATCGGAAGGCGTGGGCGAGTTCGGCGATTCGTTTGCCGTGCTGGATCGCAAGGCGAAACTTTACCAACGCAAGCACCATGTCCACGGCAGGCAGCGGAGCGCGCTGGAGCCTATCCAGCCGCCCATGGCGACCCTGGATCCCGCGCCCTCGTTGACGGCAAGCAGGCCATGGCCCACCTTGCCGACCAAGCTGCCCATGCGCGAACTCACCGAGCAGGCGCTGCTGCGGCAGCTCGCGCCCAACAGCGCACTCGTCAACGAACAGGGCGACATTTTCTACCTGCACGGCCGCACCGGCATGTACCTGGAGCCGGCCCCGGGCGAACCGGGCGTCAGCAACATCCTGAAGATGGCCCGGGAAGGCCTGCGCCGCGACCTTGCCAAAGCCCTGCACCAGGCCGCCGCGACCAGGGAAATCGTCCGCCGCCCCGGCCTGCGCGTCAAAACCAACGGCCACTTCACCCTGGTCAACCTGGCGGTTTGTCCGGTGCCGGTGGGCCATGCCGCATCGCTGCCGCCATCGGCCACGCCAGCCGTTGCCGAAACGGCGCCAACGGGGCCCTACCTGTACCTCGTCATCCTCGAGGACGTGCCGGAGCCGGAAACAAGGCAGCCGGCCGCGGGATCCGCCAGCGCCGAAGGCAGTGCCGGGACCCCGGGCGCCGATTCCGACGCCGAGCACCGCATCGCGGAACTGCTGAACGAATTGCGGGTGAAGGACGAATACCTCCAGACCACCCACGAGGAGCTGGAAAGCTCCAACGAAGAGCTGAAGTCGTCGAACGAGGAAATGCAGTCGGTGAACGAGGAGCTGCAGTCCACCAACGAAGAGATGGAAACCTCCAAAGAGGAGCTGCAGTCCGTCAACGAAGAGCTGAACACCGTCAACAGCGAGCTCCAGACCAAGGTCGCCGACCTGTCGCGCGTCAACAACGACATGAACAACCTGCTGGCCGGCACCGGCATCGGCACCGTGTTCGTCGACCACCAGCTGCGGATCCTTCGCTTCACCCCGGCCGCCAGCGCCATCATCAACCTGATCCAGAGCGACGTGGGGCGGCCGGTGAACCATATCGTCTCCAACTTGGTCGGCTACGACAGCCTGTCGAGCGACGTGCGCGCCGTGCTGGACACGCTGGCGCCCAAGGCCGTGGACGTGCAGACCAACAACGGCCGCTGGCACACCATGCGCATCCTGCCCTACCGCACCCTGGACAACGTGATCGAAGGCGCGGTGATCTCGTTCATCGACATCAGCGAAACGGTGCAGACGCGGGAGGCCCTGCACAAGGCCAATGAGCTGCTGCGCCTGGCCGTGGTGGTCCGCGACGCGCACGACGCCATCACGGTGCAGGACCTGGCCGGCCGCATCCTGGCCTGGAACCCCGGCGCCGTCAGGATGTACGGCTGGAGCGAGGCCGAGGCGCTGCAGATGAACGTGCGGCAGCGGATCCCGGAGGCCCTGCGTGACAAGGCCCTGGTGACGCTGCGGCAACTGAGTGAGTCCGAAGTGCTCGAACCCTACCGCACGCAGCGGATCAACAAGCAGGGTGCCGTGATGACGGTTTCGATCATCTCCACCGCCCTGATGGATGAAACCGGCCAGATGTACGCCATTGCAACAACGGAACGGACGCTGGGCGGGGCCGCGTAGTGGGCGACGAGCGCAAGCAGGCCTCGCCTGGCAAGGCCGACGCCGAGTCGGCCGCCTCGCACCCGTCGCTGCGGCCGCAGGCGGAGGCGCGCCTGCTGGAGAAGACGGCGCTGCTGCCCGAACCCACCGGCCCCCTTTCGCCGGAGCAGGTGCAACAGGTACTGCACGAACTGCAGGTGCACAAGATAGAGCTGGAGATGCAGAACGAGGAGTTGCGTGATTCGCAGCTGGCGCTGGACCAGGAGCGGGCTCGCTATTTCGACCTCTACGACCTGGCGCCAGTGGGTTACTGCACCGTCAGCGAGCAAGGGTTGATAAAGCAGGCCAACCTCACCGCCGCAAGCCTGTTGGGCACGACCCGCAGCGAACTGCTCAAGCAGCGCTGGACCCGGTTCATCCACCCGGACGATGCCGACCTCTACTACCTGCAGCGCAAGAGGCTGCTCGAAAGCGGCGAGCCACAGTCGTGCGAGTTCCGGATGAATCGCACGGACGGCACGCTGTTCTGGGGGCAATGGGCGGCCACCGTCTCGGAAACCGCCCATGACGGCCTCGAGCTGCGCACGGTGCTCAGCGACATCACCGAGCGCAAGCGCACCGAACAGGCGCTGAAGGAACGCAACGAGCGGTACGAAAACCTGTTCACATCGATGGACGAGGGTTTCTGCATCATCGAGATGATCTTCGACGAGCGCGGCAAGCCGGTGGATTACCGCTTCCTGGAGCTCAATCCAAGTTTCCAAAGACAAACCGGCCTGCATGACGCGGTGGGAAAGCGGGTTCGCGAACTCCTGCCGAACCTCGAAACGCACTGGTACGAAATCTACGGCAAGGTCGCGCAGACCGGCGAACCAATCCGCGTGGTCCAGGAAGCGAGCGAACTGTCGGGCCGCTGGTTCGACGTGCATGCTTCCCGCCTCGGCGGGCCGGAGAGCCACAAGGTCGCCATCGTCTTCAATGACGCCACCGAGCGCGTGCACGTCGAGAAAATGCTGCGCGAAGCGAAGGAATCCGCGGACCGGGCCAACCGCGCCAAGTCGGAGTTCCTGTCCAACATGAGCCATGAGCTGCGCACGCCGCTCAATGCGATCCTCGGTTTTGCCCAGCTCATCGAGGAAGGGTTGCCGCCGCCCACCGCCAAGCAGAAGCGCAACATCGACTACATCCTCAAGGCCGGGTGGTACCTGCTGGCGCTGGTGGACGAGATCCTCGACCTCGCGGTGATCGAGTCGGGCAGGCTCTCGCTGACGATGGATGCCGTGTCGGTGGACGAGGTGATGCGCGAATGCCGGGCCATGGTGGAGCAACTGGCGCGCACGCGAGGGCTGCGCATGTCGTTCCCCAGCTTCCCTACCCCGTGCCACGTGAAGGCGGACCGGAACCGGCTCAAGCAGATCGTGAGCAACCTGCTTTCCAATGCGATCAAGTACAACCGGCCGGATGGATGGGTGGCCGTGGCTTGGTCGGCCGGCACCGAGGGACGAATCCGGATCAGCGTGGAGGACACGGGCGTGGGATTGTCGGAAGACCAGATCGCAGGTCTGTTCCAGCCGTTCAATCGCCTCGGCCAGGAAACGGGGCCGGAGCAAGGCACGGGCATCGGCCTGGTGGTCTCCAAGCGCGTGGTCGAGTTGATGGGCGGTGCCATCGGCGTCGAGAGCACCGTGGGCAAGGGCACTGTTTTCTGGATCGAGTTGAACCTGGCGGCCGATCCGCAGCCCGTCGCGGGTATCGCGCAAGGAGTATTGGTCGCGCGGGATCCGCGCCTCGCCGACACGCCCTTGAGCACGCTCCTTTACGTCGAGGACAACCCGGCGAACCTGGCTTTGGTCGAAGCCATCCTCGCCCGCCGGGCGGACATCCGCCTGCTCACGGCGACGGACGGCGACACGGCGGTGGCGGTCGCCCGCAGCGTGCTGCCCGATGTCATCCTGATGGACATCAACCTGCCCGGCATCAGCGGCATCGAGGCCATGCGGATCCTGGCCGACGACCCCGCCACCGCCAGCATCCCGGTGGTGGCGCTCAGCGCCAACGCCATCGCCAGCGACATCCAGTCCGGACTCGCGTCCGGGTTCTTCCGCTACCTGACCAAGCCGATCAAGATCACCGAGTTGATGGACACCCTCGACATTGCGATGGAGTTCGCGGCGTCCACGGCAAACCGAGCCAACCAAAAGGAACGGCAATGAAGCTCCTGGACTCCGAAATCCTCGCCGCCAGCATCCTGCTGGTGGATGACCAGGAGGC